>PAHJ01000161.1 GCA_002705565.1 Geminicoccus sp. | reverse complement strand
GGCTGCACTGCCGCAAGCGGTGGCCTGGTCCCAGGGTTGCCTAAAGTTTTTACCTGAATATTTTGTGAATTGACCAAATCTCACAGTTGTAAACTTATGAATACATGTGGGTGCGTGGAATTGTGCCTTCCGGTCATATGAGTATCGCGAAATGTGCAACTCGACCAGCAATGCCGTTTCTTATTTCCGGGGTGGTCCTTCAGACGTCCCCACCACCCAAAATTTCGACGCAAAAGGCGGCCTTCAAAAGTCTCTAAATCATCACTCCGGTGTGCACCTCTCTCATCATTGGCGGAATTCTTTGGCATTCTCTCGTACCTGTAGATTTATGAGATCGCCCGAGCGGGCCCGATGCTATCACGAGGGTCTGCACGCGGACTCGGGTAGCGTTTGCGGTGTTCTGGATGCGCGTAACTGACAGCCGCGACGCCGGGAATCGGGAGAAGCATTTTGACGGTGATTGCCATGGGTCGACCGATGGGCTCTAAATACCGTCTAAGCCGCCGCCAGATATGTACAGCGGGGAACTCGCCACCAAAACCGGCCCAAAAGAATCGTGCGTGCTCACCCCGTGCTAAACATTGAGCCAAGGCCCATATCGAGCTGGCTCAGTTCCGAGGGCGCCTTCGACGGAGCAACTCCACGATAGCGGCATGGCCTTCGGCCGACGCATACTGCAGCGCCGTCCTGCGCCGAGAATTCGTCGCGTTAACATCGATACCTTCGGCGGCGACCAGCAGCGTCACCACCTCCGTGCGGCCTAGGTATGCGGCGCATATAAGGGCGGTGCAGCCACTCACATCAGCCGCGTTCACATCGATGCTGGTGGTACCAAGCAAAAGTGCCACTACCTCCGTCTGGCCTTTGTCCGCCGCGCAGATGAGTGCAGTGCCGCCACTTGCATCAGCCGCGTTCACATCGATGCCGTCGGCGCCGAGCAGCAGCGTCACCACCTCCGCATGGCCTCGGTGTGCGGCGCAGATCAACGCCGTCTTGCCACTCGCATCAACCGCGTTCACATCGATGCCGTCGGCGGCGAGCAGCAGCGTTACCACTTGCGGGTGTCCTTCGTGAACCGCCCACATAAGCGCCGTGGCTTCATCCGCGTCCGTGGCGTTCACATTGATGTTCACTTCAGGATCGCGGTCCGCATTTCCCGCGTCGAGGTGGAGCAATAACTGCACACGATCTAAATCGCCGTCGCGTGCCGCCTGGATCAGGGCGTCTTCCTCCTCTTCCAGGTACACTCCGCCATCATCGCTACCCTCGACTTCCTCCCCTTCGAGCTTTGCACGCGCCGCGTCTGCCATAACTTCGTCACCCGACGCCGCGCGTGCGGTGAGGAACTCGAGCGGCGTGCTCGTCACCGCGTTCGCCAGCGTCGGCTGCGGATCAGTTGGCATGCGGGTAACCGACGGCGGCAGTTCACCACCGTACTCAAGTTGCATCACTACTGCCGTGCATGTAGCACATTCCAGGTGTGCGCCAGGCTTGAAGGCCCTGATCGTGCAGATGCCGCAGTAAAGCGCGTGCCCACATGGCCGGAGGCGCACCACACGCGGTGCACTGCAACATGCAATGCAGTTTGTGTCCCAGTCCTCCTGCATTTGAGGTCTTCAGCCCGAGAGTAGGTGCGGTTGCCGTGTGTTGGTCACAGCGAGGAACCCTCTAGACTGATTCCGTCAGCAGAAGTGAGTGAAGGGACCAGGGTCCCTACGAGTTTGTTCGTTTGCGCTCCCTACAAACTCTCACAACTCTCACAACGGGGCTACGAGCTTGATGTCGCGTCTGTGGACGACCGAGCCACACGGCGCCCCGATCTACAGCCTGGCATTTAATCAGATCCACGCCTCCCACCTGTCGCTCTTCGCAACAGTCGGGGCAAACCGCATCAATATATACCGCCTCGAGGAGAACGATGGACAACCGCCAGCTACCCACACTGTCCCTGTTGCTTCCTCATCATCAATCCGTCTCGAAGCGCTGCAGGCGTATGCGGACGAAGATCCTGCTGAACTGTTTTACTGTTGCATTTGGGGCGTGCACGAACGGACCGCGCACGCCCTCCTCGCAGTTGCAGGTAAGATGGGAACCATCCGAGTGCTGGACTGCCACCGTGGGCATGTGCACACAGTGTTGCAAGGACACGGCGGGGCGGTGCATGAACTCTGCTTCCATCCATGCCAGCACGCGCTACTGTTCTCAGCTTCGGCAGATGGTTCCGTTCGACTTTGGCACATTCTCGCGCGCGATTGCGTGGCGGTCTTTGCTGGCCACGAGGTGAAAATAACGCCCCATTCTGAGAGGTAGGCAAGAAGACCCGCCACCTTCCCCGGTCGTGCAGGGACATCGCGATGCTGTACTCTCCATCGATGTGCGGCGCGACGGAATGGCTCTCGCCTCGAGCGGCGCGGACTGCTGCGTGAAGCTGTGGAACCTTGATCGTCAAGCGTTGAAGTCTCGTGTTGCCTCGGCGACCGCAGAGAAGGAGGAGTCGCACTGCTCCCAACCATCCCCACCACTCCACGCACCACTACCTGTTATCGAGCATTTTCCTGGAGCAACTGTCCACACTATCCACTGCAGTGACAACCGGCACGATTGGATCGACTGCGTGCGATGGGTTGGAGAGTTCCTTCTCTCGCGTGATGTGACCGGGTGTGCGAAGCTTTGGCAGCCGCCGAGCCTGAAGGCAGACGATTCAGGTGAGGAGCATGACCGGGCAGAGGTGCTAAACACCTTCAACACGCGTGACGCCGAGTATTGGTATCTTCGGTTTCAAATGGACGCAAGTTGCAGGTGGCTCGCTACAGGCAATGCACGCGGCGAGATCAGCCTGTGGGACGTTGATCATTGTCCCGCACGGCGGCGTTGCACTCTTAACTTGCCACACAAACGGATCACCATGGTACGCATGACTGCATTTAACCACAACGCGCGCTTCTTGGCCTGCTGCTGTGACGATTCTACCGTCTGTGTATGGAAATTGGACGACATATCGCAGGCCAGCAATACCGCGGGTCAGCCTGAACGCAGTAAATTGAAACGGCCTGCACGGAACTTTGACCGCAGTGTGGAGTCACCAATTGGTGTGCACAGTCAGCATACTCGTAATATGTCCTCGGCGGACGTAATCTTGCAGCCAACAGCGATATTGCCAACGCCTTTGACTCGAGCTGACCTTAATCTTCTCCGGTATGCTTGATCCGGGAGTGGAATGTGTTTGTTTGCCCACACATGTGCGCCCGGTGCTCATGGTGCCAACTGTCTGTGTGGTGCTCGGAAAATTTGCTTTGCGTTTGTCCCTCTGTGTTCCTTTTGAGACCTGTTTGCTTGCCACCTCCAGGAGCGGTGCACGACTAAGCGCACCCCTCGTCGACTTCTACATGGAGCAACTTCCGCATGTGCTCGCACCTCACTGCAAACGGCTGCGGTGCATTTTCTTGCAGTCGTCTTGGTATACCCAGGCTGCCGCCGAGACAGTCGCAGACGCCAGGAAGACATTGCTGCATTCCCGAGATATGCGAGCACTGCTTGTCTCGAATTGTTCGTATGTCCCCATCTTTCAGAACGGATCGTGGTCAGGCGCCGTCGTCTGCCGTGCGAGTGCTGGCCCGTTTTCACTGCTCCACTTCACATCGAGGGATGCGGCTCCCAAGGCGCAGTCGGTACGGGGCGTGATGCAAGCTGCTTTGAGAAACGCGTGGGAATACCATCACCGCGGTGAATACCCCGGATTCGAATTGCGTGTTGTGCATGGGCCACCTTGGTGCAGTGAGTTGGATGACGCTCTGCACATGCTGCAATTCTTCAAGGCGCATTGCAAGTCACCCACAGCTTGGACTGCAAGCTTGCACTCGGCGAACGCACTATGCGAGCTTGCACGCACCGAGCTGCGCCACAAGATTGAAGTAGCGGCGCGAGCACAGGGCAGGTAAGGCCCGTATTTTGTGATTTGTGGCTGCACCAGGGACCAGTTTGGGTGTCTGCGAGAGAACTGAACTACATGCACGGAAGTGAGCGTGAATTCGTTTCTCATTCGTTAAAATATGAGAGGAAACGGAGCACTGTATTTACTCTTTTTTTTTGCAGCGTTTGTTGTACCGGCCTGACTGCCGACCCTCCGGGGGGGTGGTACCTCGAGACCAAAGAGTCGCACCGAAGAGTCTTAGTTAAAAAAACATGTTAAACAAGATGTCTCCTCAGGGGCGTCGCTCGAGCTGCTGACCTCGGTGGCATCTGCGAGGGCGGTCTCGATTGCCGCCAGCGCCGCCGCCGCACGCGAGGGTTCGGCGATGGCGGCCTCGGCGTCGGCGAGCGCGTCGCGAAGCGTCTGTGGGTCGTAGTCCAACTCCAGCAGTGTCGCTTCCTGGCCCTCCATCTCAAACCCGACACCGAAGCGCAGCCCGCACTCCGGCACCCCCCGCAGCGTCTTGCTCCACTTATTCAGGAGGCTGAGGCCACGATGGAGGCTCAGCGTGACGCGCGCCGCGGTCTTGCTGAGGAACTTCACCTTCACCCTCACCTCGTCGCCCGACCGAAATGCGAGACAGGTCTCACCGGACCTCACGCCGTCGCACACGACCTCGCATGTGGGTTCATATGTTCCCAGCTCCAGCGCACACCGCTTCCCGGCGGCGGCGCAGATACTGCTGTCGAGCTCCAGGTCCGCCGGGAAGACGCCGACGGCCATGAGATCACCGTCGAAGTAGTTGAGCCTGAACGTGGCGCACCCGTTACCGCTGTGCAGGACGCCATGGGCAAAGGCGAAGTGCCCGGCTAAGTAGAAAGTCGCCCATCTGCATCGAGCGCACGCTGCGCCCGCCACAAAAAGGCTCAATGCCCGGGGCGAGCGAGCTTTCGTCGAAGCGACATGCTTCTGTGCTCATGTTCAGGCTTGGTAACGACTTCTGACGCCGGCGAGCCAACACATTTTTTTCGAAGCGGCGTGCGAACGCTTGCTGGTGTGCGCGCTGTCGTTTTGCTGAAAGCTGACCCCGCTCCCCGCTCCTCCCCCCGGTGCAGCTGCAGATGGCGGACGACGTGGGAGAGGACACCAAAAACGAGAAGACGTTGTGCGACCCTGTGTCGCAACAAGACGATGTTAAGGAGCTGCTCGACCTGCCCTTTGAGCTCCTTGAAAACGTGGCTACTTCGGCTCTGCTCCCGCGGGACTTGTTTGCATTTGCCATCTCTGGCACACAACTACGCGATGCCGCACGAAATGCCATCTTCGAGGCGAAGCGCGTGGACGCGTTCCTCAAGAAGGTGTGCTCGTCGCTCGAGCAGATCCGCGGCGCGACGGTGCTGGAATGGCCGTGGAAGGGCGTGACCGACGACGACTCCGCGGTGCTGGCGCACCTCATCGGCAGCGGGCCAGTGGCGAAGATGGCGGGGCTCTTCCTCGCCTACAACCAGATCGGCGACGAGGGGCTCAAGTCGCTCTCGGCCGCGCTCGGCAGCCGGGCAGTGTCGAAGCTCGAGCAGCTCTGGCTCAACGGCAACCAGATCGGCGACGCGGGGCTCAAGTCGCTCTCGGCCGCGCTCGGCAGCGGGGCGGTGCCGAAGCTCGAGGGGCTCGTGCTCGCCGGCAACCAGATCGGCGACGCGGGGCTCAAGTCGCTCTCGGCCGCGCTCGGCAGCGGGGCGGTGCCGAAGCTGAAGAAAATTTACGTGGACACCAAGGACAAGAACCACCAGCAGCTGAAGGCCGCGTGCTCCGAGCGCGGCGTCGAGATCGTGTCGTCGTGTGAATTCGTTTTTTATTCGTGAAAAATATGAGAGGAAACGGAGGACTGTAAATTTACTCTTTTTTTGCAGCGTTTGTTGTACCGGCCTGACTGCCGACCCTCGGGGGGTGGTACAGTTGCAACTGTACCTCGAGACCAAAGAGTCGCACCGAAAGAGTCTTAAAAACATGTTAACAAGATGTCTCCTCCGAGAATTTTTCAAGGAGGTAACCTGTTTCCACCAAACATGCAGTCAAGCAACAAGCTCAATCATGTGCACTTCCGAGGTACCGAGATTTCACTAAATATTCGGCTAGACTGGACACACATTGATTTTTAAATTCAATAAAATTATTAGGTTGTCTGTTGCAGCTCAACCACATCGGCGTCTTGCCGAGTTCGCACCACGGTAAAGTCCGGATCCGCGTCCGCTGCGAGGAACTGCTCGACCCACCTGTCCCACGCACGGACACGCACACACACACACTCGGGCACCTCCCCGTTCACCACCACTACACCCACCCACACACATACGCGCCCACATCCACACACGCCGCGATGCCGTGTGGGGTGTCAAAAGCCGCACCAGAACGCCCTTCTCACTCGGGCACGAGCAAGTCGACGTGCGTCACGCGCGGGCCGCCGTCGTACGTGACCACCGCGCCGCCGCGCGGTCCAAAGGCGTTCGGTGCAGAGATGTCGCCGACGAACAGCAAGGCGATGTTGAATCCGCTGTGGTCCTCAAGCCGCGCGAGAACAAACACGGGTATGTACACATTGAGGTGCGCCGCCAGCACCTCGCACGCGTCAAGCGCCTGCCCATAATGCCGCCCGTCACCGTCGACCTGGTCCCACGCGCGGGCATCCACGCTCTCGAGCTTGCAGACGGTCTGGGCCAAGCATGCGTCGGAGGAGAATGGCTCGACCAGCTGGTGCAGCTCGACCAGCACCCCGCAGGTGTCGAGCAAGCGAGGCTCTTCGCGCTGCGCTGCGCGTGCCGCATAGCGCGCGTGGATGAGGGCTATCGCGAGCCACACGCACAACCCCATGGCTGGGATGACGATCATGGTGAGGTGCAGCGCGCCCGGGATGCCAGACTGCATGAACATGTTTCGCATCCCCGCGAGCGCCTGCGGCCACGCACCGAAGGCGTCGGTGCGCGCGCGTGATGAAAGGCGTGCGGTGGCTCGTATGGCCTGGCGCTCGTCTGTGTTGGCCGTCCACTGCCAGCGCGTCTGCTGCACGCGAGAGGACCCCGTCGGTGCCACGCTCGTGGCGCGCAGCGCCTCCGCATCCTTTGTGCGGGCGGGCTCGGCCACAATGGCTGCGAGTATGAGCGGCCAGCTGGTTGGCGGTTCGCCTGCAGGGAAGCCTTGGAGTAGCGTTGCCTCTGGAGTGAACGAGCGATTCGGGTTCCAGACACGGCTGGCGAAGGCGGCGCGCTTCGGGTCGACCGACGCATTGCGAGTTGCGTGGACGACCTCGCCAAGCCAGCTCGCGGCAGTGAGTACCGTGGCGGGGGGAGCGGCGGGCCCTACCGCGCCGGCCGTGGTGGGAGCTGCGGCGCTCGAGGCCGATCCGGAGCCGACGGAGCCGGTGCCAGCCTGCACCACTGCAAGCGGGTGACCTGTGTCGTCAGCGCTGTCCGCCGGACGCGTCTTGACGCCATGGGTGCCGCTGGACTCGCCGCTTGGCTCGTCACGCGGTCGCTTCTGGACGCGCAGGGTCGACGCGCTCTCCGCGCGCTTGAGGGCAACGAGCACGAGCGCCTTGTGCTTCGCTTCTACCTCAGCGTGTGTCTCCATGGCCACGTGTAGCCGCGACTGGGCCTGCTGCACGTGTGCGCGCGCAACATGGAGGGCCCGCTTCTCCTCCCGCAGCACCGCCACGAGCTCGGCGTTGTCCTCCATATCGCCGGTCAAGGTCGACGCGTGCTGGATCGCTGCGCGCGTCAGTGTCCGCCGCGTCGCCTGCTCATTGGCGAATGCAGCCTCTGCTGCGTGTACCTCCGCCTCCAAACGTCCCACCTCCGCGCGCGCATCGGGCACGGCTCGTTGCTGCGCCTCCAGCGCCGCCATAAGTTCGGTGTGCGTCTCCGTCTCTGCGCCACGAAAGCGGTGGAGGTGTCGCGCGGCGTGGCTGGGTTGCGTGGTTGGGTGAACCAGGGCCAGGGCTTGGGGCCTTGCGACGTACCGGCGCACTCGCCAGAGGAACACATGCGGGAGGCGATCTAGGGCGCGATGATCACCCCGTGCGCGCCTTGCCGCTGTGCAATCGGCGCGTTGTTTTGCGGAGAGAGAAAAGGGCCCTGTGCAAGGCGTGTCCTTTGCGGAAAGAGCCTCGCGATAGTGAGGCCGACACAAAAGAATCCCCGCTGCAGAGCCGCCCTCCCGGGCTGAAGACTTCTTCCCGTATGTGCCTGAGGGCTAACACATCTCTATGTCTTCTTCTTCTTCGAGTAGCCCTGGCCTATTCGCCCTTCGGGGCGGGTCGCCCCATCTTCATGTGGGCGGCTCGAGGGTTGTATTGGCGAAGAATACACTAGACCGAACTATTATGGATGTGAAACCTAGGTGTGAAATGCTCCTCCGAAGTCGCATCGAAACGGCGCGCGGTTTTTTGCGGAAGCCTCTACGGTTTCGTTGTTTCGTACGCCAGGGGCGTGGCGCTTGTGCACGAGGGAAGCTTGAGGCAAGGATCCAAGCTCTCCCTTGCAGCAGCGTCTCCCTTGCAGCAGCGGTTCCGGGGTGACACACGCGAGATTGCTGCAGGTGTCACGTGCTCATGCAGCATCAAGACACAGAAAGCAAGCGACTTCTTCCCGGTGACGGCGACGGCGACGCGGCATCAGCATCGGTGCGCGAATTCCCTTCACCACCCACTGCCGATGCCCTGCACGCCAAGACCGTGGGTCGCGAGGGAAGCAGTGGGTGGTGGAAAAGGTGGGGAAGAACACAGACACATACACACCTTGTGTTTCTGTTGCATGGAGCATCCCATGGCCATGGCCATGGCATTAAATGCAATGACCTGGTACCACTCGAGGACCTGGAGGCGGAAACATGAACCGAAACTGTAATTTGCACCGTGGGTTGAACTGAACGTGAGAGCGTGCTGCCAACCAGCAACCTTCCCCTTATTCTCGTCGTGTCGCCTTTCCCCCGGCCTCCCTGATAGGACCTCTCGCAATTGGTTCGCAACACTCTCAAAGACTGGAAGCGCTCGGGTGACATGAAAGAGAGCCAAGCGGCGCTGAAAGATTGGACGGTCACCTCCATCCAGCACATGCTGCGCAGTGATTCGCCAGCGCTTGCGGCTCACCCGAATGCCAGCATCTCCCGGGGTGGCCAGTCCTATTTTGCTGCAGTGGTCAAAGAGCTGGTTTGTGAGACTTTTAGGTTGTTGCCTGTGTCAGCAGGCGCAGCTGCACAAGCACGACGCGGACACTTGCATAGCAAGGTGGCGCCTCACAACCAGGTCTACACCACCATCCAGGTATGCCTTCGTGCTCGAA
>PAHJ01000160.1 GCA_002705565.1 Geminicoccus sp. | reverse complement strand
CAGCACCTCGCCTTGTCATCATCCGGGCGTCCTGCTTGTTCTTCATGGAGCAAAATATCCTTGATTGGGATTGAGGCGGGGCCTCAAGCGCGGTCAATATAGTAGTTCAACAAAGCCAGACCATCCCGACTTTCCCAGCCCGCCACACCAACATAAGCGCCGCGGGCAAAGCCATCCGCACCGACCAGAATGGTCGTGGGCGTAGCCTTGGCGTTGAGCCGTGGATGGGTTGGGGCAAGGGTGTTGAAGACGAAGGACGTGCGATCACGCATGACTTCGAGATTGCGGATGCCCTTCCGCTGATAAAACCGGTCGATATCGGCTTGTGAATCAACAGATAGCGCAATCGGCAGCAGCTCGAATTTTGGTCCTTCCAGCCGCGCCGCGAGTTTATCCAATGCGGGAACTTCAGCCTGACAGCCGTGACAGTTCGTGTGCCAGAACTGCACCAGCGTCACCTTCCCGCGGTAGTCGGACATGACGAAAGGACGCCCGTTTCGATCATAGAATTCCAGGCGCTGCATGAACCCACCACCCAAATCCACCTGATCTGGCATCAGCAATCCGGGTTCAGCGACCATATAGCTCCCGCCGGGCCCAAACCGCCCCAAAAGTGGCGGTGTTGATTGGGCCTGTGCGACCCCGTTGACGCCTAAACTGCCCGCAGCGAGGCCCAGACCCGCTGCACCAACGTGCTTTAGAAGGTTGCGACGATCAAGCGAGGCGCTATAGCTATTTTCCATGCTTACTTGTCCTACCCTGACTTTCTTCGTTCCTACGCGCAGCGCCGATGATGGTTCTTCCAATGCCATGTGGGGCGGTCGCTTTACCAGCGGTCCTGACGCCGTCATGGAAGCCATCAACGCCTCGATAGACGTTGATCAGCGCATGGCGACCCAAGACATTCGCGGCTCCCGCGCTCATGCCCGCATGCTGGCTGAGCAAGGCATCATCACACCAGCCGACGCCGAGGCCATCGACGAAGGTTTGGCGAAAGTAGCGGAAGAAATCCAACACGGTCTTCTCACATTCCGGCGAGAGCTCGAAGACATCCACATGAACGTCGAAGCCCGCCTGCGGGAGATCATTGGCGAACCGGCGGGTCGATTGCATACGGGCCGCTCCCGGAATGATCAGGTCGCAACCGACTTTCGGCTGTGGGTTCGCGAGTCCATGGATCGCGTGGATGCTGGCCTCAAGACGCTGATTTTGGCATTGCTGGACCGGGCTGAGGCTGAGGCGGAAACAATCCTGCCCGGCTTTACGCACTTGCAGCCTGCGCAACCCGTGACGCTGGGCCACCACCTGATGGCCTATGTCGAGATGTTCAGCCGTGATCGCAGCCGCTTTGCTGACGCCCGCGTGCGCCTCAATCAAAGCCCGTTGGGTGCCGCTGCACTGGCGGGAACACCGTATCCGCTGGACCGGGAAATGACCGCTGAGGCGCTCGGCTTTGACGGCCCGACGCGGAACTCACTGGACTCGGTTTCTTCCCGCGATTTCGCGCTCGAGTACCTCGCTGCGTCCTCGATCCTCGCCATGCACCTGTCGCGTATGGCGGAGGAAATGGTGGTCTGGTCATCAGCGTCTTTTGGCTTCATCAGCTTTACTGATGCCTGGTCCACCGGCTCGTCAATCATGCCGCAGAAGCGAAACCCGGATGCCGCCGAGCTGCTCCGCGCCAAAATCGGTCGGATCTTTGGGGCCTTTACGTCGCTGTTACTGACCATGAAGGGCCTGCCGCTCGCCTATTCCAAAGACATGCAGGAAGACAAGGAAGTCACCTTCCTCGCCGCAGACGCTGTCGAACTGTCCCTCGCCGCCGCCGTCGGACTTGTGCAGGATTTCCAGCCTGACCGCGACGCCATGCGCGCCGCGTGCCTGCAAGGACACCTCACCGCCACCGACCTTGCCGACTGGCTGGTGCGCAGCCTCAATCTCCCCTTCCGCGAAGCCCATCACGTTACCGGGGCCCTGGTGGCGCTGGCCGACATCAAAGGGTGTCGCCTCGACGAGCTAGCACTCGACGATTTGCAGTCAGTCCACAGCGCAATCACCGCCGATATCTTCGATGTGCTGAGCGTCGAATCGTCTGTTGCCTCCCGCCAGTCCTTTGGCGGCACAGCACCAGTGCGCGTCCGTGAAGCTATCGCAGCGGCCAAAGTGCGCCTCAAATGACCGCCGTCCGCTCCCTGTTCGCCCTGCTTACCGTCCTTGTGCTGCTGAGTGCGTGCGGTCGCAAAGGTGCGCCGCGCCCAGTCGCGCTGCTGCCCGCCATCAACCGAGTGTTTGCCTGATGTCCGAAACTGCTCCCCGGGGTCCTGTCCCTTTCGGTCCCGTCTCCTACGATGACAGCGGCGCGCTTTGCCTGTCAGGGACCCCGCTGGCCCCTCTTGCCGCGCGCTTTGGCTCGCCCCTGTACGTTTATTCAGGCGCGCATATCAGCAGCCAAATCCAACGCCTGCAAAACGCGTTTTCCGCGCTTAACCCGCTGATTTGCTATGCCGTTAAGGCCAACATGAACACCCATGTCATTCGCCACGTTGCCTCTCACGGGGTCGGGGCTGACGTGGTATCCGCAGGCGAACTACGCCGCGCACTGGCCGGCGGTGTCGCGCCGGAAAAGATCGTGTTCGCCGGTGTCGCCAAGCAGCCTGCTGAACTGGAAGCCGGATTGGCTGCCGGCATTCTGCAATTCAACGTCGAAAGCTGGGCTGAACTCGAAGCCTTGAACGCTGTTGCTGCGCGCATGGGTAAAGTCGCACCGGTCGCCCTGCGCGTGAACCCGGACATCGACGCGCAAACGCTGGCAAAAATTACAACAGGCTCCCGCGGCAACAAATTCGGCCTGCCCTTTGACGACATTCCGGCGCTGGTACAGCAGATGCAGACACTGCCCCACGTTCGGCTCGAAGCACTGGCCATGCACATCGGTAGTCAGCTGTTCAAAATGCAGCCCTTCAACGATGCCTACAGACGGCTGGCAGACCTGACCCGGCACTTGAGCAGCACTGGAACCGAGCTGCAGCGGCTGGATATGGGCGGCGGTTTGGGCATTCCCTACGCGCCTGAAGACGGTGACGGCCCCGACCCGGTCGATCTCGCCGCCGCAGCGGTCGAGCACCTCGCGCCCTTGGGCCTGCCGACCATTGTCGAGCCGGGGCGCTTCGTTGTGGGCAATGCCGGCGTGATGATCGCAGACGTGGTTTATACCAAGGAAAGCTACGACCATCGTTTTCTGCTGCTCAACGCCGGCATGAATGACCTGATGCGCCCGGCACTCTACGACGCCTATCACCACATCCTGCCGCTGCAGCACTCCAACACCGCGCCAGTCCCCCAGGAACTGGCCGGTCCGATTTGTGAAAGCACGGATGTTTTTGCCAAGCAGCGCCTGTTGCCGCCGTTGGCAGAAGGCGAGCAGGTCGCGTTTCTAACCGCAGGCGCGTACTGCGCTGTCCTCGCCAACCACTACAATGGCCGGGCCTTGCCCGCCGAAGTGCTGCTGACCGGTGATGGTGAGGGCGGCACTGAAGCCAAACTGATCCGCCCTGCGGTCAGTGATGCCGATATGATTGCGCTGGAGCAGGCTCAGCCCTAGCGAGGCGCGAGAGGTCCAGCCCGGCTGGGGCTGGTTTAGTGACCTGTATCCGCGGGGGCGTTGGGATCAAGCCTAAACCGCTGACCGCAGTACCCACAGACCACCTCACCGGATTCACCGATCGTATAGAACGTCCGAGGATGCCCCAAAGCGCCCCCACCGCCATCGCAAGAAATGGTGCGTGAAGTTACGATCTTGGTTTCCCGATCTTGAGCCATGGTGGTCTCGCCTAAAGAAAATTGCCGCGGAAGCGCCAGCCTCGGTGTTTTTAGCCAGCGCCAGCGTGTGTACCTTAATACACCCGTGCATTCCAAGTGCAGGAATGCCAAAATCAGATACACCCCTTCCGCACAATGCACAGGCAAACCATAGCGGGCCACGCCGAAGGGTGTTATAGACACACATCTTGGCCCGGACCATTAGCTCAGCTGGATAGAGCGCTGCCCTCCGAAGGCAGAGGCCAGAGGTTCGAATCCTCTATGGTCCGCCAATGATTTCAATGACTTGTGATGATATCGAGTTACTAGCGGCATCGGCTAGTACCCACATAGTACCCACTTTTTGGGAAACTCAGTACCAATCAGTCCAATACCCCCCCTTCAAGCAAAAACACCGGGGGCGGCATTATTTCAGCTGTGAATCTTTAGATCCCGCGATACCGGCAGAGCGACACCACACGCGTTAGCCCCACTCCGCCCACCTCGACACAGCGCCGTCACGGCCATATCGATTATGTCGATCGTTTTGCAGCNATCGCGTGAACCGACACCTCCCGCGTTAGCTCCAGCAACGACCGTCTCGACGCCATTANACGGCGCTTGTGTTGATCGTGGTNACGGGNTGATCGAGTTGGGGCTAGCGCGCGAACTCATCGTTGCGGTCGAAACGTGGCTTGCGCGTGAATACACGGCCTCGCTGATTACAGTTATCGATCGACTTCGAGGCCATGGCAACGCTTTCGCCTTGGCTCAGTCGAACTTCGGCTTCTCTCAGCTTTGCAATAATCTCTTCGGGCTTGGCTCGTTTAGCCATCATCCTGCTCCTTTTCTAAGGAGCCAATCCTAACTCAAAACATGGACCACTTTTTCAGGGGCACACCACAGGACGCCGTTACTGCCCGCATTTTTTGGGAACAGGCATCGGTCTCCGAGCCTCCGCAGAGCTGCTTGCCGCCGTTGGTGGCGATGGCCTGCTGGAAGTCGACTTCAATGATAACCCCTTGCGTTCTGTATTTTTCGAAGGGGGAGAACCCGTAGACGGGGGCAAGTGGACCTGCACGTCAGACGTCGGCCTCGGCGTTGAATACTTGCCTGAAAACCTGCTCCGGTTTGAAACAATGTCCTGCGATTTGCGTGCTGGGTGATAGCACACTCAGGCATGGCTTAGGGTGGGTACCGCAGCAAATCAGTGCTCGACACGAAGGGTAGCGAGATCGGCACGAAAGAAGGCTTCGCAGTATTCGATTGCCGCCCCCGGCTTGCCCTTATCCCTTTGTTCCGAACCGGTATCCTCAATGTTGAGAGCGATGGTGTGAAGGACGTTCACGCGGCCTAGTGTGGTGCTATCCCCGCTCGCGCTCCCGCCCAAGTGCCGCGCGATCGGTCCCTCGACCCAATCGGCGGTAACTTCAGTCCACAAGCGGCGGTAGCCGGGAACGTTGCAAGCCTGCAGGCTCGCCGAAACAGAAAGCGTGTCAGCAAACGCGGCGCGCAGCCCCGGCACGCGCGCTGCGGGGAAGGAACTGCGCGTGTAAGCAAAGGGCTGTCCATCGATCTCCGCCAGAGTTTCAATCTGATGCACGGACGCCCCCGCACGAAGATTTAGGGTGCGGGCAATATGAGGTTCTGCGGGCCGGGTTTCCGAGACAATGATCCGCTTTTCGCCCTTTCGCTGAAGCCCCGCAACATTGTCCGTGAACCGCGTATGCTGACCCACGTTGTAATTCAAACGCGGCTGTATGACTTCGGCTCCGGCTCCTTGTCGCACGCGAATTAAGCCTTCAGCCGAAAGTTCAGCCAAGGCGCGGCGCACGGTGTGTCGGTTCACGGAAAAGCGGATAGCGAGCTGGGCCTCGGTGGGGAGACGCTGGCCGACCGGGTATCGATCAGCGCGAATGTCGTCCGTCAGTTGATCTTTTATTTGCTGCCAAACAAAGCGCGTCGCCATTCTGTCGTCTCGGTTGCCGGTTCGCGTATCAAGATGTGCGTGTGTCGTCACACAGCTGTCAAAAATAACGCTTACCCCCTCAGTCATTATTTGTCTATACAAATAGACATATTGGCCAGCAAGCATGAGGGAAACACCAGTGTCTGAACAAGCGTCTGCCCCCCCGACACGACAGCAATGGATGAGCGTGCTCGCCAAGGCACAGCCCGACCGGCTTTTGGCCCTTTGGGAGGCGGCAGAGCGCGGCGAAGAACGCAGGATGACGTGGCTGCGCGCACCGGAAATTGGCACGGCGATGGTTCAAGGCCGGGCCGGGGGAACAGGCGCGGCCTTCAACCTCGGCGAAGTGAGTGTTACCCGCTGCTCTGTGCAAATCGACGCGCTGGTAGGGCACGCCTACGTTCAAGGTCGCGATAAAAACAAGGCACGGATTGCTGCACTCTGTGACGCCCTGCTTCAAAGCGAGGTTGAAACTGCCAACCGCATCCACACCGGCATTATCGCCCCGCTTGAAGCCGATGCTGAGGAAAAGCGGACGCGGACGGCAGCCAAAGCCGACGCGACTAAGGTCGAGTTTTACACGCTGGTTCGGGGAGAAGAAGCATGAGCGGTCCCTTGAGCGCCCCAAACCCAACGACCCAGCCAACCGCTTCGTCAGAGGCGCTGAGCGGCGGCTTTGCCGATGCGAGCATCGACAGCGCCTACGCCTTCCGGACTTTGCTGGATGTCATGGCTCGGCCTGGCTTGATCGGTCGTTTGGCAGCAGCCAAAGCCCCTGCTCCAGCGTCGGTGTCCATGGCAACCGCGCTGCTGACCCTGTGCGACAGTACAACACCGCTATTCCTCGCAGCAAGTCACGCTACTCCGGCTCTGAAGGATTGGATCGCCTTCCATTTGGGTGCGCCGCTGACCAATAACCCCGCCGAGGCCGTGTTTGCTGCTGGATCCTGGGACAGTCTTGGGGAGGTCGGGAGATTTGCGCTGGGCAGCGATGACTATCCTGACCGGTCCACCACCCTGCTGATCGAGACAGAACACTTGATGAATGAAGGACTTCGCCTGACCGGACCGGGGATTGCAACGAGCACTGCCCTGAGCCTGCCGCAGCACTGGCTGCCGGCTTTGCAGGCCAATCACCGGCTGTATCCGCAGGGGGTTGATTTCTTTTTCTGCTTTGGGGAAGCCATCGCCGCCCTGCCCCGCTCAACCTTGGTGGAGGCTGGCTGATGTATGTCGCGGTTAAGGGCGGTGAAGCCGCCATCGACAACGCACACCGCTGGTTGGCAGACCTCCGCCGGGGCGACCGGGATCTTGCGCCGCTGCAGACACAGCAGGTCAGCGAACAACTGACATTGGCGACCAGTCGAGTCATGGCAGAGGGTGCCATTTATGATCGTGAGTTGGCGGCATTGGCCATTAAGCAGGCTCGGGGCGATCTGATCGAAGCAATTTTCCTGCTGCGCGCCTATCGCACCACGCTGCCGCGCTTTGGCACCAGCAAGCCGATTGATACCGGCGCAATGAACTGTCTTCGCAGGATTTCGGCGACTTTCAAGGACGTACCGGGCGGTCAGGTGCTCGGGCCAACGTTTGACTACACCCACCGGCTGCTTGACTTTGCGCTGGCCGCTGACGGTGAAGTCCCGGCTGCGCTGCAAGCTAAGCTGCAAAGCCAAGCCACGTCATCGACGGGTCGAAAGCCAAGGATCAGCGACTTCCTTGATGACGAAGGATTGCTTCAGCCCGAACCAACAGGCGATGCAACGCCGCCAGACCTAACCCGCGAGCCGGTGTCCTTTCCCGCCGGGCGCGCCTTGCGGCTTCAGGCACTGACCCGCTCGGATGAGGGCTTTTTGCTTGGATTGGCTTACTCCACCCAGCGGGGCTACGCGCGCAATCACCCCTTTGTCGGAGAACTGCGGATTGGCGTCGTGGCCGTAGAGATGGAAATTCCAGAGCTGGGCTTTTCCATCGAAATCGCTGAGATCGAAGTCAGCGAATGCGAAACCGTCAACCAGTTTCAGGGCTCAAAGACCGAGCCCGCCCAATTCACGCGCGGCTATGGATTGGTCTTTGGACAGGCGGAGCGCAAGGCCATCAGCATGGCGCTCTGCGACCGAGCGCTGCGGTGGGAGGAGTTGGGGGAAGATAACCTCGGCGCACCTGCGCAGAACGAAGAGTTTGTCATCATGCACGGCGATAACATTCAGGCGACAGGCTTCGTCGAGCATATCAAGCTTCCCCACTACGTCGACTTTCAGTCTGAAGCCGAGCTCGTTCGCCGGCTCCGTCGCATGCACGCGGAAGACGCGACACCATCACAGGGGGATACAGCATGAGCACCCTGGTCCGCGAACACTATAACTTCGCCTACCTCGATGAACACACCAAGCGCATGATCCGACGTGCGCTGCTCAAAGGGGTTGCGATCCCCGGCTACCAAGTCCCCTTCGCCAGCCGCGAAATGCCCATGCCCTATGGCTGGGGTACAGGAGGAGTTCAGGTTTCGGCAGCCTGTATGGTGCCTGATGACCGGGTCAAAGTGATCGATCAGGGTGCCGATGACACCACGAATGCAATTTCAATCCGCAAGTTCTTCGAGCGCACGGCCGGGGTTGCCCTGACGGAGCGCACAGCCGAAGCAACGCTGATCCAAACGCGCCACCGCATTCCGGAACATCCGCTGTCTGAGGGTCAGATTTTGGTCTATCAAGTGCCGATACCCGAGCCATTGCGGTTTCTTGAACCCCGCGAGACGGAGACGCGGAAGATGCACGCGCTCAGTGAATACGGCTTGATGCATGTCAAACTCTATGAAGACATCAGCCAGCACGGCGAGATTGCGACCAGTTACGCTTATCCGGCTGAGGTGAATGGCAGACACGTCTTCGATCCTTCGCCCATTCCAAAGTTCGACAACCCCAAACTCGATAACGCCCCGGCCTTGCAGCTCTTTGGTGCCGGGCGGGAACAGCGAATTTATGCCGTACCGCCGTATACGCGGGTAAGGAGCCTGGACTTCGAGGATTACCCCTTTGTCGCTGCACGTGCCGAGCACCAGTGTGCGCTGTGTGGTGCTCTCCATACCTATCTCGATGAGGTCATTATCGACGATGAAGGCGGGCGGATGTTCGTCTGCTCGGACACCGATTACTGCAATGAACGGCAGCAAGCCAACCAGGAGACGGGAAATGATGCAGGATGAACCGCTGTTCGCAGCCTCTGGGCTGAGTAAGTCCTACGGCACGCACGTGGGCTGCCGCGACGTCAGCTTTGATCTCTGGCCGGGCGAAGTGCTGGGTATTGTTGGTGAAAGCGGGTCAGGAAAATCGACGCTGCTGAACTGCATCAGCGGCCAGCTTGAACCCAGTGAAGGCGACGTTCTGTACCGCACTCAAGATGAGGGCATGAAAAGCACGCAAGCGATGACCGAACCTGAATTGCGCAAGCTGCGCCGGACCGAGTGGGCCTTTGTGCATCAGAACCCGCGCGATGGTCTGCGACTGAGCGTGTCCGCTGGCGGCAACGTGGGCGAACGGCTAATGGCCATTGGGGCGCGGCACTATGGCGACATCCGCAACAGCGCGAGCGAATGGCTGGAGCGGGTCGAGATCAGCACGGCGCGCATTGACGACCGGCCCAGCACCTTTTCAGGCGGCATGCAGCAACGTCTCCAGATTGCACGAAACCTCGTGACCCACCCTCGATTGATCTTCATGGATGAACCCACCGGTGGTCTCGACGTATCTGTGCAGGCGCGCTTGCTCGACTTGCTGCGCAGCCTTGTGCGAGAGCTCGGGCTAAGCGCCATCATCGTCACCCACGATCTCGCAGTGGTCCGTTTGCTCGCTGATCGGCTGATGGTGATGAGGGGTGGATCAGTTGTTGAGCAAGGTTTGACGGATCAAGTCCTCGATGACCCTCAGCACCCTTATACCCAACTCCTTGTCAGCTCGGTTCTCATGCCATGATCCACGTCGAAAATGTCTCCAAGACGTTCACACTCCACAATCAAAACAGCGCAGTAATCGAAGTGGTCTCACGGGCCAATTTGGCTGTGCAGTCCGGCGAGTGCGTCGCGCTGACCGGCGTTTCTGGCAGCGGGAAGTCGACCCTCATGCGGATGATCTACGGCAACTACCTCGCCGCCAGTGGTCAGATTACGGTCGGCGGCGTCGATGTCGTCCATGCCAGCCCGCGCGAGATCATTGCCTTGCGACGGCATACGCTTGGCTACGTCAGTCAGTTTCTGCGCGTGGTACCTCGTGTCTCCACGCTGGATGTCGTGGCGGAGCCTTTGCTGCGCGTCGGCACACCAGAAACACAGGCGCACGAACGGGCCAGTGACTTGCTTGCCCGCTTGCGTATTCCCGAAGCGCTGTGGCAGCTCTCTCCCCTGACCTTTTCGGGAGGGGAGCAGCAGCGGGTTAATATCGCGCGCGGCTTTGCTCACCATTTCCCGGTCCTGCTTGTGGATGAGCCAACGGCCAGCCTCGACGGCACCAATCGCGACACCGTTCTGGCACTGATAGAAGAGGCCAAGGCGCGCGGAGCCGCCATTCTTGGCATCTTCCATGATGCCGCCGCCCGAGAGCGGGTATGTGATCGAGAAATTGACGTAAGCGGATTCAAGGCACCATGAGCAGCAGCACCAATGACATCATTCTGACCAACGCCAAACTGGTGCTTGAGGACGCGATCCTGGACGGAACCATCGTGCTCGGCGGTGACGGTACCATCGCGCAAATGGACAGTGGCACCAGCAAACTTCCCTCGGCCATCGACTGCGGAGGTGACTACGTGCTGCCGGGCCTGGTCGAACTTCACACTGACAACGTTGAGCGCCACTTTGTCCCCCGTCCCCGTGCCTATTGGCCTAATGCAATCGCCGCCGTTATGGCCCATGACAGCGAGATTGCAGGTGCAGGGATTACCACCGTTTATGACGCGCTTAGCGTGGGTGACTACGATGGCGAAAACAGCCCACGCCGGGAGCTGTTTGCCGAGATGGTTGGCGCGGTCCAACGGGCAAGCGCGCTCGGGATCTTTCGCGTTGAACATCGGCTTCATCTGCGATGTGAGTTGAGCGATCCCCGGCTGATGGAGACACTGGAACCAGTAGCCAAGGCGCACAAGGCTGACCTTGTCAGCCTGATGGATCACACGCCAGGCCAGCGCCAGTGGCGTGATGTCGAGGCGCTGCGAACCTATATGAGCCGGACAGGTCTTGCACCGCAGGAAGTCGAACGCACCATTCGGCTGAGGATCGAGAAGGGCAGCTCCAGCACACCTGCAAACTGGCGGGCCGTACTTGACCTCTTCGCGAGCGAAAGTGTTACGCTTGCGACCCACGACGACACCACGATCGATGACATCGACCAGAGCGCAGATGCCGGTATTGCGATCAGTGAGTTTCCTTGCTCCCTTGCCGCTGCACAGCGTGCCCACGCGCGTGGCATGACGACCATCGGAGGCGCCCCGAACGTGGTGCGCGGTGGCAGTCACTCGGGCAACGTGGCCATGGAAGAACTAGCAAGCGCCGGCGTGCTCGATGCTCTCAGCTCGGACTACGTCCCAAGCTCTTTGCTGCAGGCCCCGTTCCTGATGGCCGAGCGGTTGGATTTGCCTTTGTATGACACGCTCAAGACTGTCACGCAGAACCCGGCGCGCATGGTTGGGCTCGACGATCGGGGCGTTCTGGCGTTGGGCAAACGGGCGGACGTGCTGCGCGTTCGGGT
Organism: Geminicoccus sp.; assembly: GCA_002705565.1. GTDB lineage: Bacteria > Pseudomonadota > Alphaproteobacteria > UBA7985 > UBA7985 > UBA7985. The sequence continues at coordinate 9,011 of PAHJ01000160.1, read as the reverse complement.
GGCGGACAGCACACCCTTTGTCCAGGCGACCTTTGTAAGAGGGCGGCGGGTGTCCTGATGTCTAAGCCGCGCTATGCCCTTTACTTCTCCCCTGCGGACCAAAGCCCATTAGCAGTCTTTGGCGAACAGGCGTTGAAGCGCTGCCCAGATGGCCGTGAGAGTAACGCTGGGCCCGTGTTCGGTCTTCGAGACGGAACCGAACACCGTCGCCTTGCGGCCTTTCCGCGCCACTATGGTTTTCATGCGACCTTGAAAGCACCCTTTGAGCTGGCCGATGGAAAGGGGGAGACCCAACTGCAGGAAACGCTGGAAAGGTTTTGCAAACGGCACCGCGCAGTTGATCTGCCGGACCTCGGCGTCCAGCGGGTACAGGAGCGATTTCTTGCGCTAACCTGTGAGCGTCACAACGACTTGCAAGCCTTGGCCTTCGCGATCGTCCGTGGCTTTGAGTCCTTTCGTGCGCCGCTGAACGCCAGCGACCGTGCCAGGCGAAAGCCAGAGCAGCTATCAGACGTCGAACGGTCAAACCTCGATCGCTTCGGCTATCCTTATGTGGGAGAAGCCTTTGCCTTCCACATGACCCTCTCGGGGGCCGCAGACCCTGTATTTCAGGCCTTTCTCGAAGATCTCTTTGCTCAAACTGTTAAGCAGCCTGTGCGGCTCGATCATCTGGGGCTCTTCTTCCAGCCCGACCGCGACTCACCCTTCGTGCGGATTGCGCATCACCGCCTTGGCTAACTGATCCACCGCATTGCTCAAAGCGCCGCTGTTGTCGATTGTCAGAACGGGGGCACGGCGGGTTTCGATCGGCACGGCACGGATCAGGCGATTGCTGATGTCTTCAGGCGTCTCGCGGCCCCGCTTGGTGAGGCGCTGGGTCAGTATTTCTGGCGGAGCTGTCAGACTGATGACAGTCACAGGATCAAACCGGTCCTCAAATGCCGGGATGGCCTTGCGAGATGCATTGAGGATCAAGTTATCGCCCCGCGCCAAGGGCTCAAAGCTTTGATGACGCAGCCCATAGTGCAGCCCATGCGCTGGCCAACTCAGAGTAAAATCGGCAGGGTCAAAATCTTCCGGCGCTAAGGGCTCGAAGTCTTCGCTGTCATCGGTCCGGGGTCGGGTGATCACCCGCCGGACAAAGTGCAGTCCGGCAGGCGCTCGGTCACGCAAGGCATTGAGCACACTGTCCTTGCCGACACCACTGGGCCCAACGAGTAAGAAAAGACGACCCCGCATGACCGCACCTAACTCCATTTCTCGATGAACGCTTCAGGGCTGAGCGCCTGAAAGTCAGGCATTGCCTGCGCAATTTTCTCGTGTGGCCAATCCCACCAAGCCAGCGCCTGCATGGCTTCACCCGTTCCGGCATGCTCGTAGCGCGGACGGATCACCGTGGCAGGGTTGCCGGCCACAATGGTGTAAGGTGCGACATCCTTCGTCACAACAGCCCCTGCCCCAACCACAGCGCCCACCCCGACCGTTCGACCGGGCAAAATAAGGGCGCCATGACCCAGCCAGACGTCATGTCCGATACGGCAGCTGTTTGCGCGCCGCCAATCAAAGAAAGCCTCATCATCCTCACCCATACCGTACTTGCTCGCGCGGTACTGAAAATGGTGCTGGCTTGTCCGCCAAGAGGGGTGATTGCTGGCGTTGATGCGAACGTTGTTTGCGATGGAAACGAACTTGCCAACGTCCGTCATCATAAGATCAGCAAAGTGCTGAACGTAGGAATAATCGCCAAAGTCCACGTCTACCAAGGCCGTCAACTGGCCCACCTCGGTATATTTCCCCAGCCGCGACCGCTCGACCGTGGCGCTCGGGTGGATTGAGGGTTCAACGGCCAAAGGAGGTTGGATTGTCATCATTGGGGCATCCCACAAACGGGGTGACCGGCGACCCAGACGCCTTTGACCTGCGCAAACCCGCCGCGCAGGGAGAGGCGCACGAAGTCGGCGCGTTTTCCGGGCAACAGTTTGCCCCTATCGCTGAGCCTTGCTAGTGCGGCGGGGCCATCGGTGACCAAGCTGACAGCACGCGCTTCGTCCAGTCCTTCGTTAATCAGACGTGCAACGGCGTGGAGTTGTGAGCTGGGCACGTAGTCACTGAGAAGCGCCGTAACCAAACCCTCATGGATCAGTGAGCGGGCGTCTACATTGCCGCCCGAGCTTTGCCCTCTGACGACATTGGGTGCGCCCATGGTTGTGGGTAAGCCACTGGCCACAGCGGCCTCGGCAGCAAGCCGTGTAACGGGGAACTCGGCATAGTGCGCGCCGATGGCATTGGCAAAGGCAACGTGCTCGGGTGTTTCATCGTCGTGAGTGGCCAGCGCGATACCCAGCCCGCGCGCGTGCTCTGCAACCAACAGGCTGCGGGCAGCCCCGTTCTCTTCGCTCTCACGAATAAAGTCGGCGGCAAAGGCGCGGGCGCGGTCAGCAGTCTCACCCCGTCTCGCCACCATCCATTGCACCATGTCCTCCACGTCTCGCACCTGTCGCTTGCCCGGCGCGTGATCCATGATGCTCATGGCATCCGGGTGAACGCGCTCAAGCAAGGCTTCGAGGGTCTCTGGCATCAGGGGGTCGGTGACTTCACAGCGAAAATGCAGCCGGTGATCCGCTCGCAGCACTTTCTCTGCCCGCGCGCTTTGAACGGCCTGCACAAAGGGCTCGATCAGCGCCATGCGTTCAGGCTTACGGGACGACGTGCCGATGGCCACAGCGTTGAAACTCGTGGTAACGCCTGCGCCGATAACATCACTGTCATGGGCGAGCATGGCCGCGCGTCCCGGCCAATCAACGCCGGGACGTGGCATCAGCCGCCCTTCTAGCGCGTCCGTGTGCAGATCAATCACCCCGGGGATGAACAGATCACCGCCGCCATCAAAGGCTTGCCGGTCCCCTTTGTCTGAAGAAGAAGCGTCTACAATTGCGCCGTCCTGCCAATGCAATTCGTCCGACCAAAGACCCGCTTCCGGATCGACGAGAATGCGCGCATTTCGAATAAACATCTCGACTTGTAGCACCGTGAAGATGACGACCAAATGACAATCTAGACCTTAAATTGACCCCTTCAACAAGGCTGCAGAGCAGGTCTAATCAAACACCCACAGGTCACTATTTTCGCGTAACATATGAGTCATAAATCACCCTTACAGCAGCTGATAACAAGAACTTTCTAGCGGGTTTCTAACGTGCTTCAGCTCAAGTCAGTGACCAAGAACTTCAATGAAACTGTAGCGGTTGATCAAGTCAGCCTAGAGATCCCAGCGGGACAAATGGTCGGCATCATTGGACGTTCAGGCGCAGGTAAGTCGACTTTACTTCGCCTCATCAACTTGTTGAGCAGTGCTTCGGGTGGTGAGATCGTTTTTGACGGTCGCGATGTTCTGAAACTGCGCGGTCGGGATCGCCGTCGATGGATGCGCGAATGCGCGATGATCTTTCAGCAGTTCAACCTTGTCCCGCGCCTGAGTGTGTTGAACAACGTCCTGCTTGGCCGTCTTAACTACCACAATTCACTGACTTCATTGTTGGGGCTGTGGTCGGAAGAGGAAAAAGTCGCCGCTATCCAAAGTCTGGAAAGGCTGGACATGGTGCAGACCGTTCTCAAGCGCGCCGATGAACTCTCTGGCGGCCAGCAGCAGCGGGTCGCTATTGCCCGCGCCTTGATGCAGAACCCGAAAATTATGCTCGCGGACGAGCCCATTGCCTCGCTCGATCCCCACAACGCGAAAATTGTGATGCAGACCCTGCGTGACATCAACCAGCGCGATGGGCTCACGGTGATCTGCAATCTTCATACGCTCGACACGGCGCGGGCCTTCTGTGACCGGATCATTGGAATGGCCCAAGGCTCCGTGGTCTTTGATGGCTCGCCGGATGAACTGACCATGGAAGCCGCGCAGGAAATCTATGGGGTAGACGGCATCAAAGAGGCTCTGGATGAGTCAATAACGTCCACCGATTTGGGAACCAAATTTCCCCTGTCCAACGCAAGAACCGTTGTGCCTCTGGCCAACTCCGCAGTTGGCTAGACACGCACTTTAAAGCGACAGGGAAACGAAAACCCGCAGCCTGTTTGGGCAAGCTGCGGGCTCCGACCGGGGGACAAAAGTCAGAACCGGTCTGCACCTTCAAACCGATTCTAGGGAATGGATCAATGAAAGCACTTATCAGAATTAGCACCCTTGCTGTGACTTTGGTAGCAGCATCGGCGGCTTCCGCTGAATCCTACTACATCAACGCCGCTGACTACGGTGTTACCGAGTTTAACTTCACCGCGCTGGGCGGCGAGAACGTTGAAGACCAGAACCGCCGCCAGGAATGTCTGGGCGTTCGTCTTGAAAAGGTGCTTGGCGTTCCGGTGAACATGCGTACTGCAGCCGACTACGCTGGCGTTCTTGAAGGCTTCCTGGGCGGCACCGTGGACATGTCTGAGCTGGGCGCTTCCGGTTACGCACGCGTCTTCCTGACTGACTCCAATGCTGTGGAGCCTATGGCCGTGACCAAGCAGATGGACGGTTCTACTGGCTACTACTCCGAAATTCTGGTTCGCGCGGATTCTGGCATCGACAGCTTTGCTGACCTGGAAGGCCGCTCTTTCTACTTCGGCGATCCAGACTCGACCTCCGGCACGCTGGTTCCAACCGTTTCGTTCCGCATGATGGGCATCGACCCTGAAGAGTACTTCTCGGAAGTTGGCTTCTCTGGTGGTCACGAGCAGTCCATCGTCGGTGTCTACAATGGCGACTTTGATGCGTCCGGCACTTGGATTTCCGGTCAGGGCAACTTCGAAGATGGCTACACCCGTGGCGGTCTGCGTCGTACGCTCGACAACGGCCTGATCGACATCTCCGAAATGAAGCCAATCTGGCGTTCGGACGAAATCCCTGAAGGCCCACTGACTGTGCGTCAGGCGCTTCCAACCGAAGTTAAGGAAGCTGTTCGCACGTCTTTCCTGAACTTCGCAGAAGAAGATCCAGATTGCATGGCGATCTACGGCAACGAGATCAGCGGCTACGCGCGTGCTGACCACAGCAACTACGAGTTCATCGTAGAAATGCGCCGTGGTGCATTTGGCGGCTAAACGCCGATTGGTGGGGCGTGGCAGGTCTCTCTGTAACAGGGAAGTCCTGCTGCGCCTCAGCCCTTGATTTCATCCGCCTTTGACCCGCCATCCCGGCGATTTCTGACGTCTTCCATGCTGTGCCGGCCCGCACGCGACTGCTGCGCCCTTTGCAGGGATTGGGCCGAACGCTGATTGAGAATGAACCCCATGACTGCACAGAATGCCAACCTGAACAGCGTTAGAGCTGCGCTCAAGGCGCAAGAGCGACTGCAGCTGATCTACACACTGTTGTCCGCAGGCCTGATCCTCGTGTTTCTGGTGACCGGTTTTCAGTTCGCCAGCGATCGGTCTGCCGGTGGACTGGGCAAAATGTTTGTCGATACCTGGCCGCACGAAATTGTGTTCGTCCAGCGTTCGACGGGCGAAGAAATCGAGTATGAGACCTACGTCACGCCGGAATTCGAAGACCAGTATGGCGAGCGGAACGACTACCCCCAGCGCCTGAAAAACCTGGTTGCTGCTGAGACTGGCCTGGGTGGGGCGGAGGTCGTGCTGGTGCGGGACTGGCACTTCTATTTTAACCCGATCAATTTTGCCGTTTACGTGCGGAACATCGCACAGCAGCTGTTTGGCTATCTGATCCGAATGGTGGAAGACGCGATCAGCGACCCGGGCCGAATCTTCTTTTTCCCCGCCTACAAGGCTGGGGACGCCGATGCCGATGCAACGATTTTCGAAGGCGAAGGCGTCCAATACTGTCCTTGGGGCCAAAGCTACGCAGAACAGCGTCTGGAAGAGGCGCACGCCAAAGGCGAAATACAGGGCGCGACCGGCGGATCGGAGGCTTCCGCAACGTCGATATTCTACGCCGGTGACAACGGTCTGGGCCAGCAGCGGGTGGAGCGCCGAGAGGCCGAGGCGGCTTTGCCCTGCGCCAGCGCCCTGCAAATGATCCAATACCAACCCAAAGCCGCATGGGTTGTCTACGTCTGGCACGCGATCCAGACAATGAACTACGCCCTGTTTGCGACCCTCGGCGGCGCCGTACTGGGACTGATGCTGGCGCTTGTTGCGAGCCGCAACATCACGGGGAACCGCGGACTGAACTTTGCCGCGCGCCGGGTGCTGGATGTCTGCCGTGCCTTCCCCGAGTTGATCATCGTCTTTGTGTTGGCCATCGCCTTCGCAAACGGCTCTTTAGTTCCCATTATCGCAGCCGTTACGTTCCACACCACCGGTGCCTTGGGGAAGCTGTTCGCTGAAGCGATTGAAAACGCAGACATGAAGCCGCTCGAAGGACTTGCCGCCAGCGGTGGTAACTTTGTCCAGCGAATTTTCTTTGGCCTGATGCCACAAGTTCTGCCCAATCTGCTCAGTTATTTCGCGCTGCGGGTCGAAATCAATATTCGTGCCTCGGCCATCCTTGGTTTTGTCGGGGGTACGGGCTTCGGACAGGACCTTAAAGTTGCTGAGAGCCGAGATAACGGCATCGCGCTTATCTTCTTGCTGCTCCTGCTGGTGCTGATGATCGTCTTGATTGATCAGATCAGTCTACGCCTGCGTAAGCGCCTTATTGGCGCTCAGATGGGGAATTGACGGACCATGATGACCACTGACCCAGTCACCGCGGCCCGCCTCCGTGAGGCGCACCCGGCAATTTTTGATGCGCCTTGGTACCGTCGCTATGCAAGTTTTGTCCTGCTTGGTGGCCTGTCGATCTATCTTCTGATCAGCTTCTTCGCCATGGGGCTGCAACATGCTGCTCGCGACTTTCGGCAGGATAACTTCCGCAGTGCCACGCTCGATTTCTATTCCTATATCGAAGAGTTGAACATCAACTATCGTCGGCCCGAGCAGACCAAGTTTCACCGTCAATGGTCAGCCTTCGACCCAGATAGCCAGACCATCACGGCTGTGATCCACAACAAGTACGATGTGATCATCAAGCCCGATGGAGAACTGACGTTTTCACTGAATGATGAGGTCATCGCGCGCTTTGGTCTCGACGAAAATGGAACCTTCGCTGCGCTGGTGACTCCAGCGACCCAAGGCCCCGACAATCAGGTAAGCGGGCATCCCTTTACCTACAAACCGAAGTTCAAGGGCAATGGTACGGACCTGCTAAACGCCCAAATCCGCTTTACCAATGGCAGTCAGCTCAAAATAACCAAAGGCGGCGTGCGGATCAAAAACCGTCGGCTCGGGTGGGAGTACTTCTGGTTCGGCGAGGGTCACGAACTCACCGAGATGACAGGCGCAGAATTCTGGGCCTTCATGCGCAGTAATGAGACCCGAGAGATCAGCAAATATGTCCGCAACGCCAATGGCTTGCGCGACACGCTTCGGCTCGACGTCGCGCCGTGGCGCTATGCGTGGCACAGTTTCCTGAACAACGACGATTGGAAGCACAAGGAAGTGTATGACAAGGCATTGCAGTCTTTGGCCATGGCTTACTGTGGGCTGATCATCGCAGCATTCCTTGCCGCAATCCTCGCATTTCCCGCTGCACAGAACATCTCAAATGTCTTTGTCAGCTTCTTGCTCAAGCGCTTCATGGACTTGATCCGTGCCATCGATCATCTCTTCTGGGCTCTGATCTTCATCCGGGGTGGCTTTGGGCAAGGCATGCTGTCGGGCATCAGTGCCTTTGCGGTCGTCGAAACCGGAACACTCGGTAAACTCATGGCCGAAGCCATCGAGAACATTGACAGCAAACAGCCCGAAGGCGTGCAGTCAACAGGCGCTTCTGAGATGATGGTCCGGCGTTACGGGATCATCCCACAAGTCCTTCCGGTTTTTGTGAGCCAAACACTTTATTTCTTCGAAAGTAACGTGCGGAGCGCAACCGTTATCGGCGCCGTTTGTGGGGCAGGCTTGGGCCTCCAAATCCTCAACAACGCAACCAACGGCACAGACTGGGAAGACATCGCCTATGCTGCGCTGATTATCATCACGATGGTGATGGTAATCGATAGTTTCACGAACTGGTTGCGAGGTCGGCTGATTGGGATCGGGCGGTCGCGTTGATCTGAGGCTTCAGCTTCTCATCTTCTCGCCCGAACCGTCGTAAAACGGCTGGAGTTGAACGGTCAGCGCATACATCTGCCCCGCGACTTGCACCTCAAAGTTACCCTCTTCCAGCCAAGCCTGGGAGACCCCCTCCTCTCCGTAGAGGCTGGCAAGGCCCACCATCGCGCCTAACCTGAAGCCCCAATCGCCCGAGGTGATGAACCCGACGATTTCGTCGTCGCGCCACACCGGTTCGTTATGGATAAGGTAAGGCCCTTCCTCGGCCCTCACACCCTCCATTCTGACCGACGCGATGCGATACTGAGGCGCGGGGCCTTGGGTTTGTTTCTGATGGCTGAGGCGCGCTTTGCCGAGGAAGTGCGGCTTGGTCAGATCAACGCAAAACCCCAGACCAACCTCGAAAGGCGTATCGTCTTCGCCAATGTCGTGCCCAAAATGGCGGAAGCCTTTTTCGAGACGGCACGCGTTAAACGCGAACATACCCATATGGCGCAGGCCATGAGGTTCACCGGCCTGCAGCAGCGCTTCGTGCAGATGGCCGACAAACTCCGTAGAAACCAGCATTTCATAGCCCAACTCGCCAACGAAGGAGCGTCGAATGACCCAGCCCCTCGCGTGCGCCAGATCGATCTCCTTCGCCGCACCAAAGGGCAAGGCCTCGTTCGAAAGAGTGTCGGAGCTGATGGACTGGAGGATCTCCCGCGACTTAGGCCCGTGAAGGGACAGCAAACCATAGCCCGCGGTCAAGTCCGTGATCTCGAAAGGCTTTGTGGGGATCCTGTTTGCCCGCAGGAAGGCTTGGTCTCGGATCTGGCTGGTGGTGTGCCCCTGAAAAAGTGGTCCATGTTTTGAGTTAGGATTGGCTCCTTAGAAAAGGAGCAGGATGATGGCTAAACGAGCCAAGCCCG
>PAHJ01000159.1 GCA_002705565.1 Geminicoccus sp. | reverse complement strand
GCTGCCCGAGGGCGGCGCAGTCCATCGGCTCCCGATACAATTCCTGCGCCCACATTTGATGTTTCGTCGGTTCTCGTTAAGCCCGTTCGCGCAGTTGCAGCTGGGGCCTGCTTTTTCAGGTTCAATGATGCAATTTAAGGTCATTAAATTCTGTAACGGCACGCGAAATAAATATAACAGCATGATCGACGACGACTTTGTCAGCCTAGATCCAGAGCCTGAGTAACGAAAATGACCCATCTGCCACGCCTAGTTCTCACATTTTTCCTGCTGTTTCTTGCAGTCTCAGCAACGGCTCAGTCCATTACCGTGACTGTGGAGGATGTCCGTAACAGCAACGGTGTGATCCAGTACATCATCTGCCAGCAGGACGAGTTTGATCAAGCGATTGGCGAAGAAGCCGCCTGTAGCATTCTGGGCAGTACAAAGGCCAAGCAAGGTTCGGTAACCTTTGCTCGCGAACTGCCCGCCGGCAGTTATGCGGTGATGCTGCTGCACGACGAAAATGAGGACGGAAAAACGGAGAGGACGGGTTTGCTGCCAACCGAAGGCATTGGCTTCTCTCGTAACCCTCGGCTGATCTTCGGGATTCCCTCGTTCGAGCAAGTGGTGGTGCGGGTTAAGGGTGAGACATCGATTTCTGTGCAGACCAAATACTTCAACTAGGCCCGTTGCTTGGCTGTTTCGCCGGCAGGGTGCGGTCACGTGTGTGGGGCCGTTTCGAACAGGCTCCACCGGCGGCGTTGACCTTGAACGGTTTTGGCAGCCGGGTCAGTAATAATGGATTGGCCTTGCGCAGCCCCCAATTCTGCCACTTGGCAATAGCTTAGCCAATAGAGCTGGCGCTCTCTTCGGTCTTCAGCCTCCACAGCGTTTCTGTCTTGTCAGAAATCTAGAGAATATTTCAGTCAAAGAGGCATGAGACTTAGGGGCCAGTGACGCGACATGACGAAACCAAGTTTGTTTGCCTTGGAAAGAGACCTCCTTATTTTTGTATGGGGCAGGTCTGCATCGAAGGGCGTTGTGAGTCCTAACGGCTCTGAGTAGTCAGGTGCGAGAGAACTGAACGGTTACGCGACCGGGCGTAGCGTGGTGTCTCTCGAACCGTGCAGTAGCTTACCTTCCAGCCAAGCCAAGGCGCTTATGACCCGTGAAGCACGCCATTCCGGCAACTCCAATGACCTCCCTTCAGAGGACAAGTTGAGCTACGCAGACGCGGGTGTGGATATCGATGCCGGCGAAGCCTTTGTCGAAGCAATCAAGCCGGAAATCTCCAAAACTGAAAGACCGGGCGTCATGGGCGCTGTGGGTGGCTTTGGGGCGTTATTTGATTTGGGACAAACCGGGCTGAAAGATCCGGTTTTGGTGAGCGGCACGGATGGCGTCGGCTCGAAACTTCTGCTGGCGGCACAGGCGGGAGACTATCGCGGGCTGGGGCAGGATTTGGTGGCAATGTGCACCAATGACATCTTGTGCCAGGGCGCAAAGCCCCTATTTTTTCTGGATTATTTGGCGGCAGGAAAGCTTTCGGGCGCGCGGGATGCTGAGCTGGTGAGCGGGATCGCTGCGGCTTGCGCGGCTGAAGGTGCGGCGCTGGTGGGTGGCGAGACAGCGGAACTTCCCGGCCTGTATGCCGAAGGCCACTTTGACCTCGCCGGATTCGCCGTTGGCGCAGTCGAAAGATCTGAGATTTTACCGCGGTACGATGACCTAAGAGCCGGCGACGTGCTCATCGGTCTTGCATCCAGCGGTATCCACTCCAATGGCTTTTCGCTGGTTCGTCGACTGATCCAAGACCTGGACCTTGATATTGATCAACCTGCTCCTTTTGATGACGCTCAGACCCTGAGACAGGCCCTTTTGGCGCCAACAAAGCTCTACGGTGCGCAAGTTCATCGTGCGCTCCAGACGGTCCCGGGCGCGGTGAAAGCGCTGTGCCACGTGACGGGCGGGGGGCTGCCTGGGAACCTGAATCGGGTGCTGCGGGATGATCTGTTGGCCCGCGTTGATCCTGCCCGGTGGCAGGCCGCCCCCATTTTTGGATGGTTGGAGGCGCTGGACCGTGTGGAGCGCGCTGAACTGTTCCGGACCTTTAACATGGGTTTAGGGATGGTTTTGGTGGTCGATCAGCAGCAGGTTGGCCCTGTCATGGCCAGCCTTGCTGGCGAAACCGCCGTTTTTGAAATCGGCACGCTGCACGCGCACCAGAGCAGTCCAAATTCGGCTCAGGTCCAGATCGCGGGAGTGACGGCATGAGCGACACTCGTAAGCGCGGCGCCATTCTGATTTCAGGGCGCGGTTCAAACATGGTGTCCCTTCTGCAAGCCGCTCAGCACGAATCCTTCCCCGTCACGTTCGATCTGGTCGTAAGCGACAAGATCGAAGCGCCGGGACTGAGTCATGCCTCTGGCGTGGGGATCAGAACACACGCCTTGCGAAGCTGCCGTGATGGTCGTGCGGCGTGGGAAGGGGAATTGCACGCGGTTCTGGGCGAAGCGGACATCGATCTGATTTGTCTTGCCGGTTTCATGCGCGTGCTCAGCGCTGATTTTGTCGATCGCTGGTCGGAACAGATTTTAAACATCCATCCTTCCTTGTTGCCCGATTTCCCCGGCCTGGACGCCCAGGCGCAGGCCCTCGATGCTGGGGTGAGTGAGGCAGGGTGCACCGTGCACGTGGTGACGGCTCAAATGGATGCCGGGCCTGTATTGGGTCAGGCGGTAGTACCCGTCCAGGCGAGCGATTCTGTGGATGCGCTGTCCGCGCGGATCTTGACCGAAGAACATCGACTTTACCCGGCCATGGTGGCCCAATACGCCCAGACATTCTGGGCCACAAAGGATGCTGCCAATGCCGGTTGAGGGCCTTAAAGAAGAATGCGGTCTATTCGCCGTTTTCGGTTTGGATGATGCCGCTCTACACACGGCTCTGGCACTGCACGCCCAGCAACATCGAGGACAAGAAGGCGCGGGCATCGTTTCTTGTGCTGATGGCCTGTTTGAAACGCTGAAGGCACCGGGGCTGGTCTCTGACCACTTTTCTGCTGATGCGGGTGGGATCAATCTTCCCGGCGATCGGGCCGTCGGTCACGTGCGCTACTCAACAGCCGGAGGGCCGGGGACGGAGAACATCCAGCCGTTGACGCTGGATACCCGTTTTGGACCGGTGGCGCTCGCACACAACGGAACGCTCACCAACGCGCACACCCTGCGTCAGGAGTTGTTGGAACAGGGGCAAACGTTCACCACCAAGATTGATACAGAAGTCATTCTGCACCTGCTGGCGCGGTCCAAGGCTGAGAGCTTCCACGACGCGCTCAGAGAAGCGCTGTCTCGGGTTACCGGAGCGTTTTCGCTGATTCTGATGACCACAGAGGCAATTTACGCGGTGCGGGATACGAACGGCATGCGGCCGCTGGTCATGGGGCGATTGGGTTCGGCAACCATGTTGGCGTCTGAGACCTGTGCCTTTGATACCCTGGGCGCGCGATGGGTTCGGGATATCGAGCCGGGCGAAATCATCCGGATCGACAAGAACGGTCTGTCTCAGCAAGAACTACCGACCAAAGGCCCGGAGCGATTCTGTGTCTTCGAGTATCTGTACTTTATGCGAGCTTCGACGGTGATAAACAGCCGGGCCGTCGCGGATGTTCGCGCGCGGGTGGGCGGCGAACTTGCCCAGGAAGCGCCCTGCAAGGCCGATGTCGTTTTGGGCGTGCCTGAATCCGGTATTGCTGCTGCGGAGGGCTTTGCCATGGCGCTGAACCTGCCAATTCGGGCGGGATTGCTGCGGTCGCCTTACGTGGGTCGTACCTTTATCGAGCCAAGCCAGAAAATTCGCTCGCTGGGGGTCCGACTCAAGCTGTCGATCAATCGGATGATCGTGGACGGCCGCCGGGTGGTGCTGGTCGATGACTCGATCGTGCGCTCGACCACAATGTCAAAGCTGGTCGCGCTCGTTCGCGAGGCCGGGGCGACGGAAGTGCACGTGCGCATCGCCAGCCCGATGATCCGCTTTCCCTGCTTTTACGGTATCGATACCCCCAGCCGCAGTGAATTGGTCGCAGCCAATCACTCAGTTGCAGAAATCAACGGGATCATAGGCGCGGACAGCCTCGCATTCGTGTCGCTGGAGGGTCTGGCCAAAGCCGTCAATCCGCCCCAGGGCGTGTCCCGCAATGGGGGACGGGACTACTGTGATGCTTGTTTCTCCGGCGTTTACGATGTCGCGCTACCAGACCAGGAACTGCGCCAGGAAATTGCCGGGTCAGGGGCGTTCCTGATGGGAAAGGCGGTGCCATGAAGGTTCTGATCATCGGGAGCGGTGGCCGCGAACACGCCTTTGCCCACGCCCTGAGCCAATCCCCCCGCCTGACAACGCTTTACGTTGCACCCGGGAATGCGGGAATCTTGCAGCAGGCGCAGGCTGCGCCAGTCGACCCCGCTGACCACGAAGCGGTGGCAGCGTTTTGCAGGGGCGAGGGCATAGACCTGGTGATTGTGGGGCCAGAAGCGCCGCTGGTTGCTGGTTTGGCCGATGTTCTGCGCGCGCACGAAATTGCTGTTCTGGGCCCGTCAAAGGCAGCGGCAGAACTCGAAGGCTCAAAGGCCTTCGTCAAGAAACTGGCCTTCGACAACGGCATACCAACCGCAGCCTCGGAAACCCACGGCGCAGCGGAAGACGCGCTGGCGGCCCTCGACCGATTTGACCTGCCGGTCGTGGTCAAGGCTGATGGGTTGGCGGCGGGCAAGGGCGTGATTATCGCTGAAACAAGGGTGCAGGCCGAGGAGGCCGTGCGTGCGTGCTTTGAAGGTGCCTTTGGCGCGGCGGGTTCGCGGGTGGTGATCGAGGCGTTTCTTGTGGGTGAAGAAATCAGCTGCTTTGCCCTGTGCGACGGCAGCGAATACCGCTGGCTTGGCAGCGCCCAGGACCACAAGCGGGTCGGGGAGGGCGACAAGGGCCCCAACACGGGCGGAATGGGGGCCTATACCCCGGCGCCGTGCCTGACCCCTGATCTGGAAAACCAAGTTCGACGTGACATAATCGAGCCCAGCCTGACGGCCATGATCGACGCTGGAGCGCCGTTTCAGGGCATTCTGTTTGCCGGGATCATGCTGACATCCGCCGGTCCCCAACTGCTCGAATACAATGTTCGCTTTGGTGACCCGGAAGCGCAGGTAATCCTGCCGCGTCTGGGCGCGCACGCTTTGGATTTGTTCCACGCAGCGGCGAGCGGAACGCTGGCGCAGACCGGTGATGCGGTGGCACTGGCTGATCAGCATGCGCTGACCGTCGTCATGGCCACAGCAGGGTATCCTGGCGACTATCAGCGGGGCTCAGAAATCACGCTTCCCCCATCGCCCGACAGCAACGTAATCATTTTCCACGCCGGTACCCGCCGCGAAGGCGAGCGCCTGTTGGCTGCTGGCGGGCGCGTGCTGACGGTCACGGGGCTGGGCGACAGCCTGACCCAGGCGCGGGAACGGGCCTATACCGCTGTAGACTCCATTCATTGGCCGGAAGGGTTCTTCCGCCGCGACATCGGCTGGCGTGCCCTGCAGGCCGACCCAGACTAAAAGGAAAGAAGACCGCCCATGACCACCTTTGCTGAAGGCAAAACCAAACGGATCATCGAGGGTCCGCAGCCCCACACCGTGATTCTACAGGCGGTTAACCGTCTGACCGGCGGTGACGCAGCGCGGGTTGCAGAAATCGATGAAATCGGCGTGTTCAAGACTGAGCAAGCTGCCAACTGCTTCAAGCTGCTGTCCAAGTCCGGGATTCCGACAGCCTTCGTTGATCAGCACTCCGGCCATGAGCTGCTGTGCCGAAACTGCGATATGCTGCCCATAGAATTCGTTGTGCGCCGCTACGCCTTTGGCTCCTACCTCAAGCGTGCACCCCAGTTCAAAACCGACGCTAAGCCGCATCGCTTTGATGAACTGGTGCTCGAACAGTTCCACAAGATGTCCGTGGTCGCGACACCCGCTTCTGACACACCCGTAATAATGACCGAAAACGATGCGCGTGATCAGTATCTGCGCGATGGCGAGTGGGCCCAGGGGGTCTACACCGATCCGTTTATCGTCACAGGCGAGGATCAGTGGCAGCTTTACTCTGCCAAGGCGCCGGTTGAGGGCGAGGCGCTGACCGCCATCAAGCCTGAGCTGTCGGGTGACGATCTGCAAACCATCCTCGAAACAATCGTACGTCCGACCTTTGACGTGTTGGAGCAGGCGTGGGGGCAGATTGAGACCATCCACGGTCCCGTTACCCTGGTCGATGCCAAGTTCGAAATCGGCGTAGACCGTGAAACCGGTGCTTACTTGCTCGCCGACGTTGTCGATAACGACAGCTGGCGCATCTGGCCCGGCGGCGACCCGAGCAAGCAGCTCGATAAGCAAGCCTTCCGCGATGGTCAGGCAGAGGCGCTGGTCACCGAAAACTATAAACTTGTCGCGGCACTCACCAGCCGCTTTCTGGAGGACTGAGAACCATGTCAGCAACCGAACCTAAAGTCGCCGTCCTGATGGGCTCCAAGAACGACTGGAACATCATGCAGGCGGCCTGTGATCAACTGACGGCACTGGGCATCGCCAATGAAGCTCGTGTGATCTCCGCCCACCGCACCCCGCAGCGACACCACGACTTTGTCACTGAACAAGCCCCGACTGAGGGCGTGAAGGTGTTCATTTGCGGGGCCGGGATGGCCGCGCACCTGGCGGGAGTAACGGCTGCATTGACCAGCGCGCCGGTAATCGGCGTTCCGCTGGAAAGCGGCGGCATGGGCGGTATGGACTCGCTGCTGTCTACGGTGCAGATGCCTGGCGGGATGCCAGTTGCAACCGTTGCCGTGGGTAAGGCTGGCGCCAAGAACGCTGCTATTCTTGCGGCTCAAATGCTTGGGTTGGGGCATCCGGACATCGCCGAGCGGGTCAAGGATCTGCGCGCAAAGCAAACCGCTGGTGTGCCCGAGTTCCCTGAATAGGCCTGAAGCCAAACTGTCACTTGAGCCTCCACCCTCCACCCTCAGCCCCCACAAGCCTGTATTCAAGCGCCGCGGAGATGAAATGAGCCAAGCCTGGTCCGAAATCGTGATCCTTCCCTGCGAAGGGCAATCCGGGACGGGGCTACGCCTGACGGTCCCGGCGCTGGCAGATGAAGCCGCCGGGCTGAGTGCTTTGGGGGCCTTTGTGGATCCTGTGACGGAGACCGGTGCCGTGCTGTCCCCGTGGGGTACGGTCGCTCGCGAGCTGACTGTGCCCGCGCGGACTGTGCTCCTGGTCAGTCCTTTGCCCGGTGTCACCGACCCCATTGCCAAGACAGCGATGGAGGTCCTGGCGGATCTAGGCCTGGTTCCCGCAGGCGCCGAGGGTTACGCCGAGCGCCTCTGGGTTGAGGAAAGCGCCGCCGGTGCGCCGGCCAAGCTTGCAAGCCTATTCAATCCACTGATTGAGCGCGGCTCCGTTACAACCACCAAGGCCCTGTGGCGTCTAAGCGATGCAGAGCCACCAAAGGTCCGCTTGACCGGTGAAGATGTTGGTCTGGTGTTGGACGTCGACTTGCCCGACGACGATGACGCGTTGCTTGCCTTTTCCCGGCATGGAGTTCCCGGGTCAGATGGCAAGGGCCGGGGGCCGCTGGGCCTGCAACTGGGCGATCTGAGGGCGATCCGTAAGCACTTCGCAGCTCTGGGCCGCAGGCCCACGGACATCGAGATCGAAACCCTCGCACAGACGTGGTCTGAACACTGCAAGCACCGCCTGTTCAACGCCGATCTGGCGGGTGCGGAAGGGGGGTTGTTCAAGACCTTTATCGCCGGTGCCACCAAGAAGGTTCGGGCCGCGCGCGGGGAAGACGATATTTGCCTGTCAGTCTTTTCTGACAACGCAGGCGGCATTGTATTCGACGACGATTATCTGGTCTGTGACAAGGTCGAAACCCACAACTCACCCAGCGCCCTGGACCCCTATGGTGGTGCGATGACGGGGATTGTTGGGGTGAACCGGGATTGCTTGGGGTTCGGGCAGGGTGCACAGCCGATCCTGAACCGCTATGGGTTCTGCCTGCCGCACTACGACGATGCTTCCATGATTTATAGGGACCAAGCGGGCGACTCGCCGTTGCCCCGCGCGCGGCGGCTGATCGATGGTGTCATCAAGGGTATCGAGGATGGCGGCAACCAGTCCGGGATTCCCACGCCGCAGGGCTTCCTGATGTTCGACGACCGCTATCGCGGCAAACCACTGGTGTTCGCAGGCACTGTCGGCCTGATGCCCCGGCGCCTGCCCGATGGTCGCGATGCGACCATCAAGGGCACCCAGCCGGGTGACGCCATCATCATGGTTGGCGGCCGAGTGGGGAAAGATGGGATCCACGGCGCGACCTTCTCATCGGTGGCGCTGGACGAAAGCTCGCCGGCGACCGCGGTTCAAATCGGCGACCCGATCACGCAAAAGCGACTCTCTGACGCCCTGATTTTCGAACTCCGCGACCGTGGTTTGATCCGGGCTCTGACGGACAATGGCGCGGGCGGCTTGTCCTCGTCCATCGGTGAAATGGCTGAGGAAACCGGCGGTGCTGAAATCTGGTTGGATCAGGTGCCGCTCAAGTACCCTGGTCTGAGCCCCTGGGAGATCTGGATTTCAGAAGCACAGGAGCGCATGAGCCTCGCGGTTCAGCCGGAGAACGTGCAAGCCGTCGTTGACCACTTCGCCAGTCGCGGTGTCGAAGCAACGGAAATCGGCCAGTTTACTGACAGCGGAACACTGGTTGCGACCTGGAACGACCAGCAAGCCATGGCGCTGGATATGGCCTTTTTGCATGAAGCGCCGCGCCTGTCCTTGCCCGTCGCGGCCGCACCGGAGCACGCCACGCGTGCCATCGCACCTGAATTGCCCAGTCTGGCCGAATGCTTGATGGCCGTTATGGGCGCGCCGAACATGCGGGGCCGTACGCCGCTGATCAGTCGCTATGATCATGAGGTGCAAGCCGGTTCCGTGCTCAAGCCGCTGCAAGGCTTGAATGGCTTGCACGCCGATGCAACCGCGGTCCGTCCTCTGCTGGACCGACCGGGGGCCGTTGCGGTGACGCAATCACTGTTCCCGCGCCTTACAGAGCGGGATCCCTATGCTGCTGCGGTAAACGCGGTGGATCTGTCGCTGCGTCAGTTGGTGGCCATGGGGGCAACGCTGGACCGGGCCGCGCTGCTCGATAATTTCTGCTGGTGCTCTGCCGATCAACCCGAACGGCTCTATCAACTGCGCGAAGCCGCTCGTGGGTGCCACGATGGGGCGGTTCAGCATCTGGTGCCTTTTGTTTCGGGCAAGGATTCCATGTTCAACGACTTCAAGGGCTTTGACGACGAGGGCAATGCCCTGGCTGTCTCAGCCTTGCCAACGTTGCTGATTTCCGCTTTGGCCGTGTTGCCTGACTGGGGCCGCGTGGTGTCGATGGATTTCAAAGCCGCTGGTGATGCGATTTTCTGGGTTGGTCCAGCACCAGAAAGCGCGCTGGGACGGTCTGAACTGGCTCAGGCACTGAGCCTGGACGACGAGGCGCTAGAAACCCCGGCAGCCCGCGTTGAGGCCGATTATGCCAGCCTCGAAGCCGCCACGGCTCAAGGGCTGGTCGCGTCGGCGATTGCGGCGGGCTGGGGCGGTGCTGGAGCGGCCTTGGCTCGCTCATCGCTGGCCGGGGGACTCGGCGTCCACGTTGAAACCGGCTGGACTCGCGCCCAGTGGTTCACGGAGAGCGCAGGCGGAATTCTGGTGAGCACGGCCGCTGAAGACGCCGCTGCCTTTGCCCGGCTGGTGCCTCAGGCTCGACCCATTGGCCTTGTTTCGGCTGGTGACAGCCTGGAGATCGATGGCGAAGTAGCCAGTAAAGAAGCACTCCTGGACGCCTACCGACGCCATGAAAGCGGGAAGATCAGCCAATGAAACAGCCTCGCGCCATCATTCTTGCGGGCCACGGCCTGAACTGCGAACGCGAAACCGCTTTTGCGCTGACCCAAGCCGGAGCACACACTGAAATCCACCACATCAACGACCTTGGTCAGGACGTTAACGCCTTGTCTGACGCGCACATTCTGGCGATTCCCGGTGGGTTTTCTTTTGGCGACCATTTGGGCGCAGGCAAGGCCTTTGCCTCCGCGCTGAACGCCCGGCTGGACGATGGAATCAGCGCGCTGGTCGAGCGTGGCGGCATGGTCCTGGGCATTTGCAATGGGGCTCAGATCCTGTTGAAGACAACGCTTTTTGCCGAAGCAGGGGTAACGCTGGCCCCGAATGCAGGCGGCAGCTACCTGTGCCAGTGGGAGACACTGCGCGTGACCGGCGGCGCGTCGCCCTGGTTGACGGGTTTGCACGACCGGTTTGACTGCCCGATAGCCCATGGCGAAGGCCGCTTCGCCTTTGCTCCTGGTGGGCTGGAGAGCCTAAAAGCTGCGGGTGGTGACGTGCTGCGTTACGCTGGGACGGCGCCCAATGGTGCCACGGATGACCTTGCCGGGGTCGCCACACACGGTGGCCGTGTTCTGGCGATGATGCCCCATCCCGAACGCGCGCTGTTGTCCCACCACCACCCGGATTTCCACCGCCAAGCGGTTCTGGCTCGACGCGAAGGCCGCGACTTGCCCGCCTTTGGTCCGACGCTTAAGCTGTTCGAAAATGCGGTGACGGCGCTATGAATGGTAAACAACTGGAATTCTACCCGCGGATGCGGATGGCCGGGCTCAGTGCTGGGATTATGCTGGTGCTGTTTTCAGTGCTGGCTCTGCTTAACCTCGATAGCGGTTTGCTCCGGTCGCTGGCTATTTTCACCGTTGGTGCAGTGATCTCGGCGGCTTTTGCCGCGCCCTATCTGCTGCGCAAGAACCCGACGATGAGCATCGACGGCGCGGGTGTGACCCTGCTGCCGACGTTTTCACGCCGGGTTTACATCCCTTGGAAGTGCCTGGCTTCAGCGCGAACCGCGATCCGGGCCAAGCATCACCTGCGGCTTGAAGTCGATTGGACCAAGCTGGCCGGAGACGATGCTGACCCTAGCGGGGCAAGCCTACCCCATCCCCGCTCCGCGCCTTTGGAGTTGCACGGCCTGCGCCGCATTGATCTGGATGCTAACGTGCATGAAGTGCTGCTGATTCTGCAGCAGTACAAGGATCGTTCTGGCTGACCGCGAACCCGCCGCGTCAGACCAATTCGCTCATTTCCACCCAGCGGCGCTCGACCATCGACACTTGCGCAGCCAGACCCATTTGCACCGACATGCGACCATCGTGCGCGTTCACCATCGCAGGCGTGCCGCTGTGCATGGCTTTTTGGAAGTCCAGATGCTGGAAATAGGATGACCCAAAGTGCGAACCCGCCGCGAGGACGGCTTCGTCGATCTCGACCGTTTCCTTAACCGGGTTCTTTGGCCGTCGTGGCATGAAGGTAATGACCCCCTCTGGGATCTTCACTTCTAGCTTGGCCTGATCACCGACAAGGGTGATCTCTTCCTGGTTTTCGGAGCCCTCGGCAAACATGCACAAATCAAGCTGTGCCTTGGCACCGCTTTCGAACTCAACGGCGACAAAGCCGTGGTCGAAGATGTCCGGGGTCTCGCCGTCGTAGACTTCGTTCAGGTGGTTCACCGCCTGACCGCCCATGCCCATCACGGCAACGGGTTCTTCCTGCAAGATAAACCGCATCAGATCGAAGAAGTGGCAGCACTTTTCCACGAATGTCCCACCGGAATTGCGGTTGAAGCGGTTCCAGTTTCCAACTTTGGGCAAGAAGGGGAAGCGGTGTTCGCGGATCGATAGCATCTTCATCGCGCCGACGTCGCCGGCATGTGCCCGCTCAATCATGCGCGCGACCGGTGGCATATACCGATATTCGAGACCGACCCAGAATACTGGGTCAAAGCTCTTCACACGCTCTTCGATCTCCAAGGCGTCCGCCAGCGTGGTGCACAGCGGCTTTTCCACCAGGTGCGCCAAGTCAGTTTGCAGCGTATCTCGCAGGACATCGATGTGGGTGAAGTTGGGGGAGGCGATGATCAGGGCGTCGAGGTCTGCTTTGGCAAGCATGTCGCGGTGGTCGGTAAAGTACTGCACGCCCTCCGCGTTCGCGCCGTCGATGGACCGGATTGTGGATTCTGACCAGGTCAGCGAGCTTTGCACTGGATCACACACCGCTGTCACGGCTGCATCATCCAGCAGATAGATGTTGCGGATGTGCTCTTGCGCCATCATGCCGGCACCGATGATGCCGTAGCGTGTGGTGTTGGACATGAAATGCTTCTCCCTCGCGTCTGCCCTATGCAGGCCCAATCCCGGACCTGGCCCCCTTTTCTACAGCGATGCCCCAGTCATCCTCAACGCACAAGGGGCGCGAAGCGCATAGGCGCGGCGTGGTAGGGTAGGCTCAGGTCGCTAAAGCCTTGGTTTTCTTAACACCTTGCAAAACAAAACTGGCCGAGACGTCGGCAATTGTCGCCTTCTTTTCGTTCGGAGGTGCATTGCCCGGCCACTGTCACGCGTGTTCGGTCATCCAGTCGTCAAACTCGACATGCCGCTGTTCCAAGTCTTCGAACAGCGCCTGCAGGGCTGTTGGTTCCTCTTGGTTGACCGCCGCAGTTTCGAGCGATGCGGCGCTTTTCACAATGCCGTTCAGCCCCAGCGAGGCTGCTGAGCCCTTGATGCTGTGCGCCTGCTTGGCGACGGTTTCAAGATCCCGCCGCGTCAGCGCAGAGGACAGCAGGGTGAGACGTTCAACGGTATCGTTGTTAAACACATCCAGAATGTCGTTGAGCATGTCCGCGCCCAGTTGTGCGCGCAGTTGCTGCTGAATGGACTGATCGATCTCCAAGGCCAATGCGTCCTGCCCCTCCTCCTCAGGCGTGCTATGGGATGTCGCCTCAAACGGGCCGACAAACCACCGCTCAATTTGGTCGCGCAGCTGGTCCGGCAAGATAGGCTTGGCCAGATAGTCGTTCATTCCATGCTTGCGGCAGTGTTCTTCATCACCCTTCATTGCATTTGCGGTCATGGCAATGATTGGGATGTCGCACTGAGGGGCGGGTAGGGCTCGGATCTGGGTTGTGGCTTCCAGGCCGTCCATCTCGGGCATTTGCACGTCCATAAACACAAGGTCAAAGCCACCGGTTTGCACCGCTTCCACCGCTTCTCGCCCATTATTGGCGATCTTGACGTGGTGGCCTAGGCGCTTGAGAAACCCTTCAGCAACCTGTTGATTGATCACGTTGTCTTCGGCGACCACGATCTGCAAGGGTCGCAGGCTCGGATCAGGCTTTACGTGGTTGGCTTCACCCTGCAGCGCGGTAAAACTGTCTGTTAGGGCCTTGAGGGGCAGGGTGAGCCAAAAAGTACTGCCCATATCTTCGATGCTATAAACCCCGATCATCCCATTCATGGTTTCCACCAGCTGCTGCGAGATGCTCAGCCCCAGCCCTGTGCCCTCAAACCGGCGGGACGAGGACGCATCAATCTGGCTGAAGCTTTGGAAAACGTCGTCCAGACGATCGGCTGGAATGCCAATGCCGGTATCCTTGATGGCAATGTAGACCCGTTCAGGATCTTCGGCAGGCTTGGCAATCAAGGTGACAGAACCACTGTCGGTGAACTTCACGGCATTGCTGATCAGGTTCAGCAAAATCTGTCGCAGCCGCCCCTTGTCACCCTGAAACCACCCATCCAGCGCTTCATCAATGTCGTGGGTCAGCACCAGACCCTTTTGAAAGGCACGCGGTGACAAAATCTCAACCGTACCCGTGAGCACTGTTTTCAGGTGGAAGGGCGATTCCACCAGTTTGATTTGTCCAGCATCGATTTTTGAGAAGTCCAGAATATCGTTGATAATTTCCAACAGGGCTTCTCCGGAAACCCGGATTGTATCGGCATAGTGCCGTTGCTTGCGTCCCAAGGCTGAGTCGAGCAGCAATTGGGTCATCCCAATGATTCCATTCATGGGGGTTCGAATTTCGTGGGACATGTTGGCCAGGAACTGGGACTTGGACTTGTTGGCTTCTTCCGCTGCGTGACGGGCATTCTCCAATTCCGACTCCCGGTTCTTGAGGTCGGTTATGTCGCGCTGGATGGCAATAAAATTGGAGAGCGAGCCATCTTCATCAAATATGGGCTGCCCGTCCACGGCCATCCAATAGGCCTCGCCGTCCTTCTGCCGATTGCGGGTGATCTCGGAGAATGGCTGCTGCTGCTGCAATGCCGCGCGGATGCGTTCACGGACGAGCGGCGGGGTGTCTGCGTCCAGCAACAAGTCTTCGATCGAGGTTTGGCTGACCTCTGCCAGCGCATACCCCGTCAGACGCGTATAACCGTCGTTGACCCACTCCGTCGCCCCGCGCGGGTCGGTGATGATGACGGCGTTGTCCGTGCGCGCCGCAACCAGAGAGAGCAGCCGGCTTTCCGCTTCTCGCTGTTGCACCGTGGCGAGCGCATGTTGGCTTCTGGCCTGGCTGAACAACGTGGCAAGGATCGCAACGGTGAAGAAAATCGATAGGAAAATGATAATGTCGCGGAATGCAGCGGAGCCGCTAAAACTGGCATTTGCGACGGGGATCATGAGCATCTGCGCACCCATGATTTCACCGACGGTCCAATCCGCGCGCGGGCTCGCGGGGTGCGTGTTATGGCAGCTGACACACGACGCCTGTGCCACCAATGGAGAGGCGTACCAGAAGATTTCTCCGCGCGGCGTTTCAAGGAAGCCATACCGGGGAGCCGTCAAATCATCAAAGATGCCCGGTTCCAACCGCTGCCGTTCATAGACAAACTGAGCAGACGTCTGGCTATTTTCAAAGCTGCTTCCGCTGATCAGAAACCATTGCGACGGGTAGGCGTCCTGTTCCGCAAAAAAATCTGCCCCATGCCCCTGAACCACTCGGTTTTGTTCTAGGATCGCCGCTTGCGACTGTGCCTGATCGACGAGAGAGTCGCGCAGCAGCACTTCCTGATACCGCTTCACGAGCACGTACAGTCCCAGAATGAGTGTCAGGCTCGCGAGGAGTAACAGCAGAGGGGCAAAAGAGGATTTCAAGGTTTGGCTGGTTCCTTCGACAACGGCAAGCGTGGGCCAAGGCTCGTTTAGTGCGACGAGTTCATGTTGGGTGGGGCGCTGAGATCAGATCAAGGACAAAATAGACGAGGAAAATCGGCACAATGACCAGAGACCCCGTGACCCACGCCAGCAATCCCACGGACCGGCCACCATTGTTTTCGCGCATGCGTTTGGAGTGCCAAATGCCCTGGTAGGTCGGAACCAGACCCAAAACGATTCCAGCGATCGAAAAGACGCTCAACTCAATGGCGCTGAACTCAAAGTGAAACTGGTAGCAAATCTCGCAGAATTCCCACGAGAAATACGCGAGCGACAACAGGGCAACCACGAACACGGCGATAAGCGGCATGGCAAAACCACGCCAAAGCCAGCGCGCGAAAAACTGGCTGCCTGACAGCGTCTTTCTCTCGCTCCAACCTTGCACTGCCATCAGTGATGACCCTCCAAATGGCAAAACTTAGTGGCTCGCGCCATTGCAATTGCCTGATCTTACACCTGATTTCGCCCATAAGTCTAATTGCGGGCCCAATTTATGGCTGGCGTGAGGTTGTAAGAATAAATGTTTGAGCTCTAGGAAGGCCGCGACAGTCTGCGGGCAACGATAATGACTGGCAACACGCCCAAAACCACGATGATCAGGCACGCCACCCCCGTTTCCTCGACCCGTGCTCGGCTGGCATAGTCGTAGATGTAGGTCGAGAGCGTGCGCATGCCGAAGGGGCGGAGAAAGATGGTGGCGGACAGCTCTTTGAGGGCGTCGATAAACACCAGCAACCCGGCAGCAGACAGTGCTGGCCACAGCGTCGGCAGATGAACCCGGACTAACGTGGTCGCTGCACCCTGTCCCATGGTGCGGCTGGCATCGTCCCGGGCAAGGGGGATGTTACGGAAGCCGCCATCGATGTTGCCTTCGGCAATGGCCAGGAAACGGATCAGATAGGCAATAAGTATCAGGGCACCCGATCCGGTGACGAGCAGACCAACTGACACGCCAAACCAGCTCTTAGTCCAGGTGATTAACCAGTTGTCGAACACCGCCATTGGCACAAACAGGCCCAGAGCCAGGATTGTGCCCGGAATCGCGTAGCCAATGCTCGAAAACCGAACCAGCAACCGCAACCATCCCGCACCGGGGCGCAGGCGCAGGGCGTACACCATGATTACCCCAACGATGACGGTCAGCACGGCGGCTGAAAAGGCGATTTGCAGGCTGGTAATCAGGGCCTGATGCAGGCGGCGGTCGCTGAGTGTATCCAGCCGCTCAACCGCGTAGCCACCCAGAATCAGCAGCGGTACACCGAATCCCAGAATAATCGGCAGCAGACACCAAAGCGTGGCAATGAACGGCCAGGGCCCCTTGAGTTCCTGTTGCTGGATGGCGCTGTTTTTCTTGTTCCCGGAGGTGTCGCTTTGCCGGTTGCGTGCCCACCGTTCGGAGAAAACCAGCGCGAACACCAGCAGCAACAAGGCCAACGTCATCTGCGCCGCGCCGGCGGCATCGCGGCGGGTGAGCCAGGTATCGAAGATGGTGAAGGTGATGGTCTCCACGCCCAGGTATTCGACTGCGCCGATGTCGTTCAACGTCTCCATCAACGCCAGGATAACACCCGCAGCAATGGCGGGGCGGAGCAAAGGCAGTAGCACCCCGAACAGGGTGTTTAGCGGGCCGCGTCCCAAAGCCCGGGACGCCTCGACCAACCGACTGCCTTGCAGCTTCAGCAGCGCCACGCAGGCAAGGTAGACATAGGGGTAGAGCACCAGCGACAGGATGAACGCCGCCCCGCCCGTATTCCGGACGGATGGGAACCAGTAGTCTCGCGCGCTCTCAAACCCGGTCAGACCGCGCAGCAGCGCTTGCAGCGGCCCGGTAAAGGAGAAGAACTCGACAAAGGCGTAGGCTCCTAGATAGCTCGGTACGGCCAGCGGCAGCACCAAAGCCCACAGGAAAAATTGTCGCCCAGGGAATCGGAAGGTCATGACCAACCACGCGCTGACCGTGCCAATCACGCCGGTCCCGATCACCACACCCACCATCAGCAGGGCTGTCGTGGAAAGGGTGCGGGGCAGGACAAAGCGAACCACGTGGTTCATACTGTCATTCGTGCCCCCCACCGCCATCAGAACCAGCGACGCAATCGGGAAGAGCACCACTGCCGCAATGAGCAGGGTCAGTGCAACAAAGCCAAGCCCGCGCCGATTGCGCAAAAGTGCAACAGCATTGGATTTTTTCGGTGGCGTGCTTACAACCTGAGACATAGTGCCCATTTAATTCGGGACGAAGACACTTCAGCTTAGTCGTTTTGATTGAACTCGATAAGCTGCGGAAAACGCACATCTCTTAATAATCGCAAAGTATGCGCTCGCCAGAGGACACTGCCCATGCGCGCAAGGATGATTTGGTTTGCCTTCTTTGTCGTCGTCATTGACGCGATGGGGATTGGCCTGCTGATGCCGGTTTTGCCGGATATCCTCGAAGAGCTGACCGGCGGGAGTATTTCCCAGACTGCGAAGGTCGCTATGTGGCTGACCGTGGTTTACGCCGGGATGCAATTCCTGTTCGGACCGCTGATTGGCAATCTATCTGATCGCTTTGGACGGCGGCCTGTCCTGCTGATTTCCATTTTTGCGCTGGGTCTGGACTACATCTTTCTGGCCATCGCACCAACGGTCCTGCTGCTGTTTGTCGGGCGGATAATTGCCGGGATTGCTGGTGCGACCCAATCAACAGCTATGGCGGTCGCGGCTGATCTGAGCGATGAGGACAAGCGCGCTCAGACGATGGGTCTGGTGTTCGCTGGTTTTGGTCTTGGGTTCATCATCGGACCAGCGCTGGGAGGGCTGCTGGGTTGGTTAGGCACTGAACAACCAGACTTTCTGGGGCCACAGTTGCAGGCCTTCTTCGGGCAACTTGGCAACCGCGCACCCATGTACTTGGCGGCTTTGCTTTCGCTGGCCAACTTCGCCTTTGGCTTCTTTGTGTTCAAGGAGACCCTGCCGCAGAAAAACCGCCGTCCTTTCAGTCTGATTCGCGCCAACCCACTGGGGGCGCTGCTGGCCATACGGCACTTACGCGGAATCTTTCTGCTGCTGACTGTCGTTTTCCTCTTTGGTATCGCGCAGGTGGTTTATCCAGCGGTCTGGAGCTTCTTTGCCCGGGCGGCTGTGGGATGGAACGTGGGCGAGGTTGGATTGTCCCTGACACTGGTGGGCATTGGTTTTGTGGTGGTGCAAGCAGGGATGATAGGCCCGCTCACCCGTCGTTTTGGCGAGGGCAGGGTGGTGCTGATCGGCATGGGATTCAATCTCGCCGCCTTCACCTTGCTGACCTTTGCCCGAACAGACTGGGTGATCTGGGCGGGGATCCCGCTTTCAGCGATGGGGGTGATGGTAGGGCCGGCGACGTCTGCGTTGCTGTCTCGATCCGTGGATGAGACCCGCCAAGGCGAGGTGCAAGGCATTTCAGCATCACTCAATGCCATTGCCTACTTCGTTGGCCCCATCATTCTGACCAATACCTTTGCAACCTTTACCTCCGCTGACACGCTGGTGTTTTGGCCGGGTGCGCCCTTTGCGATAGCGGCCCTGCTGGTGGTGATTTGCGTTCCCCTGATGGTCGTGTTCCTGCGCGAGTTTGAGCCGAAAAAGTCTGGGGAAGACAAGGCAGACTAGAGCCGATTGTCGAAGACCATGGCAATAGCACGAGCTTGCGCCATGATGTCCGAGCGGGGAATGGACCAAGGCTCCTGTCCCAGAATGGCGCGGTTCATGGCTTCAACTTCGAGAACGTATTGGTCAACGTTCTCGATCTCAATCCGCTGCCTATGGGCAACACCCAGCCCGGCGCCCTCGTACAGATAGAGCTCTGGCTCCGCGATACCGGGGTAGGGGTTGAAGGGCACTTTGACTTCGATCCGGCCTGTCGTCCCCTGGATCACCATGCTTTGAAGCAGCTCCAGTTGGGTTGAGCAGCTGAAGTTCAAGTGCCGGTTTTCGGGGAATTCCATGATGGCCGCGCACTGAATATCGGTGCCAAAGTCATCCTGTTCGACGATCATACTGGCCGCCTTGATCGGCTCGGTGCCCCAGATAAAGCGTGCGGTGAAAATGGGGTAACAGCCGATATCAAGGATCCCGCCGCCGCCCATGTTTGGCTGGTTGCGCACGTTGTTGGGATCAACGTTGTAAAAGGTGAATTGCCCGTTGATGGCTCGGGCTTCGCCAATCGCGCCGCTCTGCACGAGCTCGCGGGCTTTGATCCATTGCGGGTGAAACCGCACCATGAAGGCCTCACTCAGGATCAGGTCGGGCCGCACGTCCAGCAGCGGCGCTAGCTCATCCGGCGACAACGTGATCGATTTCTCGCACAGCACGTGTTTGCCAGCCTCAAGCGCCTTTCGTGACCACTCGACATGCAAATGGTTGGGGAGGGGGATGTAAACCGCGTCAATGTCTTCACGCGCCAGCAAGGCTTCATAGCTCAGTTCCCCCGACCGGCTTGCAACAGCGACCAATTCGCCGTGCTCACTCGCTTCGATGGCCGGCTGCAGCCGATCTCGCCCAATTTTTGCGTTTCCGATGACGCCCCAACGAACCTTGCCCACGATATGCTCCCCCACTTTCAAATCTGTGAGAACAGTCTAGCGAGACCACGTTCGTCTGACCAGATGGGCGTGATCCGGGGCTGGACAAAATATGCGAAGTACAGGATCCCTAGGCACAGACGCGTCAAAATCCCGGGAAGTCGCCCATGTCCGAGAACCTCGATCTCAGTCACGACCAGATCAATGCCTTTCTCAAGCATTATGAAATCTTCGAGCCGGTCATCAACGTGGACGCCGGTGCCTTTGGCAATGTGAACGCTAACTACGCAATCCAGACCCAGACGCGACGACTGGTGTTGCAGCGGGTCGGGCGCAAGAAGAACCTCGATCAACTGCGCCTGTCCAGCCACGTAGCGAACACGCTCTACGCGCGCGATTTTCTCACGCCTTATTTCCACCTGACCGATCAGGGCGATCCCTTTATCGAGTTGGATGGGGAGCAATTTCGGCTCATGTCTTACGTCTCGGACGCCGTTATGGATGAGCGCCCCAGTGTCTCTGACGCCCTGCGCATTGTGGCGCTGGCCGAGGATTTGCACGAAACCTTGAACCGGTATTTCCGCTACGTGGACGAGGGCGACAGGCGCTACATGACCGCCTATCAGGATCAGCCGGATTTTATCGTAAAGGCAGCCTTCGAGCGGCGTGACCTATCGGCGAAAACGATCGAGCGCAATGAAAGTGTTCGGGCGTTTCTGGCCCCCGAGTTCGACCAGCAGATCCGTATGCGTCACTGTCACGGCGATATCAAGTTTGGCAACGTCATCGTCACGCCTCGACGGATCGGCCTGCTGGATTTCGAGAACTACAACGTTCAGGAATGGGGCTGGGAGATCGGCGATGCTTTGCGGTCCTGGTTTAGTGATCAGCGTGATGAAGTGACCTGGTCAATCCGCACAGATGCCTTCGAAGCCTTTCTCCAACAACAGCCTTGGTTTACCAAGCGAGACGCCGTGCTGCACACCCTGCGGACGACCGCAAAGCTGCTCGTGCACCTCTATACCGACCGCGAAGACGGCCGATATTACTTCTCCAGCGAGAACCAGGTAACCCGGCTGGAGAAGGTTGATGTGCTGATCAGCCGACATGAGACCTTCATGCCGGCCTTGCTCAGCTTTGCCCGTGAGCGTGGGTATATCGAGGGCTAGACCTCTGGCCCGCGCCACAGATTAGGGCAGGCCCACGCCCCGCCAGGCGACAACGATCTGGTAATACTCTTCTCGCGTCATTTCGACGTCTAGCGCCGCGTTGGCCTCAGCGATCCGGTTGACGCGCTGCGTTCCGATAATCGGCACAATACCCGGGTGCGAGATCATGGTGAAAGCCAGCGCTGCCGCGCCGCGGTCCACGCGATTGCGCACGGCCACAGCGTCCAAAGCGGCTGCGACGGCTCCGGCCTGGCTTTTTTCACCGGCATCCTGCGTCATCAACTCACCCCCACCCAGCGGCGACCAGGCGATCAGCGTGCTGTCGTACTGCTGGCATTGATCCAGCGTACCATCCCAAACGGGGTCTTGGCGCATTGCTGAGAATTCGACCTGGTTGGCAATCAGGGGGCGGTCCAGTTTGGACTGAAGGGCTGCGAACATGCTGGGTGTGTAGTTGGAAACTGCAATCTCCCGCACCTTGCCCGCTTCAACCAACCGCATCAGGCCTTCGGCAACATCCGCATGGGGGGTGAGCATGTCGGGGCGGTGGATGTAAAACAAGTCGATCACGTCAGTGTTCATCCGGCGCAAACTCGCTTCACACGTCTCGACGATGGTGTCAGGCGTGCAGTCATAGGGCGTGGGCGGGTAGATCCCAGCCTTGGTTGCCAGCACCATTTTCTGCCTCAACGATGGTTCGTCTTTGAGCACCTCTCCCAGCAAGCTCTCAGCAGCACCAAAGTCTGGAAACCCATAGATGGAAGCGGTGTCGATCATGGTCATGCCGGCATCGAGCGCTGCGCGTGTTTTATCGCCTGCTTCGGCGGCACTGCCTTCGGCCAGTCGCCAGTGACCGTATGAGATTGGGCCGACATTCAAGTCGCTTTTGCCAAGCCGTTTTTGGCTACGGTCCGGTTTCAACACAGATGTTCTCCCTTCCTGTTGTGACGCAAAGGTACAGCGCGCGGCGCAGGAGTGAAGGTAAAAAAGCCGAATATCAGAAATTACGTTGGACGACCCAGACTGCGGTAATCCCATCCGCCCTCTGCCATAGCCTGAGGATCGAAGACATTCCGCAAATCAACGAAACAGGGTGTGTTCAAGGCGGCTTTCACGGTTTCAAGGTCGATCTCTGCGAAGTCTGACCAATGTGTCACCAGACAAACGCAATCGGCCCCTTGGACAGCGTCAAGCGGGGTTGGCTGGAAGGCAATGTTCTCGAATAGATCCGCGGCGCCCGCCATGCCCTGCGGGTCAAAGGCACGGATGTGAATGCCGGCTTGCTGCAAGGCGGGAATGATGGCGATGCTCGGGCTGTCGCGCAGGTCATCGGTGTTGGGCTTGAAGGTCAGGCCCCATATGGCGACCGTTTTCCCTCTGGCTCGTTCAACCCCGCCCAGAGAATCGATAACCTTCTCTGCCATTTCCTTTTTCCGCGCCTCATTAACATCAATCACGGCTTCGAGAATGCGCACGGGCGAGCCTTCAACCTGTGCCGTATCGACCAGGGCAAGTGTGTCCTTGGGGAAGCACGAGCCACCATAACCCGGTCCAGCGGCTAGGAAATCTGGACCGATCCGCTGGTCCAAACCAATGCCATGCGCCACATCTTCAACATCGGCGCCGACACGTTCGCATAGGCTGGCGACCTCGTTGATGAAGGTGATCTTGGTCGCGAGAAAAGCATTGGCGGCGTACTTGATCATTTCCGCGCTAGAAGCGGAGACGTCCACGTAAGCAACCCCACGATCAATGAACCCCTGATTCAGCATGCGCAGTGCTTGTGATGCCGTGCTGTCACGGGGGCCGACAACAATGCGGTCGGGATTGAGAAAATCATCGATCGCCGCACCTTCGCGCAAGAATTCCGGGTTGGAGGCGAGGTGGATGGGGGCATCTGGAGCCTGTTGTTCGAGAATAGCCTGTAAACGATCGTTGGTGCCGATGGGAACGGTGGACTTAACCACGACGGTCAAGGGGCCGCTGTGATGCTCAAGGATCGAGGCAAATGCGGCTTCGACAAACGTTGTATTGGCTTTGCTGCCGCCTTCTTCAGTTGGCGTTCCCACGGCAATGAAGGCGATTTCAGCGCCAGCCAGTGCCTCGGCATAATCGGTGGTAAACCGTAGTTTGCCCCGAGCCACCGCTTGAACCATGCGGTCTTTCAGCCCGGGCTCATAAATTGGCACTTGCCCAACGTTCAATGCTGCGACTTTGGCTACGTCGATATCAAGACAGACCGCTTCGTGCCCAAGGCTGGCATAACACACGCCTGTCACCAGTCCGACATAACCCGTTCCGATCGCAACGACTTTCATAAATGTCCCTGTCCTGAAAGATCACCAACAGCCCATGATAGGGCCCTGGAAGCACGCTTCTGAGGCCATCCTTTTGGTCATCAGTGAGAATTATTGCAACAGAGCAGCGCAGATTCATCGCGCTGTACGTCAAAACACCGCGCTTTGCAGGGGGTGGGTTTGCTCAGTATGGGTTTAGCTGATAGATCCTAGAAGGCTGTTGTTGGCCTCATTCCCTTAGCTGTAACCGATTAAGCTCCCGTTTTGCACGCTGAAAGACCCCCTTTTCACGCCGTCTATCATGGCCCTCATCCCGGTTTGGATTATCGTCTGTCCCGTCCGTTTGAGCGCTGGCAGGCGCCGCATTTGATCCGATCCATGCAGGCTTGGTTGGTCCAGAATCCGCCGCGTCTTGAGTTAGCGACGCTGGGGCTGGAAGAGTTGAAGGTTCGGCGCGAAGCGACCCTGATCAAGGCTGAAATGGCCTTTGCCGAAAACAGTCTAAGCCCAATCGATTGGCTGAACCCCGCTCGAAAAGCCGTGGCTCAGGCCTTCCCAAAGTCGTGGGAGGGATGGGCGGCGGCCAAGCGGCTTGGTGGAACGGTCTATGTGATATTGCGAGATGGTTATTCCGCTCAGAACGGTTTTTATGGGGCTTACGTTGGCTCAACCAAGCAAACGTTGGAGCGGCGATTCATGGAGCATCGCCAATCCTCGCGAGCTGGCCGTGGCTTGCCAGCGCATGGGATTGAGCCGCTGTTCTCCCTGTCACTGCCACTGCGCAAGGCGCCGCTTGCGCGGGCTGCCTTGCTGGCTTGGGAGACGCGTCTGAACCACGCTTTGGCTGAGGTGGTGCCAAAGGTCAGTGGGGATGTGGTTTCCTGAGTGTCAGGAACCTCCCACCCTTTCGGGTGAGGGTTTAGTGCTCAGAGTACGGCATAGCCGTTCATTTCATCATCAGACGACGTAATCAGCTCAATGTCTGAATAGGTTTCAACGGCCTTATCGCCGCGGTCCACGTAGGCGTGCTCAGCAGAAAAATCGATCGTGATCTTCTTATCGCCGCTCACTTGCCGCAGGATCAGCAAATCGCCCTGCCGAAAAGCCGTCACAAACGTTCCACCAGCAACTTCGCCCGCTTGATCAGCGAGCTGCAAGTCCCAGAGATCAGCCAGAGTGCCAAATCGTGAAGGGTCTTGGCTTCGCTGGGTTAGAACCATGGTGGTTTCAGCATCGGCGTTGATGATCACCTGATCGGTTACGGGTTTGTTGATCTGTGACAGGCTGTTGCCGAATGCCAACTGACTGGTAAAGAGAACGCCTGCCAGCATCGGGACCAGCAAGGGTCTGTTGAGAATTCTGCTTCGTGTGGTCATTGTTTGATGTCTCCTGAACCGCGTTAATACTGGGACGAAGGCGGTCTCTTCCTGCTTCCTGCTCCTGGAACGCAGCATCTTCGCCTCTGCAAACCTTGGAATTGCCAGCGACAGGCCAAGGCGCATTTCAGGACGTATAATGGGTGCAAAAACATGCGTCGGTACGCATAGTCTATGGAATTCACCGCGTAATCCGCCATTATACGAAGGCGCTGCGCACCCAGGTCTGTTTGGGCCGCTAAACCATCCGCATACCGTCAAGGAGTCCGAATGCGAGAAACTGCAAATTGGCCACTCGCGGAGCGTTTATTTCATTCTGAGATGCAGGCGGCGGCAACGCCGACCACCCGTACCCGGCTGCTTGCCGCCAAGCGAGACCAGCAACGGGACTATCTTGAACAGGATGCGCAGGCTCAGCCAGTGGCGGAATTGGGTGCTGGATGGGCACAGTTTGCTGACACCAGCCTGAACGAGGCTCTCGTCGCTAGTTGGCAGGAAACCAAGCAAGCCGCGCGCTTCATACCCACTGATCTGGCTGCCGATGCTCCGGTTCCGGGGCTGTTTGTCCTCGGTCTGGGCAAGCTGGGTGGTGAGGACCTCAATTTTTCCAGTGATGTTGATCTGGTCGCTTTCTATGACGCCGAAACCGTTCCGGTTCCGGCGTTTGTTGGTCGGGCGGACATCACGGCGCGCGTTCTGCGGACCTTTACTCAGATGGTCGATGGCCACAAATCGGGACCCTTTGTGTGGCGCACCGATTGGCGGTTGCGGCCTGATCCGTCGGTGACGGACCTTTCCATGTCCACCGAAGCGGCTGAGGATTACCACTTCTATCGCGCAGCACCTTGGCGACGGCTGGCTATGATCAAAGCGCGTGTTGTGGCCGGTGATCTGGCTGCGGGCGAGCGGTTTTTGGCCAGCCTTCACCCTTACTTGTGGCGACGTCATTTGGACTTCTCCATGATTGAGGAGATCGCCCACCTCAAATCTCGCATCCGCCGCGAGCACCCCGATCTGGCGCAGGAGCGCAAGCACGAAACCCCGCTTGAGCAAACAGCAGGTTTTCACCTCAAGTTGGGTCGCGGCGGTATTCGAGACATCGAATTCTTTGTAAATGCGCAGCAGTTGCTGTGGGGCGGTCGCTTGCCGCACCTGCAAACCCCTTCGACAGTTCAAGCACTGCGCGGCTTGGCTGCTGAAGGCGTGGTGGAGGCTGCCGCAGCAACGGAGTTGGAGCGGTGTTACTGGCTCTTACGCGGACTGGAAAACCGCGTGCAGTATTGGGCCGATGGTCATACCCACTTCATCCCCGAAGATCCCGCCCAGCAATTATGGCTGACCGAGCGCAGCGGGGCGGGGTCTTGGCGCGAACTGCAGCAGGAAATTGCGGCAGTCCGCCGGTTTGTCGACGACGCGGTTTCTCCGTTGTTTGCGGACGTAGAGCGTCCCGCCGCTGTGACAGTGCCCGAAAGCTCAGAAGCCGACCGGTCCACTGCCGAAGACGATGAATTTGTGAAAAATCGCCTGCAAACGTGGGAGCAAGAGGCCGGTTCGGGGCGCGCACCTGCCTGGATCTGGGAGCGGGCCAAGCAGACTGCGGACCCGCTTTCGAGTATGAAGGCCGCCGATGACCTGTTCCGTCGTCTGGGTAATCGCGGGCAGTATCTCAAGCTGTTGAGCAACGACCCGAAGCTGTTTGAAGCCGTTGTGCCGCCGCTGTTCCAGGCCCCGGCGATGACATCTCTCCTGCAACAATCCGCGCACGTTGTAGACGGCTTGCTAGGTCGGGCCAGCGCCTTGCCCGCCGGTCCCGAGCTGGAGCAGGGGCGCGCGATGATTGCCGCAGCAGGGAGTTACGAAGGCAAGCTGGAGGCCGCGCGTGCCTGGGTGAATGAGCAGCTTTATCTGAGCTATTTGTCAGTGTTCAGCGGGGCATCGACCATCTACGAAGCGGAGCGCCATTTGACCCAATTGGCGGAAGCAGCCCTGACGCTGGTGGCCGAGATGGTTACCGACGATTTGGGGCTGGAAGAATTTCCGCTGTGTATTCTCGGTATGGGCAAAATGGGCATGCGCGCCATGGCGCCGCACTCGGATCTGGACCTGATCTTTGTTGTTGAAGAAGGTTGGTCGCTGGAAGAGGCCAATGCCGTCGCCGCGCGCTTCAACACCGCTTTCAACGCGCAAATGCGCGAGGGGCGGGTTTGGGAGGTGGATACGCGCTTGCGCCCTTCGGGCCGTTCTGGCCCGCCGACGATCAGTCTGGCCTCGTTCGAGAACCACCACCTGCAACACGCCAAGACCTGGGAGCATATCGCTCAGGTTCCCATGCGCCCTCTCTCGGGCTCACTGGCGCTGCAAGGTCGGGTCAATGCCGTTAAGCACAGGATCCTGCAAAGCCCCCGCGATCCGCAGCAGCTGACTGCCGATGCCTATCGCATGCTGCTGCGATTACGGGATCAACGTATTTACCACCGGCCAGATGATCCCGGTGAAGTCAAACTGCGTCCCGGCGGTTTGATGGAATTGGAATACCTGCTGGCTGTGGAGGCGTTGCGGCGAGGGGGGGCTTGGTCTGCTGCCGGGCAGGGGTTGGAGCACGACGCACTGGCGACGATTTTGGGACAGGACGAACCGGTTTTAAGCACAGCTGGAGAGGATCTGCGTCGGTTGCGCGACTGGTTCTTCGCGGGGCGCTTGTACGGCTCAGGTTGGATGGCGCGATTGGACGTGGATGCGGCCAGCATTGACCAAGTCACGACCCGCGTCTCGCAGGCGGTGGGAGCCTTGATCGATGCTAAAGCCGAGGAGACGGGGATTGATTGGGTGGAATACCAGGAACAAGCCGTGCGATGGTCCGATACCGCCTGACTAGTGCACCAGAATGCGCGTATGGGTGGTTTTGCCCGGCTCAATGACCAGTGGTCCCACCGTCTTCTGCCGATTGGCCATCCGCCCCTGAACGACGTAGGTTCCTGCGGGCAGCAGGAGCGAGTGCGACCATGGCCCCCTGACGGCAAAGTCCAGACTCGGATTCTCCGGCCCACGGGCAAAGCGAAAGGCGGAGATATCGAGGGCTGCGTTATTCTCGACTTCAATATCCAACCGGCCAAGGTTCAGCGTGATGATATGCTCTGAGGGCAGGGTGTCGCCGACCGTAAATCCATAGTTATAGCGGATGTTTTCTGCAGACATCTCCATGAAGTAGTCGCCCGGCAGTAGCTCGTAAGCTGGCTGTTGCACCTGGATTTGCTGGAGCTTCTGCCCGCGCTGCTGGCCCTGACGTTCATAGAGGGTCCAAAGCGGCTTGTTGACACCCAAGGGTGGCTCTGCCGCCCTGGCGAGGCGCACGCGGAACTCCACCCCAGAGGGACCGCGGCTGCTCAACCCTGTGGCGTTCTGGATGCTCTCGCTTTCGTCCAGCTGAACGGTGAGCGATTGCGACACGACCTCCAGCGCGCGCCGATGAAGAATGCGCGAAGGATCGTCTCGCTGCACGCCATCGGTCGGCAGCACTGCGGTCGCCGGCTGAGCTGGCATTGGTGGTGTTTCGACCCGGTGGGGAGGGGACAGAAGCTCTTGCAGCGACGCGTGGAGGCGCACCAGCTTGGGTTTGCTTCGGACGGGTTCTGCGCTGAGCGCCTGCTCGTGGGCTTGCTCTCCAACACGCTGGGCCACCGTTGTCATTGCCTGAGACAGAGCGTCTGCTGTATCCGCGGCTAAGGCCAAACCGCCAGTTTCATCAGTTAAACAGTCCAAGACCCGGCGCATCGAATCACTCATACCAAAACTGATCACATGAATGCGGAAATCAGGGTGAGTGGCGGCTAGAACGTATGCAAACAGGCAAAGGTCCCGACCACAGGTTTCAACGCCATCGGTGAGTAGGATCAAGGTTGGGTTCGCCGCTCTCCTGTTGATCAAGGTCCGGCTGGCAGCAACCAAGGCACTGGTCAGCGGGGTTCGGCCCTTGGGCTGAATGCTGCTGACCGCCCGCCGAAGTCTGTTTGAAGTAGCGCCGGGTTCGAGCAGCACTTGGCTATCATCGCACCCCCATGTGGACCGATGCCCATAGGCCGCGACCCCCAGCGGTTCAGCCGCGCTCCATTCATCGAGCAGCCCATTGATGGCGTTTTGGGCGATTTCAATTTTCGCAACCTTGTCGATCTCGCCCCACATGGAATTCGAGCCGTCCACGACCAGCATCGTCTCGGCCCGAACCGATACGCTGATCAACAGCATGCTCACAATGGCGGCGAAGCGCTTCAAACGCTGGGTTCCCATTCTGCGGGCGACCGTCACGTTGTGTGAACAGCGGTTCCTTCGCTGGAACTTTGGGTCGCAGTGATAACAGAAGAGAAAGCAATAATTATGCAAGAATGATAAATTGTAGATAAAACAGCCTGCTAATGGCCGCATTTCCGGTATCGAAGCCAGGGGCGCCCCAATACAGGGCGGAACAGAAAAGCGAGGGGTGGTACGGGAACCGGCCCCTCGCTCTGAAATGACCTTGGGAGGTTAGGCCAATGCGACGCTCAGTGGCGTGAAGTCGAGACCCTGAGCCTGAGCGACAGGCTCGTTAGTGATCTTGCCGTTCCAGACGTTCAGGCCGTTTGCGAGATGGGCATCATCCCGAAGTGCCTGCTTCCAGCCCTTGTCGGCCAAAGCCAGACCGAACGGTAAAGTTGCGTTGTTCAGCGCATAAGCGGATGTCCGGGCGTATGCGCCTGGCATGTTGGCCACGCAGTAATGCACCACGCCATCGACTTCATAGACGGGTTCGTCGTGGGTGGTCGCCTTTGATGTCTCAAAGCAGCCGCCTTGGTCGATGGCCACATCTACAACAACGCTGCCGGGCTTCATCGACGCAATCATGCCACGCGAGACGAGCTTTGGTGCGTTGGCGCCGGGGATGAGAACCGCGCCGATGACCAGATCAGCCTGCTCAACCGCACTGGCCAGCGCTGCGCTGGTGGAGAAGATTGCACGTGCCTGAGCGCCGAAGTGGTGGTTGATGCGCTCCAGCGTTAGCAGGTTGCGATCAAGGATGGTGACGTTCGCCTGCAAGCCAACCGCCATTTCTGCTGCATTGAAGCCAACCACACCGCCGCCGATGACAACCACGTTCGCTGGTGCAACACCGGGAACGCCACTGACCAGAACGCCTGCGCCGTTGGTTGCCTTTTGCAGATAGTGTGAGCCGGCCAGAACCGACATGCGGCCAGCGACCTCGGACATGGGCTTGAGCAGCGGCAGACCGCCGCCGTTTGCAGTAACCGTCTCGTAAGCGATGCAGGTCGCGCCGGACTTGATCAAGTCCTCGGTCTGCGGCGCATCGGGCGCGAGGTGCAGGTAGGTGTAGAGCAAATGGTGCGGCTTGAGCATGGCGCGCTCAACGGCCTGCGGCTCCTTCACCTTCACGATCATTTCAGCGGTTTCGAATACTTCAGCCGCGGTGGCAACAACGCTTGCACCTGCGGCTACATAGGCCTCGTCCGCAGCACCCACGCCAGCGCCGGCTTGGGTTTCAACAACAACCTTGTGCCCGTGAGCAACGAACTCGCTGACGCTGTCCGGGGTCAGGCCAACACGATATTCGCGATTTTTGATCTCTTTTGGAACGCCAACGATCATGGGTACATTCTCCTTCTATACGCGCACCATGATAGTTTTGTTTTGGTCGAATGAAATACGAAGTTTGGGCCCAAATCCCCCTCTTTTTGAGATCGAATCGTGAGAAATGATTAAATTAGAGGATGACGATGAGAAAATTGAAGCAAGCTAGAGGTTTTGTCCCGTTACGGTGCGTCGCGCATAGAGCCACAGAAACGCACTGCCGAGGCTGCCGACCAGACCAAATATCCCCAAAGTCAGCGACAGGCCGATGGCCGAGGCCAGCAGGCCGCTGGCAACGCCGCCAATCCCCATGCCGCCGAAGGCGAGTGCACCCCAGAGTGCCATGATGCGGGTTCGATAGTCCTTGGGGGCAGCCTGCAGGATGGAGGCCTGACTGCCAATCAGCGTGAGGCTGCCCGCAGCCCCTGAAATGAACGAGAGGGGCAGCAGCAACCAGACCGTTGTTGAAAGCCCCATGCCGCACACTGCAAGCCCACCGACAAGACCGCCAGCAAACAGGTAGCCCAGCATCTGGCGTGCAGACCCGCGCCGCGTTGCCAGAACCATGCCGATGATAATCGCACCCGCGCCCGCCGCCGAGGTCAGATAGCCCAGCGTCTGCGCCGTTCCGTTGGTCACCAGCTCCCCGTTTATCGCAGGCATCAGTTCAACCACCGAGCGGCCAAAAAAGCCTGAAAAAACGGTGGCCGCCATGGCGAGCATCATCAGTGGGTCTTTGCCTGCTTCTCGCATGCCGCCAGCGAGGCGGTCCATGAATGACCCGGTTGGCTTACCCTTCGCCGTGTGTTTGACGTTGAGAAAGACCACCACCACAAAGAAGATGGCGTAGAGCAGGAACCCTGCGAAAAAAGCGAAGGCAATGTTGCCAAATGCAATGACCCAAGCGGCCAGCGCCGGACCAACGCCCCGAGCCGTATTGAACAGCGTCGAATTGACCGCTACGGCCGAAGACAGCGCGTTCTCTGTCACCAGCAAGGTCGGCATAACCAACCGCGCAGGCTGCCAAATCGCGATCACAAAACCCGTCGCAGCAGCGGCGATGATGTAGGGTGCCACTGAGGTCGTGCCAAGCGCGGCGATGATTGCAAGTGAGAGGTACACGAGAAGGATCATGAACTGCACCGCGACGATCACGCGCTTTGGGTTCAGGTTCTCGATCAAAACCCCCATAAATGGGCCAAATACGCCCGGCATGGCGAGGATCAGAAACGCCGTCAGGCCGGTTAGCGCCGGAGACTGTGTGAGCTCCCATACCACGTAACCCAGCGTGAGCCGGGTCATCCACAAACCAATGGCACCAATCATGAAGCCCAAAGTCCATTGAACATATAACGGATGCCGCAGGGCGTTGGACGAAGTGGTGTCAAAGCGAAGCATAACGTCAGCCTTGCGCAGAAACGCCTCAGGACGCCACGCGAGTTTGCGCAGGGCCGCCATACCTCGACAGACCGCGATGTCGGTGATTGGGTAAGGTCATGCAGTCCCTTTTGCCCCGCTCCGCTTTGTTTATGCCCGGCAGCAATGCCCGCGCGCTTGAGAAAGCGCGAACACTGGCGTGTGATGCTGTTATTTTTGATCTCGAAGATTCAGTCGCGTCTGGCGCAAAGGCTCAGGCGCGTGACTTCGTGCAACAGGCGCTTGCGCAGAGGGCCGAATACGGAGATCGGACCCTTGCCGTGCGCACAAACGCTCTGTCCGAACCTGATCTTTCGCTCGACCTGCCGGTGGCGCAGCGTGCCGACGTGGTGGTTGTGCCCAAGGTGTCATCGGTCACAGAGTTGACGTCCTGTCAGAGGGCGCTGGATGGCTCCGCGGCAGCGCTGTGGGTGATGATCGAGACACCCCAGGCCGTTCTGAACATTCGAGAAATGGCGGCCCACGCATCGTCGGTTGCACCCTCGTTGCGAGCCTTTGTCCTCGGAGCCAATGATCTGGCTCTGGGCGCAGGCGTGCCTCAGGTGGCGGGGCGCTGGAACATGCTCGCGTGGTTCAGTGAAGTGATTCTGGCCGCCAGTGCGGCGGGTCTAGCGGTGTTCGACAGCGTGTCGAATAATTTTCGAGACCTTGATCGCTTTGAGGAAGAATGCGTGCAAGGTGTCGAGCTGGGGATGGCAGGAAAGACGCTGATCCACCCGGCTCAGATCGAGGCTTGCAATCGAGCATATGGACCAAAAGCCGTCGATATTGAACGGGCGCAGGCTATCATTTCC
This sequence comes from Geminicoccus sp., assembly GCA_002705565.1. Taxonomy (GTDB): domain Bacteria; phylum Pseudomonadota; class Alphaproteobacteria; order UBA7985; family UBA7985; genus UBA7985. The sequence continues at coordinate 7,304 of PAHJ01000159.1, read as the reverse complement.
GCCTTTGATGATCCGGCTCATGCCAATCGCGGTGCGGTGCAGATTGAGGGGGAGATGGTCGAACGTCTCCATCTTGCCAGTGCCCATGAAACCATCCGGCGCGCCCGGGCCTTCGGGCTGACCGCATAACGAGGAATTTTGATGTTCAGCAGTATGTTGCGCCTGCCGGTTGGTGTTCTTGTCCTCTCCCTGTGTATGGGGCTTGGAACCAGTGCTGCAACCATCGCCGTCGCCATTACCTCACTGGCTGGTGAAGCGATTGCCTCCCACCCGAGTTTGGCGACCGTGCCTTATGGCCTCCAATTCCTGGCGCTGATGGCGTCGGCAGTGCCGCTGACGACGTTGATGGGACGAGTGGGCCGGAAGCCGGTTAACATCCTGGCCAGCTTGTTTGGTGTCGGTGCAGGCGTGGTGTCGGCGCTGGCGGTTGGACTTGGCAGTTTCGTGTTGCTGTGTGTCGGGCACATGATGCTAGGGATATTCCTGGCCGGTTTGGCCAGTTTGCGGTTTGCAGCCATCGACCGATCGCCCTCAGATCTGCGCGAAATGGCGATTTCTCTGGCTCTGTTTGGGGGCGTTCTGGCTGGTTTTCTGGGGCCGACGCTCGCGCGGTCTGCTGGACTGGTGTTCCCGTTCGAGGGCTTCATTGCGCCCTATCTCATGATGGGGGCCGTTTGTGGTTTGGTTGCTGTTATTCTGTTGCTGCTGCCTTTCCCCAATGACGCCGAAACTGTCCAACAGGCACAGGCCGCCAAGAAAGCTGCTAGAGCCGAGGGACGGCAAGTGGGCGCAGTGGTGCTTTCCAAGCCGCTCTTCTGGTTTGCCGTCGTTTCTGGGGCTGTCGGCTATGGCGTGATGACCCTGCTGATGGTCGCCTCGTCGTTGGAGATGCAGGCCCAGAACTTTCCCTTCGAGGTCAACACCTACATGATCCAGGCCCATGTCCTTGCGATGTTTGCTCCCTCACTGTTCAGTGGGGTCTTGGTGCGTTGGCTTCGCCGAGATCGTTTCATCTTCATCGGTATGATGCTGATGGTCGGCGCGGCTGTCACGGCGCTCTTTGCTCCGGCGCTGTGGGCGTTTCTGGTGGCGCTGGTGCTGCTCGGTCTGGGGTGGAATTTCCTGTATGTTGGCGGCGGAATCATGGTGGCGTCTCTGGCAGCTCCCGCGGAAAAGCTAAGAGCGCAGGGCGTAAACGACATGATTGTTTCCAGCTTCTCGGCAGTTGCCGCATTGTCTTCGGGGGCCTGTCTGGTGATATTTGGCTGGCAAGGCCTGCAGATCTTCGCGCTGATCGTTGTGGTGCCCCTGGTGGTTTTCGGTGTCTTTGTTCGCTTTGGAGGCGTACCGACGCCGGATGTTCGCTTCGGAGGCGTACCGACGCCGGATGCGGATTCAGAATCAAGTTAAGCGGTTAAACCAGCGGCAGCCCGCTGGTCATGAGCCAGGCCGCACCTATAATCGGCACTGGTGGCGTGGGGAGAGGACAGGGTGACGGGAAAGAAGTTTCGCAAGGTCGAGCATACGCGTGTCGCACAGGCTGTTGTCGAGCAGTTTGAGCAAATGATCCTGCACGGGAGTTTGCGCGACGGTGAGAAGCTACCGGGCGAGCGCGAGCTTTCTGAACAGCTTGAGGTCTCACGCCAGACCCTGCGGGAAGCCTTGAAAACGCTGGAACAGCTGGGATTGGTGGAGGCTAAGCAGGGCGGTGGGACTTACATTGCGGATATCGTTGGTTCAGCCGTCTCTAAACCGCTGATCGGCCTGTTTTCGCGCCATGAAGAAGCTTACATCGACTACATGGAGTTCCGCGTCTTGCTGGAATCTAAGGCCGCTGGTCTGGCCGCAGAGCGCGCGACGGAATTCGACCGTCAGATCATCCAGTCCAAGTACGATGCCATGGCCGCCGTACACGATCAGGACGACCCCAACGTCGGGGCTGAGTTGGACGCTGACTTTCACCATTCAATCGCCGAAGCCACCCACAACCCCATGATGATCTTTTCGTTGCGCTCGATTTTCGAGTTGATCCGGCAGGGCGTCTTCTACAACCGCTATGTTGTTTATCTGGAGGCTGGCGGCAAGGATCGTCTTTTGGAACAGCACAAGGCCATCTGCGACGCCATCGTCCAAGGCGACGTGGCGGGGGCCGAACGGACAATGAGCGCCCATCTGACCTTCATTATCGACTTTTTCAGTGATGCCATGCGCATGCGCCAACGCTTTGAAACGGCACGATTAAGAGCGGAAACTTATGGATTCAAAGCATAGCATGGACAAAGTGGTCTTGTTTCCAGACCAAATTTTGTTCACCTTATCAATGATTAACCAGAATTAAGAAACTGAATGGTCTGCTGACATGCTGAATATGCCAAGTCCATCTGCTGAGGTGCTCGCGCGGCGTGAAACCATCGCCCACGACCTGCGTGCGCTGCTCGGTAACGAAGCGCTGCTGATTACCTCTTCCAATGAGCTGAAGGGCTACGAAACAGACGGCCTGGCCTGCTACCGCACGGTGCCTATGCTGGTTGCCTTGGCTGAGACCACAGAACACGTCGCGGCGGTGCTGAAGTACTGCAACGACCATGGGGTGCCGGTCATGGCGCGTGGTGCGGGAACATCGCTGGCTGGCGGTGCTCTGCCTCAGCTGGATGCGGTCGTGCTGGGCCTGTCCAAGATGAACGAAATCCTTGATGTGAATATCGAGAACAAGACCGCGCTGGTGCAGGCAGGGGTCACCAACAAAAACATATCCGTCGCCGTGGACGATCTGGGACTGTTTTACGCCCCCGATCCAAGCAGCCAGATCGCCTGTACCATTGGCGGTAACGTTGCGATGAATTCTGGCGGGGCACACTGTCTGAAATACGGGGTGACGACGAACCACATTCTGGGCGTGAAGTTCGTCACGATGGAGGGCGAAGTCGTCGATATTGGTGGCGAAGCCTACGACCTGCCTGGATACGACCTGCTCGGCATGATTGTGGGTGCAGAAGGGCAGTTGGGCGTGGTGACGGAGGTCACGGTGCGGCTGATGGACAAGCCAGAGGCTGCGCGTCCATTATTGGCCGGGTTCGATTCCGCCCTGGACGCCGGGGCCTGTGTCGCCGCGATCATGGCGACAGGTCGGACCCCTGTGGCTATCGAGTTTATGGACCGTCCCGCGATCCTTGCCTGCGAGAAATTCACCGGCGCGGGCTATCCGGTCGAGGCGCAAGCTCTTTTGATCATCGAGGTCGAAGGCTCAGAAGCGGAAATCGAAGAAGAGTTGGCCTTCGTCGAGGGCATGGCCCGTGATCACGGAGCTATATCTCTGCGGGTGGCGGAAGATTTCGCCTCGGCCGAAAACATCTGGAAAGGCCGCAAGAGCGCCTTTGGTGCAATAGGGCAGATTTCGCCCGATTATCTGTGCATGGACGGCACCATTCCGGTAACCAAGCTGCCCGACGTGTTGGAGCAGATTTACGCCATCGGCGCGCGCTACGGCTTTGAGATTGCCAACATTTTCCACGCAGGCGACGGCAACATGCACCCACTGATCATGTACGATAGTCATCAACCGGGCGTGTTGGACGAGGTGGAGGCGTGCGGCGCGGAAATTCTCAAGGTCTGTGTGGATGCTGGCGGATGCATCACTGGCGAACATGGTGTGGGCATCGAAAAGCGGGATCATATGCCGCTCATGTTCAGTCCGGCTGAACTCAATCAGATGAAGGAAATCAAGCGCCAGTTCGACCCCCAGTGGCTGCTCAATGGCGGCAAGGTGTTTCCGCTGGACGAAGTAGGCGTACCCGCTGATCAAATCGTTCCCAACCGGGTTTCGGTCTGATGACGCAGGCCGCCCCAGCACCCGAGTTTACGCCGGAAACCGCCCCCTTCACGACCCCAGAAGCCTTGGCCGACTGCGTGGCGGGACTGGACCAACCCATCGAGGTTCAGGGCGCAGGGACCAAGGCTGGGATCGGCTATCCGGTCAGCGCGCCGTGTGTCTCTACGCTGGGCCTGGCAGGCATTACGCATTTCGAACCCCGGGAGTTTGTCCTTGGCGCTCTTGCCGGCACGCGTCTGTCAGTCATTGAGGCAACCTTAGCCGAGCACGATCTAATCCTGCCCTTCGACCCACCGCGCTTTGGCGGAGATCCCACATTGGGAGGGGTTATCGCCACCAACATCGGCGGTGCAGAGCGCGAGAGCCTGGGCGCCCCCCGTGATAACGTCCTCGGCGCGCAGTACATAAACGGCAAGGGCAAGCTGCTCAAGGCCGGGGGTCGGGTGGTCAAGAACGTCTCCGGGTATGATATTCCGCGCGGTCTTAGTGGGTCGTGGGGGACGCTTGCGATCCTGACTGAAATCACCATCAAGGTACTGCCCAAGGCGCGGGCCGTTGAACAGGCTTCTGAACCGCCTGTCGCCCTGTGGTCGGCACCCTTTGTCTGGCGGGTGAGCGTGCCGCGCGACCGGGCCAAAGAGATTGCGAAAACCTGGCCGGGCCAAATGGTCCAGCAGTGGAACGGCGCTTTGTTGTGGTTGGCGGCAGACGAGATCACAGGGGAAAGCACCGATGGTCACGCTGTCGCCGCAGGCGCGGGCGGTCATGCGCTTCTGATCAAAAGCCCGCTTTCCCATCGACAGCAACACTCCTGCTTTCAGCCGCTGAGTTCAGGCAACCTGGCGCTCACCCGCCTGCTAAAGCGCGCTTTTGATCCGGCCGGGCGGTTCAATCCGGGCCGCATGTACGAAGAGGTTTGAACCATGCAGACGTTCTTTAAAGAAGGCATGGTCAAAGATGCTGAAACCCAGCGCTCAGAGGCGATTTTCCGCAACTGCGTTCACTGTGGCCTGTGTACTGGAACCTGCCCGACCTACCAGCTGCTGGGTGACGAGTTAGACAGCCCTCGGGGCCGGATCTACTTGCTCAAGGATATGCTCGAGAATGGACGGAAGCCGACCCGGGACGTGGTGGAGCACCTGGACCGGTGTTTGAGCTGTTTGGCCTGCACCACGACCTGCCCGTCTGGCGTGGATTACATGCATCTGATTGATCACGGCCGAAAGGTGATCGAGCGGGACTATGATCGTCCGCTGTTCGAGCGCGCATATCGCTGGTTTCTCGCGCAGGCTTTGCCTCGGCCCCGCGTTTTTCGCTGGTTGCTGCGGCTGGCACCACTGGGTGGGGCCTTTCGGCCGCTCATGCCTCTACCGCTGAAGACAGCTCTGGCGTTGACGCCCGATCGNCTTCCNGCNCCTGCGCNGACGGATCAACCGGGTTTGCNTCCTGCGCANACGGCGAAGCGTCGCGGTCGGGTCGCGGTCTTTCCCGGGTGTGCACAGCAAGTNCTGGAACCGGAAATCAACGCGGCAACCATTCGCTTGCTGACGCGGCTGGGGTACGACGTTGAAGTTGTCTCTGCACCCTGTTGCGGGGCACTGACCCATCATATGGGAAAATCCGACCAAGCCGAAAGCACCGCAACCCGGATGATCGACGCTGTGTTGGCAGCCGACAGCCGTGACACGCTCGATGCGCTGGTGATCACTGCCTCGGGGTGTGGGACCACGGTGAAGGACTATGGATCTATGTTCCAGGATGACTCTGCCATGGCTGAGCGTGCCAACCGGGTCGCGGGGCTGGCGCGCGACATCACGGAGTTTGTCAAAGTCGAGGATTTGGCCGCGGGCAAGGACGCGCTGCAGGCCGTGAAAATCACCTATCACAGTGCCTGCTCGATGCAACATGGGCAGAAGATCACGACCCAACCAAAGACCCTGCTGAAGGCGTTGGGCGCGAGCGTGCGGGAACCGGCGGAAGGGCATCTATGCTGCGGATCCGCCGGTACCTATAACCTGCTCCAGCCCGAGATTTCAGGGCAGCTCAAGGACCGAAAATTGCGCAACATCGAAAAGACCCAGCCGCAGATTGTGGCCACTGGCAACATTGGCTGCATGAAGCAATTGGAGAAGGGCGTCGGCGTGCCATTGGTGCACACCGCGCAGTTGCTGGACTGGGCCACGGGCGGCCCCAAGCCGCATCAACTCGACCGCTGACCGCAGTGCTGATCGTCGTCCTAACCACCCCAACAAAAACCCTGCACGCTTGTGCAGGGTTTTTGTTGGCAGACGCCGCACGTTGAGGAAATGGGACGGGTTTTCTGCCCCTTAGAAGGTCAAACGAATGTCCGCCTTGCCTTCGTGGGTTTGCGTAGGCTCGGTGAGCGCTTCATCCTCTAGTCGGGTGTACCGATAACCAAGCTCCAGATCCACGCCCGTTGCAATTGCGACGGTAACGTCCGTTGTGATCGACGAGCTGGAAACATTCGCGTCGTGAGAGCGCCTGTGCTGGCCGTTCAGGCCATAGATCACGCGACCGGTTTTGTTCGAGACGCCAACGTCGTAGATCGACTGGGTTTCGTGGCGCGACGAGCCATCATAGAAGGCTTCCAATCCCGCGCTGGCGCCAAAGGTCAGGCGCCCATATTCCATCATTGCGCCCGCTCGACCGCCATAGAGTTGGCCTTCAACGGGGATCCCGCTGCCGGTCAAAGGAATGGTCGCGAAGTCATAGTTGCCGTCGCGGATTACCTCAACACCGTAAGCCGGCGTGACAGTCCGCACCGGACGTCGCCACACCACGGAGCCATGCTGGCGATTGTGGCGATCTGCGGCGAGAGTGGCTTCCCAGGGGCCCTGGTTGGTGCTCACAGCGCCCGCAAAGTCGCCCCTGACTTCCGTCGAGAAAGCGGCCACAGATGGCCCCATCACACCATTCATCGTTTCATAACCCGCCGCACTAGGCACTTTGATTCCACTGGTAACGTAACGTCCCGCCTGAACGTCCAGCGTGTTGGTGTCTATGAACGCATAGGCATCGATGTTTTGGGCGCTGAAGTTGGTCGTAACCGGGTCAGGTGCATCGTGTAGATAGACCACACCCCCGGTTGCCTGAACCGTCCCACCGTAGGTCCAGCCTTGGGGCGATGTCTGCCGCAAGGTGGAGGAAACCGTACCATCGATAAAGGCGCCCCGTTCGTAAACACCGTCCTGATAGAAATAGGTTCCGCCAACCGCGAAGTCGCCGTTGAATTGGATCGATGCGTTCTGACCGACTTCAAAGATTTTGGGCTCAACAAACAGATGCGGCGCAAACCCTTCGGGCCCGCGATAGTTATTGCCGTTTCCGATGAGGTCGCTGTTCATGATGACCTGCGCCTGAGCCAGGTTGGTGGTGAGACTCAGCGCAGCGGCGCTCAATAGTTTGATGCAATGTTGCATTTCTGATCCTTCAATACGCAACGGGCAAAAAGTGG
>PAHJ01000158.1 GCA_002705565.1 Geminicoccus sp. | reverse complement strand
TTAATTCGCTGCGTCCCGTTCGTCTAGAGGCCTAGGACACCGCCCTTTCACGGCGGCGACACGGGTTCGAATCCCGTACGGGATGCCACCTGCTTTTGCAGGAGGTGTGAAGCAGGGAAAGGTGAGCTTCGGCTCGGTTGCCTTTCTCCGGTTCGTGCGCAAAAGAAAACCGCCGCGGAGTGATCCGGGCGGTTTCTTTGTTTCTGCCTCTTGGATCCCAGGACAATCCCGCGCAGAAAGCGACAACAGCTGATCTGGCAGGCCCCCTTGTAGGCGGTTTTGTTATGCGACGGCGTTGGGCATGGGGTCGCCTTTGAAGAAAGCTTGGAGATTGGCCATAACCAATAGCCCCATTTCAGTCCGGGTCGCTTCCGTTGCCGAGCCCAGGTGCGGGTTGAGGACGCAGTTTTTCAAGCTGGTTAGGTCAGGATGCACCTTCGGCTCATCCTCAAACACGTCTAGGCCGGCACCGGCGATTTGCCCCGTTCGTAGCGCCTCGGCCATGGCCGTTTCATCCACGACGTCGCCGCGTGCGGTGTTGATCAAGAACGCCGTTGGTTTCATCGCTGCAAGGCGTGTAGCGTTGATCAGGTGACGGTTTTCGCCGCCGCCAGGGCAGTGTAGGGACACAAAATCCGACGCCCCGAGCACGGCTTCGATGCTGTCCAGCTGGCGCGCGCCCAAGGCAGCGGTCACCTTAGGATCGATGCGGGATCGATTGTGGAAGACGACGGGCATGTCGAAGCCGAAATGCGCGCGCTTGGCCATGGCCTGACCAATCCGACCAAAGCCGATGATCCCCAAGGTCGCGCCGGTCACGTGCGTGCCCAGCAGATCTATGGGGTTCCAGCCTCGCCACTCGCCTGCCCGAATGTGCCAATCGCCCCTGGATATCCCGCGTGCTGCCGCCAGCAGGAGTCCCATGGCCTGATCAGCGGTGGCGTCAGTCAGGACACCGGGGGTGTTGCTGACCCCCAGCCCCCCTGATTTTGCTGCTGCAATGTCAATGTGGTTGTATCCGACACCAAAGTTGCCCAGCACTTTCGTTCGGTTCTGGACTGTCTCATAGGCTTGCGGCGGAAGCCGGTCGATGACTGTTGGTGCGATCCCGTCATAGGCCTGCAAGGCGTCGAGCCAGCGGTCTTCCGGCATGGGCAAGGGCCCTTCGTGCACGTCGAGATCGAAGTGCTCACGCATGGCCTCAATTGCGCGCCGGGGCCAGGGGGTTGTCAGCAGAATTCGCGGTTTGTCAGTCATGGAAACAGGGTCCCTCGGGTTTCAACTTACTTTTTGCTGTGCCACGGTTGCTGGTGACGAGTAAAGGGAGGACACTTACCGTGCGAGAAAAGATCATCATCGATACAGATCCGGGCATCGATGACGCTTTCGCGATTTTCTATGCTCTGCGTTCGGCACAGTTTGATGTCCTCGGCCTGACGGCGGTCTATGGAAATGCGTCGATTGAGCAGACCACCCACAATGCCTTGGCCTTGGTCGAGTTGGCTGGTGCCGATTGTCCGGTGGCCCGGGGTGCCGGGGATCCCTTGGAAATCGAGCGACGAGCTTATCCCACAATGGTGCATGGGGAGGACGGCATGGGCGGATTTGCCCCCACGACCGTTTCGAAAGCGGCCGTTGAGCGCCACGCCGTCGATTTCATCATCGACACGGTGCGTGCGAACCCCAGCAGCGTGACGCTGGTGCCTATTGGGCCGCTGACAAACATCGCACTGGCTTTACGCAAGGCACCTGACCTGGCATCGCTGGTGAAGCGCGTGGTTCTGATGGGCGGCGCGGCCCAGCTAAACGGGAATGTAACCCCGGCGGCTGAGGCAAACATCTATGATGATCCACACGCCGCCGAAATGGTTTTCGCGGCGGATTGGGAGGTTGTTATGCTGGGGCTGGACGCTACCCACGACGTCCACCTGACCCGAGACGATGTTGCCGCGCTGGCCCGAGACGGCGGTGTGCAAGGGCAGTTCCTGCAGCAAGCTTCGGAGCAGTATTTTGACTTTCACAGCGACGTGGTAGGGCTGGATTTCTGTCACTTTCACGACCCCAGCGCGCTGATTTACTGCGCTAAACCGGAGCTGTTTGCCGTGCAGGCGTCATCGGTCCGGGTGGTGACGGACGGTTTTGCGTCAGGCAAGACCATTGCCAAGCCCGCAACTCGCTTTACCGGGCAGCCGGGGTGGGAGGATCGAGCGCGGGTTTCTGTGTGCCTCTCCGCCGACGGTCCGGCTGTACTGGCGCATTATCAAGCTACGATGAAGCTCTGACGTCCCAGAGGGGCGCGCGGTTTGATCGCAACGGAAAAGGAACGCGCTAAAGACATGAGTACGCGAAACGTCATCGTTCTAGGGTCTATCAACGTGGACTACGTTGCACCTGTCGAGCGCCTGCCTGGGCCAGGTGAAACCATCAAAACCGACCGCTACGATGCCCTGCCCGGCGGCAAGGGCGCCAATCAGGCGCTGGCCGCAGCCCGGAACGGGGCGGCAACGGCGATGGTCGGCGCGGTTGGTTCAGATGGCTTGAATGCGGTCGCGCTGAGTGAACTGCAAAGGGCGGGCACTAACCTCGACGGGGTCAAAGTTCATCACGGCGCATCTGGTCTGGCAATGATCGCTGTTGATGCAGCGGGAGAAAACCAGATCATCGTGGTGTCTGGGGCCAATGCTGCAGTCCAGGCGACAGATCTGCCCGATCTGAATGGGCACACGATCCTTGTCACGCAGAATGAAATCACCTGGACCGAAACGGCTCAGGCGCATGCGCGCGCGCGCGGCCAAGGTGCCATGGTGATCCACAACGCAGCCCCAGCGCATCGTCTCAGCGCAAGCGAGCTTGGGAACATTGACGTGCTGGTGGTCAACGAACACGAGCTCGCGCTTGCTGCAGCCAACGACAGCTTAAGCGAGGGTGGCAAGGCAGAGCATTTGCTCGCGCAGGGCGTCGGCGCGGTGATTCTAACGCTGGGAGCCAAAGGCGCGCGACTGTTTCAGGCGCTTACCCCGACGGTGCAGGTGGATGCAGTACAAACGAAGGTGGTGGATACAACAGGTGCAGGGGATGCCTTTGTTGGTGCATGTGTTGCTGCGCTGGCTGCGGGATTGGCGCTGCCCGACGCAGTCGCACAGGCCAATGCATACGCGGCTCGTGTCTGCGGCGTCCTTGGCGCGCAAACGCCCCCAGCGGAACCCTAGGTCAGTCCATAGAGGAAAGTGTCCTCCAGCCCCAGCAGCATCACGTTGATGTTGCCGTCCGCAAAATGTTCCCGCACCGACAGATCGAGCAGCCTGCCACCGGCCAGGTCATCCAGATCAATGCCTGTAAAAATGGTTTCGTCCAGCGGGGTGGTTGCGAAGCCGTTTCCCAGATTTTCGTAGACCTGAGCTTCCCCCACGCCCGCCTGCTTGAAAATTAGTTCCGCCTGCCCATCGCCTGTCAGGTCTGCAAAGTGAATGATGTCACCGGCACTCAGATCAAACAGGGCTGTCGTCTGAGAAAAAGGATCGGCGCCCAGTCTGCTGACGGTCCCGTCTACAAAGGAATAGGTTTCTTCAGCCTCGCCGGACATATCGCGATCCACCGTTTTAATCCGAGTGCTGGAGACGATGGCTGAATTATCGGCAAAGTCGGTATCGGTGATATCCACCATTAGGGTGTTTTCGGAGATGGCGAGAGTGCTCGTTAGGGTGAGGCTGTTTGCCATCATCTCCCCGGTGTTGATTTCAAAGAGCGCATCAAATGGATCGGCCCGCAGGGTCGTAATCAACTCAACAGGGACGTACGACCGGTTGAAGTATCCCCCTGCGTCCGTGAATAACTCGATCAAAGCGGCCTTGCCTTCCTCCCCTCCTTCCCGCGCTGTCACACCCGCATGCCCCAAAAAAGTTTGGGTATCGGTTGAGACGCTCACAACAAGCGCGCCAGAGGTGAAGGGTGTGTGGGTGACAGTGTTCGTCGGTGTGCTGTCAATGGTATCGGTTGGGTCATCCAGCAGAGCCACCGTAACCGTTTGTTCTGCGGTTGCGCCCTCGCTGTCGGTGGCTTTGATTGTCACGTTTAGGGATTCGTGGGTTTCGAAGTTCAACTTGGCAGGATCCGCGACCCGGATCAGGCCGGTGATCGCATCAACGGCAAAGGCGCCGTTGATGTCCTGTGTGGAGATCGTATAGGTCAGGGCCTGGCCTTCAGGATCCGTAGCTTGAACCGTTGCATCGACGCTCTCATTGACGGCTGCGCTTTCGCTGATTTCGGAATCCGTCGGCGCAGGCCCGAACTCGGGAGCTTCGTTGGTGGCGGCCGTGGCACTGCCGTCGACGTTCACGTTCACCAGGATGGTGGCGTCTTCGTCTGCGTCAAGTGCTGCGTCGGACCCCGCCTCATCAATTGCGTCCAGCGCTGTCGAGGAAATTTCAAACAGATCGTCTGAAAGCTCGTCCATCGCCGAAGACACGATCAACGTCGCGCCCACCGTTCCAACGGTGGAGGCGATCAAGGACCCGGTTCCGTGGTGGTCGGCTGCTGCAATTTCCTGTGCCGTGATCAGGTCGATCTGCTTGCCCAGTTGACCCGGCAGCAGCTCCATCGCCACCGCGAGTTCGGCGGAAATGAACACCGTGTCCTCGTCGAGATATAAGTCTTCAAGCGCCACGCGCATCGACTGTCCGTCGGCAAGCCGTAGCATTTGCATGCCGCTTTGCCCCAGCGTTAGTAAATCTGCGCCCGTGAGCTCATGGAAGGACTGAACATCCTGGTTTCTCTCAGCGGCGCGGGCAGGGAGGCTGACCCCAAAAACACCACAGCCCATCAGCCAGCGTGAAAATTGAAGCGCGTTGAAATTGCGTAAATTCATAAGACACTACCATAGATAATATATATCATATTGAAATAGAATAGCATTTGAGAATAAATCAACATAAAGGTGTATAATGCGACTTAAAATATAATATCTCAATATTAACACGTTAAGATTGCTGAAGTGCGAGGTTGGGTTTTTGGAAAGGCAAGCGTCGGTCAGCTTGCGGCTTTGGGGCTTTTCCGATAGGACATGATCAGTCTCAGGAATGGGAGAGCGTGCCGGGGTTCAACCTAGGCACCGCCGAAGGAGCAACCGCCCCGGAATCTCTCAGGCAAACGTACCGTTTCTGTTTCAACACTCCGGAGAGAGGTGGCACACCACCCGCCGAAGGAGCAAGGGCCTCACCTGGTCGGGGTGACGGTCCCAAACTCTCAGGCAAAGAAGACGGAGGGGGCATAGCAGTCGGAAAGGACTGAGCTATGCCGTCTATTGCCGTTATTGGCGCCGGGATCACCGGCGTAACCACCGCTTATCAACTTCTCAACCGTGGCTACGACGTGACGCTGTTCGAGCGTCAGCGCTATGCCGCTATGGAAACATCCTATGCCAACGGCGGCCAGCTGTCGGCCTCGAATGCTGAGGTGTGGAACCACTGGTCGAGCATCCTCAAGGGCATCAAGTGGATGGTCCAGCCCGGTGCGCCGCTGCTGCTCAATCCCATGCCCAGTTTTCATAAGTATGCGTGGATGGCCGAGTTTCTCTTGGGCATGCGAAACTATCGTGAAAACACGGTTGCGACCGTGCGTCTGGCCTTGCAGGCGCGTGATGAGCTGCTACGGATCGCTGAGGTCGAAGGTCTGGACTTTGCCTTGGAGCGGCGAGGGATCCTGCATATCTACCGCCAGAAGCAGACATACGACCACGCCTTGCGCGTCAATGAGCTGCTCGCCGAGGGTGGCTTGGAACGTCGGCCGATCACGCCAGAGGAAATGCACGCCATTGAGCCCACGGTTAAGGGTGCCTTGCATGGCGGTTTCTTTACCCAGAGTGACATGACGGGCGACATCCACGAGTTCACGGCTCAATTGGAAGCTGTTTGCGAACGCAAAGGCATGAAGGCGCAGTTCAACAGTGAAATAATGGGTCTGAAACATCTCAAGGGCGGGGGTGTTGTGGTCCGCACGGCGGAAGATGGTGACGCACGTTTCGATGGTGTCGTGGTTTGCAGCGGGGTCTCAAGCCGAGGGTTCGCCGCGCAATTGGGCGACCGTTTGAACGTCTATCCCGTCAAAGGGTATTCGATCACAGTCAACTTGAGAGACGAGCAGGATCGCGCGGCGGCACCTTGGGTCAGCCTGTTGGACGACGAGACCAAAATCGTGGCCAGCCGCCTTGGGTACGACCGTTTCCGCGTTGCGGGCACAGCAGAGATCAATGGGTTCAGCCGCGATATTCGACAGTCGCGGATTGATCCGCTGCTGGGCTGGTGTCAGGAGTTGTTTCCCGACATGTCCACCCGTTCATTCGTTCCTTGGGCCGGACTTCGGCCGATGATGCCGGACATGATGCCCGTTGTGAAAGCGGGCCGTGCGCCGGGTGTGTTCTACAACACCGGGCACGGTCATCTGGGCTGGACCTTGTCGGCAGCGACATCATCGTTGGTGGCCGATTTGGTCGGGTCGCGGCTGGCAGCGGCGGCCTAGAGACCTCGAAACCTCGAAATCTAGCTCATGGACTTGGCGACCCACGCGTGAAAGCAGTGGGTGGCCGTGTCCATGGCGGGGGAAAACCGACCGCCGTCGAAGTGCGGTGCGTTTCGGCCGCGCTGCATGCCTTCGACGACCTGAATGTCCTCATCAAAGACCAGACGCCATTGCTGGGCATTCACGTTGCGCAAATCGGCAAAGTCCTCGCTCATGGACGCTTCTGAGGTATAGAAAATGCCGACGCGCTCAATCGTTTGATTGACGCTTTGCGGCAGCAGCAGCATCGCGAATACGTGGTCACGGTGCACCCCGACGAGCACGTTGGGGTAAAGCACGATATATTCGGCCTGCCCGTTCCACCACTGCTCCGAGAGCCCCTGGAAGGTATCGAACAGGCGACCGTCTTCGGTTCGCGCAGGGTTGAACACGGTTGTGCCCTGACCCGAATAGGCGTTGTGCTCGACGATGTTATAGTGATCCTCGATGCGGGAGTAGCTGTTCAGATCGGGGTGGATCCATGGCAAGTGATAGGCTTCGCAGTAGTTTTCGACAGCCAATTTCCAGTTGCAGGCCACATCCAGGGTGAACTGCGAGACATCCCGGTCAAAGTACAAGGGCTGCTCAAATTCAGCCCAGCGGTCCAGCAGCTTTGAGTGTATCTGCTTAAACGGCCCTGCGTCGCGGCTGACGTTGACATAAACCACGCCCAGATAGACATGAGCGGGCACTTCCAGCAGGCCCAGATCCGGCTTGTGGATGCACGGGTGGTGGTTCGCGTCAGGACCGCCAACCAGCGGCGTGGCGATCAGACGGCCGTTCAGGTCGTAGGTCCAGCTGTGATAGGGACAGCGCATGCCCTGCCGGGCCTTTCCCGCTTCGCCCACGAGAATCATGCCGCGGTGGCGACAGACGTTCTCATAGACTCGAACCTGATTGTCGCGATCGCGGACAAGGACCAAAGGGACACCCGCCAATTCAACCGGATACACATCCCCGACCTCCGGCACATCACCGGCGAAAGCGATCCCTGACCATTGACCGAGCAACAGGCGTTTAGTTTCCTCCGCGAAGACGGTCGGGTCTGTGTAGAACTCGTTCGGTAGACCGTTTGCGGTTTCGACTGACTGCTGGACTTTGACAAGGTGGGACATCGCAGGTTCGCTCGCGTTGGATGTTTCACACTATAGATACGAAGATCTCAACACGCTGATCGACTGACAGCGACCACGGGGGGTCGGTTCTGCCATACAACCGGTGTGCCTTGACCACTCGTGTTCAGCGGTAGATGCAGGAACCATGATGATGACCGCTCACACCAACACCAACACGATCAGGAAACTGACCAAGCTCAGCGGGCTGGCGATGATGCCGCTGTATGATTGGCCGGAGCTGCATGACCACACCGATGCACTGTGGGCGCGCATCCGTGAGGCCGCCCGGACCGAGGGTCTGGATGTGCCTGAAGCGCTGGATCACCGCCCCCAGCGGCTTTCAGCATGGATGGCGGAAGAGGTGGTGTTCAGCCAGCTCTGTGGCTCACCATGGTTCCGAAAGCACCGTCACCACGCTCGCTATCTCGCCACCTCGGACTTTGACCTGATGGACAATGCGCCGGGCACCTATTTCAGCCAAGTGGTGGTCAAGGCGGCGTCGGATTGGACGTCTCTGGCCTCTCTGAACGCGGCGAAACTGGCCTTCAACGATGATGACTCGCAGTCTGGCGTACATTGCTTGCGGCCACTGATGGCGGTCGAGCCGCTATTGGCCGGTGGGCTCGAAACGGGCGGGCATCGATTTTCCATGCAGGCGGTGGCAGCTGGCGAAGCTGACTTTGCCGCCATAGATGCCTTCAGCTTTCGGCTCGCTGAGCGGATCATGCCTGAAGTCATCGCTGACCTTCGTGTCCTGACCTCAACCCCTGCACGCCCGGCCCCGGTGCTGATCACGTCAAAAGCGCTAGGAGATGACGTCGGCGCACGGATGCAGCGGGCCGTGCTGGCAGGGTGGTCCACTGTGCCCGCAGAAATCACCAGCACGTACGCCATGCGCGGCGCGGTTGATCTTGGGGGCGCGGTTTACAGCGTGTTTGATCTCTCTAAGAGCGCTGAAAAAAGCACCAACGCGTTGGTCTAGTCCCAAGGCCCATTTACGGCCTTCAGATCAGGGTAAACCGGCTCCCGATTCTGCATCTTCGCCGCGGCACTTTCCATCATATGCGCAGGCGAAAGAATGCCAGCGTTCAAGGCTTGCATGTAGCGCAGCGTGTCTTCCGTCGAATGATCGGCGGCGTAGTTCATCACGTGCTTGGACCCCGCGACTGCCAGCGGCGAGTTACGCGCGATCTGCCGAGCGATCTCCATCACGGCGGCAAGCATCTCGTCTTGCGTTTCGAACACCTGATTCACAAAACCGCGGTTGAAGGCTTCAGCGGCTTCGAGTTTGCGCCCAGTATAGGCCAGCTCGCGGATCAGCCCGTCGGGGAGTTGGCGCAGCACACGGGGGAAGGTTCCCACGTCGGCGACCATGCCGATGTTGACTTCCTGAATGGTGAAGAAGGCATCGCTGGTGCAATAGCGCACGTCACAGGCGCTGCTCAGATCCACTCCTGCCCCCAAGGCACCGCCCTGGATCGCTGCCAGAACAGGCTGGCGCGCGTTGTACAGGCTGGAAAAGGTATCTTGCAGATGATTCAGGTGGATGCGGAAGGATTCAGCGTGGATGTGCGGATCTATCTTGCCGCCCATGATCGAGTTACCTGCCTCAGCGAAAACCGCGAGATCCATACCGGCTGTGAAGTGCTTGCCCGTGCTGGACACCACGATCACACGCGCAGCGGCCGAATTGGAAATCCGGTTGATGGCGTCGGGGAATTCGACCCAAAACGCTTTGCTCATCGCGTTGCGCTTTTCCGGTCGGTTGAGGACAACGTTTGCGATCTGGTCTACAAACTCGACCGCGATGGTTTCGTATGCGGGTAATTCGAGCGTCATAGCTGCGAGCCTCTTCGTTATTCTGCGGCCATAAATTATGGCCTGTTCAGCCTGCTGACCAGTGAGAAACGACCGCATCGTAGTCTGGGCGGGGCCGATCATCTGTATTGGTCAGTTTACCTCCGACGTAGATAAAGCCAGCGATCTGATCGTCCTGACTATTGCAGCCCAAAGCGGCTTTCACGTCCGGGTCAAAGGCCGTCCATTCGGTCAGCCATTGGGTTGCATAGCCCTCGGACTGAGCGGCAATCACGATGTTCTGACATACGGCACCGGCAGATAAATGCTGCTCCCAGACTGGAATTTTGTGCGGCACGGTTGGCGTGGACAGCACGGCCAGCACAACCCCGGCGCGCTCGAACCGGCCGGCTTCCAGCGCAAGTGTGCTTTCGGGCGCATCGGCGCGTTGGTTCTTCTCGAACGCAGGACGCAGCACGTCGCGCCCGAACGCCGCGCGCGCCTCGCCTTCAATCACAACAATGCGCCACGGCGCGAGCTTGCCATGATCCGGCACGCGCAGGCCGGCGGCGAGGATTTGCTGCAGCGTGGCGGCATCAGGTCGCCCATGAGGCATGTCGGCAGCTTTGACCGATCGGCGGGTTTGCAGAAAGGAGAGTGTGGACAAGGTGCGTTTCCTTAAACCAGCGACAGGATCCAGCGCGTCGCAACGATAAATACGATTGCCTGTAGAATTGATACCCCAAGCATGAAGGCGCAAGAGGCGAGCGTGATTCCATCGACAAGGCCCACGCCCAGGACCACAAAGGGCAGCGCCAGTGGCAGCGCCATGGCACCGAGAAAAACGCCGACATTGCCCAGCAAAACCCGCAACGCCGCAACAAAACTGCACAGCGCCGTGAGGCCTGCAGCGCTGATCAGCAAGCCCGCGCTCAGCGCAAGGAAGGCGCTGACCGGCTGGGAATAGAACAGCGTGACCAGCCAAGCTGCCACCAGCAACCACGGCAGCGCCACCAGCCATCCCCCAAAAACCCGCCCATAGACGAAGCCGGGGTAGTCCCGCGCCATGACCCGCAAACGCTGGTTCAGGCCTGATTGGATCTGGTCCAGCCACCAGTCCGCGTTGGCATAGACGAACGTCAGGACGATCATCGCCCAGCCCACTGCTGGACCCGCTGGACGCAACCGTTCGGGGAATTGTCCCAGCGTCAGCCCAACAGCCGTCAGGGCCACGGCAAGGAACCCCAGCGCCCCCAAAGCCGCCAGCCCAGTGCGCAAGCGTGTGCGCAGTTCCAGTTTCAGGCCCGCGCTAAACATGCACCTCNCCCTGCGCTTCCCCTGNNGGAAGATGCNGGGCAACCAGTTCCAGTGTGCGCGCGCCTTCAAGGCTCCGCTCATGGGAGGAAAAAATCAGGGCAATGCCTTGGGACACGCGGTCCCTGAGCACGCTTTGCAATACCATAGCGGTTTTCTGATCCAGCCCGGCGAAGGGCTCGTCGAGCATCCAGACGGCCTTGTCAGGCAGGCATGTCAGCGCCAAAGCAACCCGCCGCGCCTGGCCAAAACTCAGCGTTCGCGCAGGCTTGTTCATCAGACTGTCCACGCCCAGCGCGTTGCTGACAACCGGGTCTGGTGAGATGCCGCAGCCCGCGTAAAGGTCGATATTCTCCGACACGCTCAGGTCCAGGATCAAGCCGTTGTCATGGCCGAGGAAGGCGACCCCCTCCTGAGGGCTATGCACCGAACCGGACGCGATTGGGATCAGGCCTGCCAGTGCGAGCAAAAGGGTCGATTTTCCCGCTCCGTTTTCCCCCACCACATGCAGCGCGTCGCCCGGCAGCAGCGAGAAACTCAGGTCTTCGAGAAGAAGCCCATCGCCGCGCGCAACGCTCAAGCGGTCTGCGGTCAACAGGGGTGAAGTCGTTCGAGTCATGCTTGCCTTTTTGCCTGACACCAGAGCCTTCTACAACCATTGGCCACCGGCGGCACCAGCGCAAAAATGTCTTGGGTTTCCCCAAACGCAAAGGACCAACGCAAAACCTGCGGCATCCTTCGGTTTGAAGTTACGAGAAAAAACAGCCATATCGGTGTCCATGCACACCTTTGCCAATCCAACCCGCTTCATGCGCTGGGCCGAAGCCAGCCAACCTTTCCTTCTCGCTCTCGGGATCGGGCTGGGTTTTGGCGGCATGATTTGGGGGCTGATGGTTCCGCCTGACGAAGAGATGCAGGAACTGATCAAGCCGTTGTTCGTCCATGTTCCGTCTGCGGGCCTGTCGCTTATTGTCTATGGCAGCATGTCGATTGCCGCTTTTGTTGCGCTGGTGTGGCGTCACCCACTGCCCGAGATCTTCTGTCTGGCCGCCGCACCGGTTGGTGCCGTGGTTACGGTTGTGGCGCTGGTGACCGGCGCGCTGTGGGGCAAGCCGACGCTGAACACCTATTGGGACTGGCGCGATCCACGCATGGTGCTTGAGCTGCTGCTGCTGTTCCAATATCTGATTTACATCGTTCTGGTGCGGGTACTGTCGCAGCGCGATCCGGCGCTGGGTCGCCGTGTGGGTTCGATTTTTCTTGTGGCCAGCGTGGTGACAGTGATCCTGTCGAAGTTTGTGACCGAATGGTTCCTGGTTCTGCATCAAGGGTCTAGCGGTGCAAACGTGGTCGAATTGACGGGCCGTGTCATCATGAACGCTCTGGGGCAGGGCGGAGAGAGTGGGGCTGAACCGGCGGAGGATGACGGCATTGCCGGGGTCTATGTGCCGCCCTTGCTTATCACCATGTTGGGAACGTACCTGTTTTACATGGCGGTTGGGATCTGGCTCATGCGATATGAGCTGATCCGGATGCGACTGCGTTCCTTGCGCCGTAAGCAAACGGCGGCCCACGAATTCCTTGCCGAAGCCACCGGAACGTGAAGGAGCAGGTGAGTGTTTGATGATCGCTTTATCGCTGTCTGGGGAAGTTACGGTGCAGCCGCGCTGGGGATGATTGGCGCTCTCGTGGTGGCGCGTCTGGTGCTCAACCGGGTGCGTAGGGAGCTTGAAACCCTCAAGCAGGACGTCCAGAAATGATGACCTCCCGGGTCCGCAGTCGACTGCTCTGGGTCAGCCTGGGTGGATTGATGGTCGCCGGCGCAGTGCTTCTGATCGTCTTTGCCCTGCCTGGTCAACTCAACGCCTTTCGGACGCCGACGCAGCTGGCGGCGCTGGATATTCCGCCTGGTAAGACCTTGCGGTTAGGCGGTCTGATCGTTGCAGGGTCCTATGCCACCGAAGACGGCATCGCGCACAGATTTACCCTCACTGACAAGGACGGCGGGACGCAAGTTGTTCGCTACAGCGGCGCTCTACCAGACCTATTTCGCGAAGGGCAGGGGATTATCGCCACGGGTATTCTCGATGGTGTCGGCGGGTTTGATGCCAAGACCCTGCTGACTAAGCACGACGAAGCCTACGTCCCCCGCGAACTGCGCGATCATGCGAGCGGCCAATGATCAGTGAATGGGCGCATCTGGCGCTGATCCTGGCGCTGCCGCTGGCCCTGATGCAGGCCGTGATTGCGCTGCTCCCCGCTGAGCCCTTGAGCTGGACCCCGCGCTTTCGGCAGTCGGTCGTCCGTGGTGCCGCGCTGACGAGCGCAGTTCTAATTTCCATTGCTTTCCTGGGGCTGGTTTACGCCTTTATCAGCGGCGATTTCAGCATCAAGACCACCTTTGAACACAGCCACACGGCCAAGCCACTCCTGTACAAAATATCAGGAACGTGGGGAAACCATGAGGGGTCGATACTGCTGTGGGTTCTTATCCTTGCTCTGTTCGGCGGTATGCTGTCGCTGCGTGGGGGCCAGAGGCATCAGGATTTGCAGGTAAGGGCGCTGGGCGTGCAAGCCTTGATCACGCTGGCGTTTCTCGCGTTTACCATTTTTACGTCAAACCCGTTTGAGCGCCTGATCCCCGCCCCGATCGAGGGACGCGGGCTGAATCCACTACTGCAGGATATCGGACTGGCGCTGCACCCACCGCTGCTCTATTTCGGCTACGTCGGATTTTCGATTACCTTTGCGCTGACGGTTGCGGCTTTGCTGCGCGGTGAAGCCGACCAGGCGTGGGCGCGCCTTGTTCGGCCCTGGGCCATGTTGGCGTGGACAGGATTGACGGCAGGGATCGCGCTGGGCAGCTGGTGGGCCTATTACGAGCTGGGCTGGGGTGGTTTCTGGGCCTGGGATCCCGTGGAAAACCTGTCCTTCCTGCCATGGTTGACGGGAACGGCCTTTATTCATTCGTTGATGGTCGTCGAGAAGTCCGGGGCGCTGCGCGTTTGGACGTTGTTCCTTGGCGTGGTGACCTTTGTGCTGGCCATTCTAGGCACCTTCGTTGTCCGCTCCGGCTTGCTGACGTCCGTGCATGCCTTTGCCGTGGACCCTTCGCGGGGCGTGTTTATCCTGCTCATCCTTGCGCTCAGCGTGGTTGTCGCCTTTGGCTTGTTTGCCTGGCGCGCGCCGCAGTTCAAAGCCGGCGGCGGTTTTGCGCCGATTAGTCGTGAAGGGGCGCTGGTGCTCAACAACCTGTTTCTCTCAACAGGGGCAGGGGTGGTTCTGCTTGGTACCTTTTTTCCCCTGATCACCGAAGCTTTTGGCCAGCCACTGACGGTTGGCAAGCCTTACTTCGATGCCACTTTTCTGCCCTTCATGGTGCCGCTGATTCTGGTGATGGCAGTGGGGCCGTTCTTGCCGTGGAAGCGGTTGCGGAACCATCCAGGCACGGACGACGCCACAGGTAAAGACAGCGCAGCGATTGCGGCGACCAGGGCGCGGGTACGCGGGCTGCTGACCCTATTGGTTTTGGCGCTGGCGCTAGCCGTGATCGTCATTGTGCTGCTCCACTGGCAATCTGAGCCTCGCATGTCTGTCGCGGTCGCGCTTGCCATGGTGCTGGCCGGCTGGCTGCTGGGCGGCGGCTTGCTCACCTTGGTTCAGCGGGTACGGGCGAGTGGCAATATCACGCGGGTTTCACTGGCTTCATGGTCTGTTTCACTGGCTCATGCAGGCCTTGGGATTGCCGTTTTCGGGCTGATCGCCGGATCGGCCATGGTGCAGGAAAGAACCGTCAATCTCAGCCCCGGCGATACCGTCGAAGTTGGCCACCTGACCTTCCGCCTCGAAGGTGTCCGTGAGGCGCAGGTCGATCCTGCTGCAGGACGAAACTACATCGCAGCCTTTGCCGATGTCGCCGTGCTCAACGCCAGCGGCGGCGTGGATAAGGTGCTTTCACCCGAACGCCGTTTCTATCCGATCCGGCAAGACAGTACGACCGAGGCCGCCATCGATGTCACGTGGCTGGGCGATGTGTTCCTCGCCTTCAACGCGCAAGCGCCTAACGGCGGGTATGTTCTGTCGCTGAGCTGGCGTCCGCTGATACCGTGGCTCTATTTTGGCTGTTTGCTCATGGTATTGGGCGGCGGTCTGGGTGCACTTGCCGCCTGGCGGCGCGTGGGGAGAATGAGACAATGAGCGACGCAGCACTTCGATTGATTATTGTGGTTCTTGGAGTGATTTCGATCTTTTTGGTCGGATCGCTGCTCTGGTTTGGCCTCAACCCCCAGCGGGACCCGGCAAGCTTCCCGACCTCGACCGCCATTGAGCCCGATTTCAGCGCCCTTGATCTAGGCACCCCGCTGCCGGGTTTTGAAGGATTTGGGGACGTAAACCGCGTACGATCCGAAGCGGCCGGACCCTATGTCGTGAACTTTTTTGCCAGTTGGTGCCAGCCTTGCCGTCTCGAACATCCCTATTTGCTCGAATTCGGTGCTGCCAACCCGGGCACGCTGATCGGCCTTGCCTACCGCGACGACCCGCTCAACGCCGCTGCGTACCTGACGTCTGACGGTAACCCCTATGCCGCCGTTGTTGCGGATCTGAAAAGCCTTAATGCCCTTAATTTTGGGCTGACGGGTGTGCCTGAAACCTACGTGTTTAGTGCTGATGGCGATCTGCTCTTTCGGTCTCCCGGGCCGCTGGTTGGCGCGCTGAAGACACAGTTTATCAACGCGTGGGAGGCTGCCCAGTGATGGCCTCCTTCTACCGCATCGTGGTCGCTGCGCTGGTTGTCCTGGCCACGATCACGCCATTCCTGCAACCGGCTTCGGCGCAGTCCGTTACCGAAATTCGGGCCAAAGCGCTGTTCAACGAACTGCGCTGTGTGGTGTGTGCTGGACAGTCTATTGCTGAATCGAATGCCGAGTTGGCTCAGGACATGCGAGCTCAGGTCGTGGTGCTCATCGAAGACAACAGGTCCGATGCCGAAATCCGCGATTGGTTTATGACCCGCTATGGTGACGCTGTTCTGATGAATCCGCCCCTGAAGCCCCTGACCCTCGCACTATGGTTTGGGCCTGTGCTGATATTTTTGATGGGCGCAGGGATCACGGGACTGGTGCTGTTGCGGGGGCGTTCGCGGTTGGGCGAGGGGGAGAAAAACCCCTGATGCGCATGTTGTTGATGATGATCATGGTGGTGGTGTTTGCGGGCCTGGCGACCTATCTGGCGGTCGGCCAACCCCGCTTGCTAATCACCGCTGCGCCCCTGATACCCCAGAGCGGCCCGGATGCTGAACGCGTGGCGGCTTTACAAGCGCAATTGCAAGGCGCGGATCAGGCGCAGGTGGAGGGCACCATCGCCGGTATGGTTGCTGGCTTGCGCGCAAGGTTGCAGGCTGAGGGCGGCTCAGCGGAGGAATGGGATCGTCTTGTGCGCTCCTACGCTACGCTGCAAGACCTCGATGGTCTGTCGTTCGCCTTGCAGGGGCTGCTCGCGCTGGAACCGGAAAACCCGCAAGCGCTGTTGCTCGCCGGCCAGGTTGCGGCGCAGAAGGGAAACCGGACAGAGGCTCAGCATTTTTTCATGCGCCTCCTGCCGCTGATTGATCCGGAGCACCCCCGTTTCGAACAAATTCGCACCCTGATCGAGACCTTTGATCAAGCTGGCTCAGCAGACGCGGCAAACTAGAACATTAGAGGTCCCTAATAGAAACGGAAACCAAGGTTGGTCGGACCACCCAGAGTCGGCATCCGGTCGGGAGTGAGCCCATATAAGGAACAGAGCGGGAAACTGCTCTGAGAGGCCTTCGTCACCTTCAGCTATGCGCATATGGAGATTTGTTTTCAGTGACTTAGCGTGCAACGGTTATATTTATGCGTATTGATGCATCATCGGCCCACTTGGCAACGACGGCCAATCCCAGACCGCTTCAGGGGATCCTTTGGACCTTGCAGGCCTCTGCGACATACGGCCTGCTCTTCATCTTTCCCAACCTCTGGGGCGAGCACCTCAGTCCATGGCAACTAGCCTGGTTCCGGTTTGTTGGTGGCTTGGTCTCAATCCTTCCGCTGGCGGCCTGGTTTGCCCTAACGGGGCAGGCCCGGCGGCTGTTGCCAACGCCCGGACTGTTGGGCTGGCACGCCCTGCGAGCGGCTTTCGGGGTGGCGACTTTCACCTGCTCCGTCGTCGCCATTTTGCACATCGATCAAGCCAACGCTTCTGCCATCACCATGACCTCGGGTGTTTTCACCGTTGCTTTGGCAGTGCTGTTGCTCGGGGAGCGGCCCAGCCGCATGGTCTTACTGGCCGGTTTGATTGCGCTGGCAGGTGGCATCACGGCCGCAGAGCCGAACTTGGCACAGGCAGACCAGTTCTTGTCCATTGGTGCTTTGGCAGCCTTTGGCGCGGCGTTTACGCTTGGTTTGCAGTTCACCATCCTGAAGTTCATCACGGACCGGGACAGCACCTTTATCCTGGTTGTCACCATGTCCTTGTTTGGCACGATCTACCTTGCACCCATGGCCTTCCTCAATTGGACGCCGATGAGTTGGTTTCAGGTGCTGGTGTTCTTGAGCATGGGCCTGCTTGCCAACGTGGGCCAGTTAGGAAACGTCATGGCTTTCCGCAACGCATCTGCCAGCTTTATCGCCCCGGTCAAATATACCGGGATCGTCATGACCACGATTTGGGCGTTTCTGTTTCTGGGGCAGATCCCGACGCTGATGTTTTGGATCGGCGCCGGGCTGATTACGGTGGGCGGACTGCTTCTAACGCGGTCGCGCAGCTAGTCTATCAGTCGGCGAAAACGCTGACTGTGTAGGGCTGCACCGTGGTCCCTTCACCCACAACAGCATCGCCGCGCAGGCCCAGAGTGCTTGCATCGAAAGCTTCTGCACCGAAGTTCATCACGTACAGCCGCCCGTCAGAACGGCGAGTGCGGATGTCTTCTGGCAGCTCGTCCGCGGCGATCATGGCGCTTTCTAGGATCGGCTCCAGAATGGCTTTCATCCCCTCATAGTCAGGTTCGAAACCGACGTAATGCATCGTACCCTGCCGCACGATTGCAGCGTCCAGACCCGCCGGCTCGAACGGGCCGGGCTTGAATTGTGCGATGACCTCCAGCGGTGGTTCGTTGGAGCCAGGTTCGCTCAGCCCCATGACACGAAGGTGTTCAACCCACGCCTTGGCCCGCAGTGGCGTCCCATCGATATCCACGTCGATGCCTTGGGTTGGACGGAGGGTCTCGGTGCGGTCGAGGAACAGGTCTTCGAACAGGGGTTCAACCGGGAGACCGTCTTCGCAGACCATGGGCTGAGGCAACCAGTTCAGCGTGCCATCGCGCGAGCCAGAGCGTGCGCCAAAGACTGCGGGCGCTCCAGTCTGACGGATGAAATCAACCATGTCGGCATCGAGCACGGGGGCTGAGGGGACGATGTAGGCTGGTAAAACCGACATGTGAGACGGCGAGAAGAACTCAACATTCAACCCCATACGCCGCAGAGCGTGATACCAGGCAAAAGTCGTGGCAAAAGCGTTCTGATCCGCACCTTGCTTGAGTGCCTCATAGGTAAAGGCCGCGTCCCAGTCGAAGTAGAGCCCAACTGTGTTGGTGGTATCGCCGCCGGACGCGTCGCTAACGTCGCCAAAGCTCAGCTTGGGCAGGTCGTCACGCAGGCTTTCAACCTCGCGGGATGCCTGATCGGGCGTACCGTCGGGGCGGTTGAGACCCGTATGGTAGGTCTCCTGAGCCGACTGCGCCTGCCGCCAGCGGAAGTATGAGACAACCTCGGCCCCGTGCGCGATGGCTTCCAACGTCCAGAATCGAACGGCTCCATCGACCGGCGCTGGGTTCCAGTTGGCCCAGTTCACAGGTCCGGGCTGCTGCTCCATTACCCATAGTCGACCGGTCCGAGACATGTCCCGGTACAGGTCGTGGTGCATGGCGACAATGTCGGGGTGACCAATCCGCATGTAGCGGTCAATCATGGCGTCTCCGCCCAAAGCCATGCGTCGCCCAAACTTTTCCAGGAAGCCTAAGGGGTAGGAGTCCCAGCTGGCGAAGTCCAGATCGGCGCTTACATCCCAATGGTCGAAGCCCATCTCGGCGACCATGAAGTTGTGGGTGATGAACATATCTTCGCGGCTGCCTGCGCGCAGGATATCGCATTGCTCTCGGTTGAACTCGACCGTCATATCGCTGAAGAAACGGCGGAAATCCAGCCAGTGCGCCGGCGCAGCGTCCGCAGTCAGGCGGTTGGGCAAATCAATTTCCTCAAAGCTGCGGTAGGTCATGGACCAGAACACCGTGCCCCACTGCGCATTGAGCGTGTTAATGTCGCCATAGACCTTGCCCAGCCAAATTTGGAACGCCTCCCGATCTTCCGGGCCGTAGGACAGGGTGCTGTCGTGACAGGAGTATTCGTTGTCTGTCTGCCAGCCGATGATGTGCGGGTTCTGGCCATACCGATCGGCCATGGCCAAGGTAATCCGGCGCGACTGCTCGCGGTAGGTTTTCGAGGCTACTGAACAATGACGGCGCGAGCCGTGCTTTTCTGGCAGACCATCTTCGGAATGACGCAGCGTGCTGGGGTAGGCATCGGTCAGCCACTTTGGTGGGGTTGGCGTCGGTGTGCAAAGCACCACTTTCAGGCCGGTATTGCCGAGGGTTGCAATGGCACGGTCCAGCCAGCTCCAGGTGAACACCCCTGGCTCCGGCTCCATCTTCGCCCAGGCAAATTCGGCGATTCTGACCGTCGAAAGACCCAGCGCCTTCATCCGCTCAGCATCCGCTTCCCAGGTGTCCTCGGGCCAGTGCTCAGGGTAATAGCACACGCCTAGGCGCGGATGGTTTTCTGGTTGATACATGCTGTGCGTTCTCCTGAAGCCTGGCGCTATCTCTTGAGAGGTTGAACCAGGCGAATGAAAGGTGAAAGGATCAGTGGTGTGATGCTAATGGCCAAAACAAGCCATATTCTCAACGGGCTAAAACCAGAAGTCGAGATCAAGGCGGATTGCAAGAGCAGAAAAATGACCAGCACACCGATGAGCGTTAACGCCGCCAGAGCCTGGCCGTTCACGTGAGGGCGGCGTCCAAACAAAACGGCGGCGGTCAGCACAGAAAAACTGACCAGCGACAGGGCTGCGGCCAGTCGTCGGATCAACTCTTTCCGGGCGGCAGCGTCGCTATTCTGCTGTTCCAGCAATTGCTGTGTGCTGCGGGTGTCGACTCGGTCCGGGCGGCCCGTTGTCCCTGCTGATGTTGTCAGGGCAGGTTCAACGCCGAGTTGATCCAAACTCAGTGCTGTGCTGGTAAAGCTCAGGTGGGTCTGGCGTCCCTCGTCGGTTACCCGCTGGATGGAACCATCCTGCAGCTCCAGGACCGCCTGACCCTCGCTGGAGGATGACAACGTCGCCAAGGCCGCGCGGAGGATGACGGTTTCCTCGCGTCCGCTGGTGTCGATCGCGACCAGATCCTCATAGCGTCCGTCGCGCGGGTGCGCGCCAATGACCAGTGTGATGTTATCACCCACCGAAAAGGGGACGGAAACTGGCAACGTAACCGCTGCGGCACTGTTGGCTTGAGCTTGGGTGTAGAGCGTCCGAAAGGTCAGTTGGGTGTTTGGCACCACCAAACCCGATAGCGCGAGCAGACCCAGCCCGACGCCCAGCCCAAGCATCGAAACCAGAGCGCCATCGACCAGCGGCGAGCGGCCGGCTGCACGGAGCAGAAGCGTGGTCCCATTTTCGTTCCGGTGGATGCAGACAAGGACCATGGCAATCCCAAAGGCCAGCGGTGTCACAAGCTCCACCATTTTGGGCATCATCGTCAGCAGGACCATCGCAAACTGAGATAAACTCAGCCCCCGCTCCAGAATATCAGCGGTTAGCCGAGCGGCCTGCGAGAGCGTGGCACTCAGCGTTATGACGATGAGAATAAGCGCGAAAGCGCTTGCTGTGCGGACGAGAAACCGTTGGTCGAGGCGGTGCATTGGCTCAACCTTACCCCCTCTGATCCTTGGTTGGATCCGGCAATCCCGTTGACGTTGCAACGTGCCAGGCGGTCGGATGCGCGAGCCGAAGAGAGTCAACCAGGGCGGCTTCCTCACCCGCCTTGACCAGCGCCACGATGCAGCCGCCAAAACCCGCACCTGTGATGCGCGCACCCTGCGCGCTTCGGCTCAAACAGGATTCAACCAGAGCGTCCACTTCGCGGGTGGATGTTTCAAAATCCCGGCTCAGCGACCAGTGGCTTTCCGTCATCAAGGCACCAAAACCGTCGAGGTCGCCCGCTGTCAGCGCGTTTCGAGCCTTCAGGACCCGCGCGTTCTCCGTGACGACGTGGCGGGCACGGGCGCGGGTTTTCCCGGTCAGCGCGTCAACCTGGTCGAGCGTTGCTGTGCGCAGGCTGGGCACCCCCAACTGTGCTGCTGCCGTCTCGCACTGGGTGCGCCGCTCGTTATAGGCCCCGGAGGTCAGCTGGCGCGAAAGCCCGGAATGAAGGGTCACAAAACTATGCGTCGTGGGCAGGGGCTCAAGCGTGGTTTCCAGCGTCATCGTATCAAAGAACAGCGCCCATCCCGGCTTGCCGGTGGAAGACGCCATCTGGTCCATCAGCCCGCAATTCACCCCAACGTAGTTATTTTCCGAGTTCTGGGCGACTTGCGCCAGCGTTTCAGGGCTGATGTCGAGACCGAACGCCTCAACCGCCGCGCGTAGGGTTGCCACCTGCAAGGCAGCAGAGGACGATACGCTGGCTCCGGTGGGCACAGTAGAACCAATGGTCAGATCCAAGCCTGATGGCAGGGTGACGCCCGTATTCAACGACAGGGCCTGCAAAGCCCCAATGACGTAGTCTAGCCAGTCGCCAAACGCCGGCGCCATTACGTCGCGTTCCAGCTGGGCTTCCATGTTCATCGAGCGAGCCCTGACCCGCCCGCTGGTGTTGCGGCTATAGGCGATGAACGTACCGATCTCCAGCGCCACTGGGAAAACGTAACCGTCGTTGTAGTCCGTATGATCACCGATGAGGTTGACCCGACCTGGCGCAAAAACGCTGCCTATGGGTTCGAACCCGAAGTTTGCGGCGTGGGCTTTACTGACGGCATCGGCATTGAGTCTGTTCATGGCTTAGAGCGTCACGTCACGCAGCGACTGGGCGGCTTCTTCGGGCAGAACATCGACCAGATAGACGCCGGTGATCTGCTCAACCGACGCCAGAAATTTGAACGCGTTGCTGCCGCGTTGCATGGGCCAGAGCTGGACGTGAAAGGGCCAGCTGGCTTCAAAACCCTTGGGCGGCAAGGCGCACCACATGACCAGCGGGGTCTGACCGCCAAAGAAGGTGTCCAGACGCTTCTGCGTTCGCTTCAGGGCTTCGGCAAAGTCCAGCAGCGCCGCGTCGCTCATTTCGTCAGGCGCGGACACCGGCTCCTTGGGCATGATCCAACACTCGTAAGGATAGCGGGCATATTCCGGGCACAGCACCACAGTTTGGTCCCGGTCTTCGAGCACAAAGCGGGGGTTGGGAGCATGGACAAGCCGGGTTAGCGCCTGGTTCTCCATCTGCGCCCGCGCCTGCCGCTCGATGATCGGGGGCAGAAAGGGGAAGGCGTAAATCTGGCCGTGGGGGTGAGGCAAGGTCACGCCAACATGCGCGCCACGACTCTCAAACGGCAGTACGTACTGCACCTCGGGCAGAGCCGAGAGCGCGCGGTAGCGGTCTGCCCAGGCCTGGAGCAGCAGGGCGATATGATCCACGGATAAATCGTGCAGCGAGCCCTCGTCGCGGGTCGAGTACACCACCACCTCACAGGCTCCGTGCGCCGCTGGGCAATCGTCATCCCCCAAACCGACCGCGTGCATGGCAAAGCCTGGCCAGCGGTTCTCAAACACGGCAATTTCAAAGTCGGTGACTGGGATTTCGCCAGGAAAGCCGTCCACCGCGACCGGCGCGAGCGGGTTGAAATCCTTGGGTGGGTTGAGCGTGCGCGTGTTCCGCCCGGGATTATAGGCCACCCACTCCCGGCGCAGCGGATGCCAGCGCAGATGCGGGTTGGGCGCATAGGGGCCTTCAACGTCATTGGTGACCGTGTATTCCCGCCGCTCACGGCTATACAGATAGAGCGAGCGTCCATCGCTTTTCTGGTGGTCGTGGCGGTGAAAATCCATAGGCGGACGTTTCCGATATACAGTTTTGAGCGAGCCCGTGCGTCAGGCTCACAATTCCGGGCCGCTTCTCCCCTGTCAAGCCAGCTTTCAGTCCGCCCCTTCCGGGTTTATAATGCCAGCCTGCTAAGCTTCGGAAACACGCCCATTGGCGGGTCGCCAAATCCGCGGGACCGTACCGTTGAGGTGGTGGATGCCGTGTGGGCACAGCCGGAACGAGTAGGCGCGCTTTGCGCCTGACCTGCCGCCGTCGTCACCAGTTCAGGTGATAGATCATCCGATGCTCGTAGGTCTCTTTCGCACGCAACTCGATGCTGGGAAATTCGCTGTGGTTTGGGGCGTCGGGGTGGAGTTGGGGTTCCAGGCACACCGCTTCGGGCAGCCCCTCAACCGCGCCCGCCTCTGCGTCCCCACTGGGGGCTTCCAGACTGCCACCACTGCGGGTGTAGAGCTGGATGCCGGGCTTGTCGCTCTCGATTGTCAGACTGCGGCCCAGACGCGGATAGCTCAGACGTGCGTTAAAGCCCCGGTCTTCGGGCAGGACAAAGTGCAGATCGTAGTCCGCACGCTTCAGGTCCAGCGAGGTTGGTTTGCTGAAATCATTGCCCACAGCCTCCCAGTCCATCATCTCGCCGGTCGGGATCTGCCCCTCATCCAGCACCAGCGCGCCCAGCGCCGGAATTTCCAACAAATGCCCAGTCAGCGCTTCGCCGCCGCCGAGGTTCCAGTACGGGTGATGGGTCATGTTCACCAGCGTATCGCGGGTGGATCGCATGCTGAGCGTCAGTTCAAGCGCGTCGCCCTGGTCGTTGAACCGATAAAACGCCTTGAACACCCTTCGCCCCGGAAACCCGTCTGCGCGATGGGGCACTTCAAGCTCTGCCAGAATGCCGTCGTTCTCTACCGACAGATGCCAGAACCGGTACAGCGTGGACCGAGCCCCAGAGTGCAGGCAGTTGTCGCCCTCATTGGCGTCGAGCTTGAGCGTGCGCTTGCCGATTGTGGCCTTCGCGCCACCAATGCGGTTTGCCACCGGCCCGATCACGCCGCCAACCGCGCCCTCGCTCATCAGGTAGTGCAGCGGGTGGGTGAACTCCCACGTCAGGGCGTCGCCCCCGCCGGCAACCTCACCGTCTGCGTCGGGCAGGCGCAGCGACAGCAGGCTCGCGCCCACTTCCCCAATCTCGGCCACCAAACCCATGCGTGAGACCAGTCGTCCCTTGGAAATGATGGCGCGCTTGTAGGTGGTCCAATCAAGGATTTCAGCGGTGGGTTCAAAACGTTTCTGGGCCATGGGTTAAATCGTCTCAGTTCTTGTTCGCGCAGGGAGATGAAGAAAAGGTGTCCCCTTGATATAGGACAGCCCGACGTAGATTTGTACCGGTGGCGTGCGAGGTCTTTGATGCGCTAGTCATATATCACTTCATTTAGGCGCTATTCACTGAATTTATTGGCTTTTTTTTGTAATTTCGAATCGAACAAGCGAATCTAAGGTCGTAGAGAAATCCACTGAAGATAAACCTTTTTTCCAGAATATCTCCACTAGGCTATCGCATAATGCCCTCGATTGCGGCCTGTAATCGCCAGAATTGGGAGGAAAGCGCCAAAAGGCTTGACCCGACGGCCTGTGCTTTGCGACCTGCTAGCCAAAGCCCGCGCAATTAAGGGCACGCATTTATATTTCAATATCGGCTTCCGGACGATCACTCCGGCGGCCAAAAGGTTTCAAAATTTGGCCCCTTTACCGGAATAGGTCAGCGGGCCCTAAGCATCCCCACGCAGTTTTTGGGGCTGAATAATTTGATGGAGTCATAGGACATGAAGTCGGTAGCCGACCTGATCGCCAACAAGAACGCGCTCATCAAGCGGGACCAGCGTGGCAAGATCACCGCCGCATCCCTCACCGCCGCAGGCGCCGCCGTCCTGGCCGCCTCTCAAGCTCAGGCCCAGGGCCTCGATGGCTTTGAGGACATTACCAGCTCGGTCATTTCCTTTGAACGCGTTGGCAATGGCCAGGTCGAGTTCGAACTGGAAAACGGCCAGCGCTTCATTGCGAACGAAGGCCAGTACATCGTCGATGGCAACCAGATCCTCGTTTCGCAGGAATTGGTCACCATTGTCGGCGGCCCGGGCATGAACCCAACGGTGATCGCCGTTGCCGTCGCGGGCGCGGCCCTGCTGGTCGGCGCGCTCATCCTGCTGAACAGCGATGACGACGACGACAGCACCGGCTCAACCTCCGGCACGACCCCCTCAGTCCCCGGCACCACCACCACCATCACCCCGGATTCCACCGGCGAAGCCACAGGCACGGCGGGTGATGATACCTTTACGGTCAGTGGCACGGACGCCTTGGATGCCATCACCGCAATCAACGGCGGTTCAGGTACGGATCAGGTCACGCTGACGGAAGTTCTCGATCCAGATACCTCTCCCGCGCTCGATCTCGGTTCGCGCGGCGTCACCCTG
This sequence comes from Geminicoccus sp., assembly GCA_002705565.1. Taxonomy (GTDB): domain Bacteria; phylum Pseudomonadota; class Alphaproteobacteria; order UBA7985; family UBA7985; genus UBA7985. The sequence continues at coordinate 13,609 of PAHJ01000158.1, read as the reverse complement.
ACCGGCATTGAGCAGTTTGCTGTAAACGTCGATGCGGGTACGACCGGAAAGACCGTTGAAATCGACATGAGTGGTGAGACTGCAGCACTAACGGTTTCGAACACGAATGATGGCGAGGGTACTATTACCATCACGGACCTCGGGCCGAGTGCCCAAGGCGGTTCCAGCGCTGAATTGTCTTTGACCAATGTCGAAGGCGATCAAAAGGTGGACGTAGACACGGACACCGGCATCGACGAACTGGTCGTCAAGCTTAAAAACGCGGGCGAGAGCGATATTGATCCGATGGATCTCGATCTTTCGGGTTCCAGCGAGGCGATCACCGAGCTGACGGTGAGCAGTGATGGATCTTCGACCAATTCACTCAACATTCACGCAACGTCATCTTTGACGACACTCAACCTGTCCGGTTCGGAAAACTTGAACATTGAGAACACGGTCGGCGACGACGATGGCGTCAGTGATCTTTCCGGTGTGACGGCGGTCGATGCCAGCGGCGCGTCGGGCAAAATCATGCTGATGGTTGATGATACTGTCGAGACCCTGACGATGGGGTCAGGCAATGACGAGGTTACGGTAACAGCGAATGGCCCCACCTCCTCTGCCGTTTGGTCTGGTGGAACCGGGAACGATACGCTTGACCTCGCGACTTTTGGTTCAGATACCGCAACGATCAGCGATTTTGAGACCATCAAAGCGACCTCCGGCACTATTGATTTTACCAATATTTCCGACGTCGATGACCTGCAGGTCGCCACAAGCGCCACGTTGCAGAATGTGGGCAACAACGCCATTGCCGATCAGGTGACTTTTACCACTGGCGCAAGCGTCACTATCAGCAGTGCTACGGAAACTAAACTCGAATTCAAGGGTGCTTCCGGCGCGGATGGTAACCTGTCCATCGCCAACAATGCGGCAGCTTTGACCGAACTCGTTTACGAGCCGGGGACCAATGGCACTCTCACTCTGACGGGCACAGCCACCAAGGACCTTGTGATTCGCGGTAGCGAGGACGTTATTCTTGGCGGCGACGGCATTGCGTCGCTGACCTCGATTGATGCCCGTTCGGCGAGTGCAGTTACAGCCATAGCTAATGATCTCAGCGGGATTGCGGACTACAAGGGGTCAAGCGGTGTCGATAACATCGAAATCGCGTCCCTTGCCGCAAATGCGTCTATCGATACTGGTAATGGCGTCGATCAGATTACGTTTAGTGCTGGCACTGGTAACGGCGCGATCATTGAAGCAGGTGCCGGTAATGATACGATAAATACAGCCACCTTTCTAACCGGCGGCAGCATCACTTACATCGGTGGGGCGGGTATTGATCAGTTTACGTTGGATATTCATGTCGCCGAAACATTGGATTTTGATGCCCTGAGTGACATGGCTACTTTTGATCGGTCAACCTTTAACGCACTAACGGCCATTGGTGATTTTGACACCACGAATACCGAAGTAGTGCAGACATACGATCCAGTAAACGACTCGGTCTCTTTGAAAGATCTGACGGCTGTTGATGATGTGGTGTTACTGACGACAGCCTATACCGCCGGTGATTTTAATACGATGATCACTGACGTTACGTCGCGCTTAGACAGTGCGAGTGACATCGTCGTGGTAAATAATTTTGCTGGTGATTCTTACGTCTTCGTAGACGTTGAGCAGGCGACTTCAGGTCTAAGCGTTCAATCAATTGGTGTGATGAACTTCAGCACTGCTACGCTTACGGCTGCCGATATCATTGCCTGATATTCAGTTTGACCTTTGGGGTCAAAACAACCGCCGCTGGGTTTGCGCTCAGCGGCGGTTTTTTGTTTGGGGCAAAGGGCTTTGTTCTGGGCGGGTGGCCACCTCAGGGTGGACGGGGCCAAGGGGTGGGGATATGGATGCGGGGCGTGGATGCTTGATGCGGAGGATAGGGCAGCATGGACTTGGGAATTAGCGGTAAGACGGCGATTGTTTGTGCCTCGTCGAAGGGGTTGGGGCTGGGCTGTGCGCTTGCCCTGGCGGAAGAGGGCGCGCACGTCGTGCTCAATGGCCGAAACGCGGACAGCCTTGCTGCGGCGCAGGCTGCTGTCGAGGCTGCGATTAGCGCGGGTTCGGGCAGCGTGACGGCGGTTGCCGCCGATGTCACCACGCCGGAGGGGCGTGAAGCCCTGCTCGCGGCGGCACCAAACCCGGATATTCTGATCAATAACGCCGGCGGTCCACCACCCGGTGACTTTCGGAATTGGAGCCAGGAGGATTGGATGCGCGCGCTGAACGCCAACCTGTACTCTCCGGTTGCTCTGATCGAAGCGACGATCGATGGGATGATCGAGCGCGGCTTTGGCCGGATCGTCAACATCACCTCTGCCGCGGTCAAAGCGCCCATCCCGCACCTGGGCCTGTCCAACGCCGCACGCACCGGCCTGACCGGCTTCGTCGCGGGACTGGCGCGGCAGGTGGCGGCGCATAACGTCACGATCAACAACCTGCTGCCCGGTCAGCACGAAACCGAGCGGCTGGTGCAGAACTACGAGCACACCGCCAAAATCAGCGGCCAAAGCTTTGAACAGACGTGGAACGAGGGCGCGGCGCGCAATCCCGCGCGGCGCTTTGGCACCGCAGAGGAGTTCGGCCATGCGTGTGCGTTCTTTTGCTCTGCCCGCGCTGGCTATATAACCGGTCAAAACCTTGTGCTCGATGGCGGCGGCTATCCGGGTACGCTCTAGCAGCGGCGACACACCGCCCTTGCATCCAACAACTTGAGACAGGTCCATGGCTGACGAAAAAAAAACACCGGTCGCCGGCGCGAAGAACCCCTTTGCCAAGCAGAAACTGCCCACGTCGCGTATTTCGTGGATCCAGTCCTATCCCCGTTCAGGCAACGCGTGGGTCCGGGCATTTCTACACACCTACATGGCCAAGTTGGACGAGGTGAACCTGACCAACATGGGCCGCGCCTTTACCCACGACAGCAACGCGGGTGTTTTTGAGGCGCTGATGCGGGAGGAGGTCTCCAAGCTCAAGCCCGCCGATATTGGGGAAAAGCGGCCCGAGTTCCTGATGCGCGCCTGTGCTCAGTCCAAGGGCGATCTGGTCATGCGCACGCACATCATGCAGACCGACTGGTCTGGCAAGCCGACCTTCCACCCCAACTTCTCCCGCGCTGCTGTCGTGGTCGTACGCGACCCGCGCGACGTGGCGATCTCCTTGTCGGCTGACATGGGCATGCCGATTGACGCGGCGATTGCCAACATGAACCAGCCGCAGTTCGCCCTGCTGGCTAAGGGCACGACGCCCCAGCCCATCGGGTCATGGACGCGCAATGTTGTTTCCTGGGCCATGCGCCCGTCCATGCCGCGCCTGTTCGTGCGGTTCGAGGATCTGGTCGAGAACCCGCGCCGGGAGATGCTGCGCGTGGTGCAGTTCCTGAACCTCGCCCTGGATTTTGGGCAGTTTGACAAGGCACTGGCGGCAACGACGTTCGACAAGCTCGCCGAAGCGGAACGGGCCGGGAACTATGGCAACGTTCGCTCAGAAGACCGCCCGTTTTTCCGTAGCGGCAAGGTGGGGCAATGGCGTGAAGGCGGCCTGACACTGCAGCAAATTGCGGAGATCGAGAAAGCCAACGCGCAGGCCATGCTGATCCTGGGCTACAATCTGGAAACCGTTGAGGTGATCAGCCAAGACGAAGCCAAGGCCCGCCAAGAAGCCGCCGCCGCTGAGGCTGCAGCGGGTGAAATTGTCATCGAGGAATAAAAGCTTCGCAGGCAGCTTTAGGCGAGCGCATTTAGGGATGCGCTGGCCTTGGGCTGCGCTCAGCCTACGCTGAGCCCGAATTCCGCGCTGGCATGGAGCAGCCACTCGCCAAACGACTGGGCAAAGGAGCGGCCGACGTAGAGGTCAAAACTGTCCTCCCCGCGTCGGAAGTAGGCGCAGGCGATGTGCAGGAAATGGCTCGCGTGCGCAGCGCCCACGGGCCACTGGGCGAGGTTAAGCGGGCAGGTTTTGGCCAGTAGATCTGCCACCGCCGGTCCCGATACCGTTACACGAACCCGCCCCGAAGACTGATCCACCGCCAGAGCCAAATCGCCCACAGCCGCTTTCACGGCCGCGACGTCATGGCCCGTCAGCAGGTACTGTCCCGGTCCTGTGCACACTGCGTTTTCCGCAGATTCAGCCGGTGTGCCTGCGCCCAGTTCCATGCCAAAGGCAGCTTTAAGCGCCGCGCGCAAAGCCTCAGCTTGGCCGGGCAGAGCGGCGACCTCAACGATGGTGAGGCCCACGGCGTGGCTCGCGGTGACGCCCGACCCGCCTGCGGGCGCGCTGCCGTGCTCTCCTGGGGTCCATTTGGGGCCCAAAGGGTTGCTTAAGACGATGCTCATCAGGCCATCACCTTCTTGTTTTGCGGGTCGTAGAAATGCGGGCTTTCGGCCCTGACTTCCATGACGGATTTATCGTGCACGTGGCTGACGACATAGAGCTTCGTGTCGTGCCAGTCGGCGGCATTCTTGACAAAAGCCAGCGCGATAGCGCGGTCTTTCAACGGGGAATACTGGGCGACGGAGGTGACGTAACCGAGCATGGTGGTGTGGTCGAATGGGCCGTCGGGGCTGTCAAAGATGATACCGCCGCCAATGATCTTATCGCCGGGGTTGGTCGCGACCAGGCCAAGCATCTTGCCCCGCTCGGGGTCGCTAAAGCCCTCCCGCTCGGCCATGGCGCGGCCAACGAAGTCTTTCTTGCTCGACACCATCTTGCCCAGGCCCACGTCCTGCATCGACACCCGCCCGTCGAGTTCAGCGCCGGTCACGTGGCCTTTCTCAATGCGCATGATGTTGAGGGCTTCCAGGCCGTAGGGTGTGATGTCCCACTCGGCGCCCGCGTCCAATGCCGCACGCCAGAAGGCGTCGAAGGTGTCTGCGGGTACGGCAACCTCGTAGGCCAGTTCCCCGGAGAACGAGATGCGGAATAGGCGGGCTGCGTAGCCCTGCCACTGGGTCTCGACGACACCCATAAACGGCAGGCTGTCGTTGCTCACGTCCACCTCTGGGAACAGCTTGGCCAGGCAGGCACGGGCGTTTGGACCCGCCAAGGCCAGCCCGCCCCACTGGTCGGTCACGGACGCAAAAGCGACCCGCAGGTCAGGCCAGGCGGACTGGTGCATGAACTCCATGTGCGCCATCACGCCAGCGGCGTGCGCGGTCGTCGTGGTCATGTAAAAGTGGTTCTCACCCAAGCGCGAGGTGGTGCCATCGTCGAACACCATGCCGTCTTCGCGCAGCATGAGACCGTAGCGGGCCTTGCCCACGGGCAGGGTCTTCCAACCGTTGGTGTACAGGCGGTTGAGGAACTCTGCGGCGTCAGGCCCCTGGATGTCGATCTTACCCAGCGTGGAGACATCGGTGATGCCCAGCGAGTCCCGGGTTGCCCGGGTCTCGCGAACCGCGCTGTCCAGCCAGTCCTTGTCACCGGGCCGGGTGTAGTAAGCCGGACGCATCCACAGCCCCGCCTCCATAAACGTTGCGCTCGTGTCCTGCGCCCAGGCGTGCACGGGTGAATAGCGGAAGGGGGCGTAATCACGCTGGCGGTGGTGACCGGCGAGAACGCCGATGGGAATGGGGGTGTAGGGTGGGCGGAAGGTGGTGGTGCCGACTTGCGCGATATCTCGACCCGTCGCAGCGGCCAGCAGCGCCAACCCAGTCACGTTGGAGGTCTTGCCCTGATCGGTCGCCATGCCGAGCGTGGTATAGCGTTTCATGTGCTCGACCGACTTGAAGCCTTCTTGAGCAGACAGCTTCACGTCCTTGACCGTGGCGTCGTTCTGCATGTCGAGGAAGGCAGCATCGCCGGCGCCAGGAACGGCCCACATCTCCGTGGGTTTGGAGACGGGCAAAGCCTGCTCCACCGTGGGAAGGTCCACCGACCGGCCACCGAGTTTCAGACCGGCAGCCTGTGCCGTGGCCAAGCAGTCCGCCGTGCTCATCGCCCCCGTCACGGAGCCAGCAGCGGCTTCTTGATCCGCCAACTCAGGCGGCAGGAAGGCCAGCAAATCCGGGTCGTAAACCGGCTTGGACTGGCGACGGTCAGTCGTATGGGAGGTCAGGTGCACGGTCGGGTTCCAGCCCCCGGCAACGAGTAAGGCGTCTGCTTCGATGCTCCCGCTTGAGGCGCCCGCGTAGTCCACGCGGCGCACACCCATGCGTCCGTGCGCCTGGCTGGCGTAGACGCCCTTGATCACGCGGACACCGTCGATGCCGACATCAGCGCCGTCGGCGCGGGCGTCCAGAACAGTGACTTCGGCCCCCGCAGCGCTGAGCGCCGCGGCCGTGCCGTAACCGCCGTCATGGGTCGTGAACAGGCTCACCCGCTCGCCCACGCGCACGCCATATTTGCCCAGGAACGTATGACCGGCGCTGGCCAGCATAACGCCGGGACGATCATTGCCCTTGAATCCAACCGAGCGCTCGATCGCGCCCGTGGCGTAGACAACATTCCGGGCTTGAATCCGGTGGTACTTCATGCGCGCCGTGTGTGGCGGACGGTCGGCTTTGGCGAGGTGGTCATGGCAACGCTCGACCGCGCCAAAAGTGCCGGCGTCGTAGACCCCGAACACGGTGGTACGCGGCAACAAACGGCCACCAGCGGCTTCGATCTCGCGGCACAGATGGGCGATGTAGCCTTCGCCCGGCTCTCCGTTAAAGCTCTCACCCTGCCAGAGCGCTGAACCGCCCATGCGGTCGCGTTCCTCGCACACCACCACAGACTGCCCCGCCTTCGCCAGCGACAGCGCCGTCGTCAGTCCGGCAACCCCGCCACCGACGATCAGCGTGTCGGCGTGGGTGTATACCTTGTCATAGTGGTGTGGGTCAGCAGCCAGGGGCGGGCGGCCCAGACCGGCGGCGCGGCGGATGATGGGTTCGTAGAGCCGGTACCATGCCTGCAAGCCACCAAAGAAGAAGGTCTTGTAATAGAATCCGGCTGGCAGGAACCGGCTGACCAGGTCGTTGACCTCCATGAGGTCCATGCCCAGCGGACCGAGGTGGTTCTGCGAAAAGGTTTCAAGCCCCTCATAGATTTCCAGCATGGTGGCGCGGTGGTTGGGGTCGCGTTCGGCGGGGCCGTGATCGACTTCGACCAGGGCGTTGGGCTCTTCTGGACCGGCGCCGAGGATTCCGCGGGGGCGGTGATACTTGAACGATCGACCGAACAGCTTGACGCCATTGGCGAGCAGAGCAGACGCTAGAGAGTCGCCCTCATATCCCTGGTAAACCCGCCGGTCGAACGTGAAGACCACTGGCCGGTCCCGGTTGATGATGCCGCCCTGATCCAGGCGGTTGGGCTGCGGAAGACGTGCGCTCATTCGCCGGCCTCCTGCTCGTGCTTGGGTTGCTGCCAAAAGGCTGATGCCAAGGTGGCCCCTGCAACTTCGTGCGTCAGGGTGCTCCGATGCACGACAATCCATTGTCGGCAGCCCAAGGTATGATGAAAATACTCGTTAGTCTGACCGGCAGCGTTCGTGCGCGTGTGCAGGTAGTCTTGCCAGGCGTCATCTTCAGGCCGATCGTCACCGCCTAGTGCCGGGCGAGGGGCCTCAGCAAGGCTCTTGGCCGTGAATTCTTCGGAGGGACGCATGCCGCAGTGCGGGCAGGGGATCAGCATTTCTCGTGTTTCCCTTAGTGCAAGTTGTGCTGCGCGCCAGCACCAAGCTCGTCGATGGCCCGTCCGGTTTTGAACCGATCCAGACGCATTTGCGCGATGTGGTGGGTGGGTTTGTCGGCGATCAGATGACTGAAACACCACCCCGAGCCCGGTGTTGCCTTGAACCCGCCGTAGCACCAGCCAGCGTTGAGATACAGACCTTCGATTGGGGTTTTGTCGATGATGGGCGAGCCGTCCGGGCTCATGTCCATGACACCGCCCCATGACCGCAGCAGCCTGACCTTCGACATCGCCGGGACAAAGGAGACACCTGCTTCCATCACGTGCTCGATCAGCGGTAGGTTTCCACGCTGGGCGTAGGTGTTGTAGCCGTCCAGGCTGGCACCAAAAACCAAACCGCCCTTGTCCGACTGCGAAATGTAGAAGTGTCCCGCGCCGAAGGTGATGACGTTGTGTAGCATCGGCTTGATGCCTTCAGAGACGAAGGCCTGCAGCACGCGGCTTTCAATCGGCAGGCGCAAACCAGCCAGCGCGCCGACCCGCGACGTGCTGCCGGCCACTGCCATACCGATTTTCTTGGCGCGGATGGGTCCGCGGGATGTCTGAACCCCGATAACGCGTCCGTCCTCAACATCGATGCCGGTGACTTCACAGTTCTGGAGCAGGTCCACGCCGCGCCGGTCCGCCCCTCGGGCAAATCCCCACGCGACGGCATCGTGCCGCGCCGTACCAGCGCGCTTTTGCATGAGACCGCCATAAATTGGGAAGCGTGGGTTATCGACGTCGATCAATGGTGCTTCGCGGCGAACGCCTTCTCGGTCCAGCAGCACAGCATCTGCGCCGTGCAAGATCATCTGATTGCCCCGCCGGGTTTCAGCGTCTCGCTGGCCGTCCGTGTGAAAGCAGTTGATGATTGAGCGGGGGGAGAACATCACGTTGTAATCGAGATCTGCTGACAGACCCTCCCACAACTGCAAGGATTTCTCATAGAACAGCTGGTTGCCTGTGTGCAGGTAGTTTGAGCGCACAATCGTGGTGTTTCGGCCCACATTCCCGCCACCCAGATAGCCCTTTTCCAGCACGGCTACATTGGTAATCCCGTGCACTTTGGCGAGGTAGTAAGCGGTGGCCAGACCGTGTCCGCCCCCGCCGATGATGATCACATCATACTCCGGCTTCGGCTCAGGATCACGCCAGGCTGGACCCCAACCGGTGTGCCCGCGCAACCCTTCGCGCAGCAATCGCCAAAAGCCATAGTGGTCGGACATGACTAAGCCTCTTCTTCAGACAAATCTGTTGTTCAGCAGCGTGTAGAACACACGTTCCATTACGGTAGGTCAACCAGCGACGCGTTGGCGACCCTGTCTCAAATCCGGCCCCCGGGTCTTAGACCAGCCCTGGAAACAGCTCCGGCGTCTTAGCGGCGTTTCGCGCCTGGTAGCGGTATCCACTGGTTGAGCACGCAAAGCCCCAGAGCAATCAGTGCCATCCCTGCCCATTGCGCGAGGGTAATGGTCTCCCAGACCGCCAACGTGCCTTGCCGGATCGTGGCGTTGAACAGGATGGCCCAAATTGGAATCAGCAGGGTGACCAGCGAAACGTTGGTCGCGCCTGCGGTTCTGAGGATTCGAAAAAACAGCACATAGGCCAGTGCAGTCGCAAAAATTCCCAAGCCAGCAATCGCCAGCCAGGACGACACTGGAACTGAGGCGCTGTAGGTCCAGGGTTTGTCGAGCATAAATACAGGCAGGATCAGCCACGCTGTTGCGGAGATCTGCTGTCCTGCCGCAATCTGCATGGGCGGAACACCGGCAAAACGCCGCGCCCAGACCCCTGCCACGCCATAAGAAAATGCCGCCATGAGCACCATCGAGCCGCCAATCAACAGGCCGCCATCTCCGGAGAAGGCATCGCGGGCCATCATCACCGTGACCCCGCACATACCCAGCATAATCCCGATCAACTTGGGCAAAGTAATCTTTTCATCGGCAAGGAAGAACTGGGCGATGATCACAGTGAACAGTGGCACCGTTGAGTTGAAAATGGATGACATGCCACCGTGAAAGCCGGGTTGGGCCTGCCCATTGACGATCAGGAAGAACGGCAGCGCATTGTTCATAAGCCCCATGATGAACAACGCGCCCCACAACTTCGGCGACCTGGGCAGCCGAACCCCTGTTACGCGGAGCATGATCAACAGAAACAGCGCCGCGATCCCGCAACGACCAAAAACAACTGCCAAGGGCGAAAGGCCATCTAAGGCCATATCGTAGAACAGGAACGACAGCCCCCAGAGGAACGACAGAAGCGCCAAATCCATCCAGGAACGCGGTGTCATACCCAGGGTAGTTGCTGATGAGTTCATTGGGAGTCCAAACGGTCAAAGGGTTCTGCGCGCATAAGCCACAGCCTGAAACCAGCGTCCACGTGTTTCTGGGTGGGTCCGGGTCGCAGAACATCACATTCCTATGGCTTATGCTTCTCCCGCCCGACTGATTTGATTATAACCATTTCAAACCAAATCAGAATTCAGCTCTTGCAATAGGAAGCCTCACTTGGGCTCATCGGGTATCAACGGGACCTTTTTGCGCCGGTTTCGCCGCGCGTGCACCGTGCTGGTGCCGGTGTTGCTGTTGTGTGCCGGGACTAACGCGCAGGGGCAGAGCTATCAGGCCGGGTTGGCAGCGGTTGATGACGGCGATATGGAGCAGGCCGTTAGGATTTGGCAGGACTTGATCGACAGCGATGCAGTCGATCGTTCCAGCGCTGAATACGCACTAGCCTTGCTCTATGAGACCGGTCGGGCGCTGCCATGGGATGAAGCGCGAGCGGCGGAGCTTTATGCAGCCTCTGGACTGCCTCAGGCGCTGACCAATTTGGGTTTGATGTACGCTGAGGGGCGCGGCGTCGGGTTTGATCCGGCCAAAGCTGCCGAGCTATGGCAGCAGGCTGCAGACGTCGGTCACTCCTTTGCGCAATTCAATCTCGGTCTGGCCTACTACGGCGGCAATGGCGTGCCCAAGAGCGCGGTTCGTGCTCTCGAATTGATCTATGAAGCAGGCGAAGGAGGCCTGCCGGAAGCACAGTGGGCGGTTTGCCAGTTTTATGAACGCGGCGTGGGCGTGCCTGTGGATCTGGATGAGGCCGTGGCATGGTGTGCTTTGGCGGCAGAGCAGGGCCAGTTGCAGGCCGTGGACGCCGTTCAACGCCTGTCCGCGCAAAAGCGAACCCCGGAGCAGCAAGTTCCCGCGGCTAAACCGGTCGACATAGGAGAGGATGATCCCGACAACGTGGACCTTTCCGCCGAAGTGCCGCCCACATTGGTCGATTCTGACCCCGCAAACGAGTTTCTGACCCAAGCACCCGCCGCTACAGAATCGCGCGTCCCGGTTCAGGCTCAAACCCAACAACAGCAATCAAGACAGGCCCAGACTCAGGCACAGCAGGCAGAAGCGCCAACTGCGCCGCCAGCACCGGTAGAAGCGAACACACCAATTGGACCGGAAGAAGCCGCGTCGTCCGCGACTAGAGACGCCTTGATCTTACTAGGCTCAGAATTTGACGAATTTGCCGACCTGCTGTCTCCGCCGGATCCCGCCAAGGCGGTTGAAGACTTTTCTTCTGGGGGGGTGGATCAGCTCTTGTCCGACGACTCCGATGCCATCGCCGCGCTGATCGAGTCCGCTGGCCCTGTGCAGCCCAACCTGCCCGACTTGCAGATCGATGAACAAGAGCGTGCAGGCGAAAATTTACTCGCCAGCACGGAACCTCAGCGGTCGTCCCTTAGCTTGCAGGAGATGGTTGATGGCACCAGAGTGCCGGCGCCCGATGCCCTCCCACCCTTGCCGATCAATCGACCAAATCTGACCTATGCCATTCCGCCAATCGTCGATGGCCCGGTTTTCGCGGTGTGGCTTGGGACGGGAAAAGACGCAGATGAAGCGCGCGGGATCTACGACCGCGTGATGCAGGTCGCGCCCGACGTTCTGGGTCTTATGGAAGTGGCCTATCAGAACGATACGTTGACGCGTGAAGAAACCGGGTTTCCCAGGGATACGTCTGTGGTTCGTTTGCTGTTTGGTCCGTTACCGGGGCAGGCCTACGCTTGGCAAATCTGCAATCTGCTGAAAATGAAGCAGGGGTCGACCTTCTGTTATCCGGTCGAGGTGGAGGACTGAACGCCAGCCCTCCGCATCGTATCAAAGCCGCTTAAATGTCGGTTGGCTGGTCGATCATTTCTTCGATTTTGTCCGGGTCCGTGTCGATATCCGTCACGTTTGCCAATTCGAGAATGTAGTCGATGGCCTTGTCTTCCATAATCGGAGCGATCAATCCCTGACGTGCATTCGGGTCGGTGGTGAAACGAGTGTAGACTTCCGCTTCCTGGCCCGGATTCATCGCCATTTCACGCTGAATTGCCGCGTTGAACTCTTCTGGGCTGACGTCGAGCTTATTGGTCGTCGCCACTTCCGAGAGGATGAGACCAAGGCGTACGCGGCGCTCGGCGATGGTGCGGTACTCGCCGCGCAGCTCGTCTTCGTTCTTACCCCGGTCTTCAGCATCTACACGGCCGGCTTTCGCTTCGGTCATGATCTGATTCCAGATGGCGTTGAACTCGTTTTCCACCAAGCCCTCAGGCAGGGGGAAATCGTGGGTGTCCATCAGCTTATCCATCACTTCGCGCTTCATCACGAAGCGTGAAGAACGGCGGTGGATGGTGTCCAGCTCCTGCTTTACCTGCAACTTGAGTTCGTTCAGGTCTTCCTTACCGAACTTCTTTGCAAACTCCTCGTCGACCTCAGGTGCGTCGAGCCTCTTTATGCCTTTAACGGTCACTTTGAAGTTGGCCTCGACCCCTTGCAGGTCTTCGCTGCTGTAATCGTCTGGGAAGGTGATGTCGAAGTCGAACGCGTCGCCCTTCTTCTTGCCCAGCAGGTGATCCTCAAAGCCCGGAATGAACATTTTAGAACCCAATTGAACCATGACGTCGCTGCCCTTCATGCCGGGCTTTTCTTCGCCATCAACTGAGCCCTGGAAATCGATCACAGCGATTTCATCGTCCGCCAGCTTGTGCGTTTTCTTTTCAACATCAACCGGCTGAGCGCCACGCCGTGAAAGCACCTTGAGCGCCTCATCAAGGTGACGGTCTTCGATGACAGGGTTCATGCGATCGAAAGCGAGCCCGGAGAAGTCAGTCAGCTCAATGGTCGGCATGATATCAATCGAAAAGCTGAACTTGATGTCTTCGCCCTCGTCGAAGGGCTTGATCTCGGTCACGTTTGCTGGAGCAGCGGCGGCCAGCTCGTGTTCAGTCAGGGCGCTTCGAACGGCTTCTTGCACCGTTTCGTTCATCACTTCTTCCATGATCGACGCGCGGTAGCGGTGACGGATGACGGCCTGAGGCACTTTGCCGGGACGGAAGCCGGGGAGTTTCAGGTCTTTGGCGAAACCAGCGAGGTTGGTGTCGACCCGCGTTTCGAAATCCGCAGCGGGAACGGTCACGTCAAACGCGCGGTTCAAACCTTCTTCGGAGGCGAGTTGAATCTGCATGGTCATTCCTGTTCTTTTTTATCTTCGGGGATGGGTGCTGCGCAGCCGTCCTGTTGCACCCGCGAAGGGCGGTGTGGTGCGGATGAAGGGACTCGAACCCCCACGACCAAAGTCACTGGAACCTAAATCCAGCGCGTCTACCAATTTCGCCACATCCGCACGGCCAACAGGGCGGCGCAAAGCTCACGCCACCGCAATTCAGAACGTCGCTATACGATTGCGACAACCACTGTGCAAGCTGCAACGAGAACAGCTGAGGGCGCATCTGCCAATGCCCTGCTGCAAAGCGACACTTTGGCTTAAGCATTGAAACCTTCTGAGCACACCCCAAATAGGCGTAACAACTTACCCCCAACGCAGAACCTGAGCGGCTATTGAGACATGGCCCCGGAACCGGTATTGGGAGAGG
>PAHJ01000157.1 GCA_002705565.1 Geminicoccus sp. | reverse complement strand
GCTATTATCGCGCGCGCCTCTTCTCATGCACATCAGCCAGTGATGAAGCCCGATCCGCGTTGAGCGAGGTCGGGCTTCGTCTTGCTAATTAGCGCTCTACGCCAGCCAAAGCCTGAACCTGAGCAACGTTGGACAGGGTCACGAAGCCAGGACCGGAGTTGATGGAGTTACCAGGCAGGGTTCCGTTGCGGTGCATCAGGTTGAGCACGATAATTGGAAGGTAACCCTGCAGGAACTGCTGCTGGTCGATTGCGTAAGCGACGGTACCGTCGATCACACCCTGAACGATAGCAGGGGACAGGTCGAAACAACCAACAACAACTTCGCCAGCCATGCCCAGCTCTTCAACAGCTTCGATGGTTGGGTCACAACCCGTTGGGCCGACAGCCATTACGGCACCGGTGCCAGGATTGGAAGTCATGTACGCCAGAACGGTGTTCTTGATGTCGTTGTAGTCCTTGGACACTTCAACCATGTTCAAGTCTTCACCCAGACCATCAGCAAAGCCCTGACAACGGTCAAGCAGAGCGGTGTTGAATGGCTCGTGGTTGAAACACACGCCGCCGGAGCCGCCCATGGAAGCAGTCTTCTGACCGCCGCCGAGACCAGCGTCGTATTCAGGCTGACCAACGTGCATCACCGCACCCAGCTCAGCAGAAACGTCGGAGCCAGAGTTAATGGAGATCACAGGGATGCCAGCAGCCGCAGCTGCAGCGATTGGGCCGCCAAGGATGGAAGCGTCAGGAATGGAGACAACCAGACCGTCAGGGGACTGAGCTGCAGAAGCTTCAATCAGAGCCGCCATTTCGTTCAGGTCACCCGTCGATGGGTTACGGTAAGTTACGTTGGCACCAGTGTCTTCAGCACCAGCTTCTACAGCGTTACGAACAACGCCCCAAAAACCGTCAGCATCGGAGCCGTGGGTTACAACGATGATATTCGCAACATGGTCGTCAGCAGATGCAACACTACCCATTGCGAGAGCCGCCATTGCGGCAAGCACGAGCTTTTTCATTTTGAAATTCTCCCAAAATTTCGGATCAATAAACCGGAGTTATCGATTACTTGGCAGCCTCCCAGCTACCCGTTATGCGTAGCGCGGAATCCGCACTCTCGCAGTACTTTGCGTTTGAACATTATTTTTATTCTGTGTAAAGGAGCCAACAGAATATTTATTCCGTTTTGGCCTCTTTTGCGGCCTTTTCATTTTCGTCCAGGAACCTGAGGAGCGACCCCATGCAACTTGAGCGGATGACCACGGCTCAGGCATTGGTCAAGTGGATGATTGCACAGCACATCCAGCACGACGATGGCAGTCAAGAACCTGTTTTCGCAGGTGTTTTCGGTATTTTTGGCCACGGCAACGTGACCTGTCTGGCCGAAGCGCTGGAGCGGGTTCAGGACCAGCTTCCAACTTGGCGTGGACAGAACGAGCAAGGCATGGCGCTTGCCGGCGTGGCCTATGCCAAGGCCAAGCGCGGTCGGCGCATCATGGTTGCGACGTCCTCCGTTGGCCCGGGCGCGACCAACATGGTGACCGCTGCGGGCGTCGCGATGGCTAATCGGCTGCCGCTGCTGATTCTTTCTGGCGACACTTTCCAGAACCGTCGCCCCGATCCGGTGTTGCAGCAGGTCGAGCACTTCGGCAATCCGACGATGACGGTAAACGATTGCTTTAAGCCTGTCGTGCGGTACTGGGATCGCGTATCGCACCCAGAACAACTGATGGCCACCCTGCCCGCCGCGCTGCAATCCATGCTCGATCCTGCGACCCGAGGCCCCGCCTTTTTAGGCCTGCCGCAGGACATACAGGCTCAGGCCCATGACTTCCCCAGCATCTTTTTCGAAAAGCGCGTGTGGCGCACGCCGCGCAACCGCGCCGATGCCGCCCAAATCGAAGCCGCCGCGTTGGCGCTGAAGAGTGCAAAGCGGCCGCTAATCATCGCGGGCGGCGGGACGCTCTATAGCGGTGCTGAGGGCATTTTGAACGACTTCGCCGCGCGCCGGGGCATTCCAGTTGCCGAAACGACCGCTGGCAAGACCTCCGTGCTCGACAGCCACCCACACGGCGTCGGCCTGACCGGACCAACCGGGTCCAGCGCCGGTAACGCAATGGCACAGGATGCGGACGTTGTGCTGCTCCTCGGGACGCGGCTGCAAGACTTTACGACGGGCTCATGGACCTGTTTTCAGGACGAGAATGTCACCTTCGTCAACATCAACACCGCGGCTTTTGACGCCCACAAGCACCGCTCCCTGCCCGTCGTTGGCGACGCCAAGGCCTGTTTGAGTGAACTCGACGCCGCAATGGGCGACTGGATGGCGCCTGCCGCGCGAATGGAACAGGCAAAGGCTGCCATGGCCGAATGGCGCGCCTACCTCGACGAGCGCCGCACCCCAGACAACCAGACCCCTACCTATGCCCAAGTGGTCGGCGCCGTGAACGAAATGTCCACCGCTGACGATTCCGTTCTGACAGCAGCGGGCGGCTTGCCGGGTGAAATGAACAAGGGCTGGCTGGCCAAGGCGCACCGATCCTACGACTGCGAGTACGGCTTTTCCTGTATGGGCTACGAGATCAGCGGCGGCTGGGGCGCTGCGATGGCGCACGCAGAGACCAAGTCAGGCGATGGCGAGTTGATCGTCTTTGTCGGTGACGGTTCCTACATGATGATGAACTCCGACTTGTACAGCTCCGTCCTTTCGGGCCACAAAATGATTGTGGTGGTCTGCGACAATGGCGGGTTTGCGGTGATCAACCGCCTGCAAAACTTCAAGGGTGGGGAAAGCTTCAACAATCTGATCAAGGATTGCCGGCTGGGCGAAGGGGTTGAACCCTTCATGCCGGATTTCGCTGCGCATGCAGCATCCATGGGCACAATTGTCTATGACGTGGACACCATCGCCGAACTCAAAACTGCCTTTGGCAAAGCGCGCGAGGCTGACCGCACGGTGGTTATCTCAACCCGGGTCCAGTCCCATGACTGGACGGGCGGTGACAGCTGGTGGGACGTTGGTGTACCTGAAGTCTCCCCGCGCGAGCAGGTTCGCGCTGCCAAAGAAGAACACGAAGCCGGGCGCAACCATCAGCGCGTCGGTGTTTAGGACTCCAATCTTATGACCATCAAAATCGGCATCAGCCCCATTGCCTGGCAAAACGACGACCTGCCCGACCTCACAGCCGCCTATTCGATGGAGCAGGCGCTCGAAGAGAGCCGGGAAATCGGTTACACCGGCGTCGAGCGCGGTCAGCGCATGCCCAAAGACACCGGCGGGTTAAAAGCCTATCTGGACAAATACGACATCGCGCTGTGCGGCGGCTGGTGTTCAGGGTCCACGCTGGTCAACGACTTCGACGACGAGGTCGCCGTTATCATGGAGCAGGTCGAGCAGTTCAAAGCGCTGAACGCGCCCTGCATCGTCTACGCAGAGTGCTCAAACACCATTCAGGGCGATCAGGGCGTGCCGGTCAATGACCGCCCTACCCTGTCCCGGGACGACATCCGCGCCTATGCAGTCAAGCTCAGCGAAGTCGCCAAATGGTCAACCGACCAAGGCATGCCGGTCGCTTATCACCACCACATGGGCTCGATCATCGAATCTGAAGATGACGTCAATTGGCTGATGGAATATTCCGATCCTGCTGCTTTGCGACTGTGTTTTGACACCGGGCATCTGCTGTTTGGCGGCGGGGACGTCATGGCGACGCTGGATCGCTGGGGCGACCGGGTGCACCACGTGCACTTCAAAGACATTCGACCCGACGTGGTTCAGGACGTGCGCGAAAACCGCCGCTCCTTCCTTGATGCCGTGATCGCAGGGGCCTTTACCGTGCCCGGCGACGGCTGCATCGACTTCCACGCCGTCGGTAAGGCGCTCAAGGGCATGGACTACAGCGGCTGGATTGTCGTGGAGGCAGAGCAAGACCCCGCTAAAGCGCCGCCTAAAGAATACAGCCAAATGGGCTTTGATCATATTCAAGACGTTCTCAAAGCCAGTGGATTGGAGGCTTAAATCATGGCAATTCGTGATCTTCGCGTAGACGGTCAGCCGGAAAACCGAACCGGCGTTTCGAAGCTGCGCATTGGTGTACTGGGCATGGGCTTCATGGGCGGCACGCACACGCAAGCCTGGCAGCGGGTAAAGGCGACCTTTAACCTGCCCATCGATATTGAATTGAAAGCACTGTTCGACACGTCATCGGAAAGCCTCGCCTTGAACGGTCCGCGCTATGAGTTCGAGCGCACGACCCAAGACTGGCGTGAGATTTGTGCGGCCGACGATATCGATGTGGTCTCCATCTGCACCCCAAACTTTGCCCATCCCGAAGCCGCTGAAATGGCGCTGGCGCACGGTAAGCACGTTTGGTGCGAAAAACCCATGGCGGCCTCGATCGCCGATGCTGAACGCATGCGCCAAGCCGCGGATGCCGCTAAGGCAAAGGGGCTGAAGACCATTCTGGGATATAACTACATCAAGTCCCCGACCTTGCTCGCTATCAAGCAGATCATCGAGGAAGGGGTGATCGGCGATATCGTCCACTTTAACGGGGTCTATGCCGAGGATTTCATGTGCGACATGACCATGCCGCACTCGTGGCGCCTGACCAAAGCGGGCGGAGGCAAGGGCGCTTTGGGGGACATGGGCAGTCATCAGGTCTCAATGGCAATCTGGTTGTGCGGCCCGATGAAAGAAATCTCCTCGCGACTGCAAACCGTGCACCCGCAACGCCCGGATGCTGCGACCGGCGAGATGAAGGTGGTCGAAACCGACGACCAGTACTCCGCCATCGGCACCTTCGAAAACGGCGGCCTGTTCACCATGCACACAAGCTGGTTGGGACAGGGCCACAAGATGCAGCTGGCCTTTGAAGTTACCGGCACCAAAGGCGCAATCAAGTTTGATCAGGAACGCATGGGCGAGTTCCAGCTGTTCGAGCAGAGCGACAACGCACGCATGCGAACCAATGGCTTTAAGACGGTGCTGATCGGCCCCTGGCATGCGCCCTTTGGCAACTTCTGCCCCGCGCCGGGCCATCACGTCGGCTTTAACGAGATGAAAATTATCGAAGCGGGCGAATTCTGTCGGGCTATTCTCGAAGGGGACGAAGCCTTCCCAAACTTTGACGACGGGATGGTGTTCGAGAAAACCCTGCAAGCGATCCAGGATGCGAGCGAAGCCCGCGCCTGGGTGACATTGTGAGAACCACCACATGGGTCACGTGACGCCAACACTCCCAGAGAATTATCCCGCACTGCGCGACGAATTACTCTCGCGCTATGAAACGCTGCCCAGCCAGTTGAAGATCATCGCACAGCACCTGATCGATCATCCCAATGAAGCGGCCTTTATGACCATCGCCGCATTGTCGGAGGCAACGGGCGTGCAGCCCAGCGCGTTTATCCGGTTTAGTAAGGCCATTGGCTTCAAGGGCTTTTCCGACATCCAAACCATCTTGCGCAGCAACCTCAGCCAGCGCCGAGAAACCTACGCCGAGCGCGTGGCGCGCTCCGCCGAAGACGCCGATGCCCTGCCGCCGCTGACGCGTTTCACGCAACTCGCCAACATGAGCATTAACGCTGTCGCGAACGACATTACCGATGAACAAGTCGCCAAGGCTGTTGATTTATTCCGCAACGCGCGCTTGTTGCACGTTGTCGGACACCGGCGGTCGTGGCCTGTCGCCGCCTATTTCGCCTATATCGCAGCGGGCTTCGGGGCGGAAACACACCTGTTCAGCCCGGCTGGTGCTATGGTTGAAACCAATGTCAGCCTGATCAAGTCACAGGACGTGATGCTGGCAATTTCCTTTCCGGAATACAGCTCTGCCACACGCTCGTTCGTCGATCAGGCCAAGCGCGAAAACGTGCCCATCGTCGCCATCACAAACTCACGCGTCGCGCCGGTGGCACGGGCCGCAGCGGTGGTTTTTGAAGTTGATCAGGAAACCACCGGCGGGTTCCGCTCTGCGGCAGGCGCAATGGCGCTGGCGCAAATCCTGGCCGTTTCCTACGGCGAAGCAGTCGGCGGCCTGTAAATCCGGCGTCAAAGCACCTGCGCACTAGCTTCCTCGGCCAGACGAAGACTGGCAAGCCCATCGTGCTGGTCGGGCATCGCGCCCTCACCGTCGAGCACTAGACGCACAAAACCGTCCCACTCGCTGCGGTAGGCTGCGGCATAGCGTTCGAGGAAAAAGTGCATCGGCTTCTCGCTCCGAACCCCGGCTTCGGTCGAGGTGACAACGGTGGATTCGAGCACGTTCTGAGCCTGGATCATGCCTTTGGTTCCATGCACTTCGATGCGCTGATCATAACCGTAGCTTGCGCGCCGTGAATTGGAGATCGAGACAAGCTTGCCGCTGTCGGTCGAGAGTGAGACGACCGCGGTATCAACATCCCCCGCTGCGCCAATCAAAGGATCCACCAGCGACGATCCAAAAGCCTTCACCGCTGTCAATTCCTCACCCACCAACCACCGCGCTATATCGAAGTCGTGAATCATCATATCGCGGAACAAACCACCGGATACGCGAATATACTCAACCGGCGGAGCGCCAGGGTCGCGGCTGAGGATGGTCACCATTTCGACACCCCCGATTGCTCCGGCCTCAATCTGACTTTTCATCGCCAGAAAGTTAGGATCGAAGCGCCGGTTAAACGCCAGCATGAAGGGAACTGGGTTGATTTCGAGGTGAGCGACCACCCCTTCGACTCGCTCCAGCGACAGATCGATCGGTTTCTCGCAGAATATCGCCTTGCCCGCGCTGGCGGCACGCTCAATCTGATCAGCATGCACATTTGTCGCTGAGGCTATAACAACCGCATCGACTTGGGGGTCGCCAAGCGCATCGGTCTCTTCCATGAATTTTGTATCATACTGTTCTGCAAGCGCTTTTCCGGCTTCCTCAACGGGATCAACAATGCCATATAGCGTGCTGCGCGGGTGTGACGCGATATTGCGTGCATGAATTTTTCCGATACGACCGGCACCAAATTGAACAACGCGCATTAAAATCCCCTTCACGGTCCATAGCTTCAGCTTGAAGCGGGTTAGCAGAATATATATTCTACAAAAAGACTTGGGCGAAAAAATTGTTCCGTGATGGTACTCGCGGTCGGGAAACACAATCAATGGACCATCCAAAAACCCTCGACGCCGTGATGATTGGTCGCGCTGGTGTAGACCTTTACGGCGAACAAATTGGCGGTCGTTTGGAAGATATGGGGTCTTTCGCCAAATACATCGGCGGCAGCCCGACCAACACGTCAATCGGGGCATCCCGGCTGGGGCTGAGAACCGCGCTAATCACCCGCGTGGGTAACGACGCCATGGGCCAGTTCATCCGCGAAGAATTGCAGCGCGAGGGCGTCGCCACGGCGCATGTGCGCACCGATCCCGACCGCTTGACGGCGCTGGTCCTGCTGGGCATTCGGGATACCGAGAGCTTCCCCCTGATCTTTTACCGCGAGAACTGCGCGGATATGGCGATTTGTGAAGACGACATCAGCGAAGACTTAATCGCCTCGGCCCGGGCCGTTGTCACTTCCGGCACACACTTTTCAACCGCAACCACCAAAGCCGCAAACATGCGCGCCCTGGAACTTGCCGCCAAGCACGGTGCTAAGCGGGTGATCGATCTGGATTACCGCCCGGTGCTGTGGGGTCTGGCTGACAAGGGTGACGGCGAGACGCGCTTTGTCTCCAACGACAGTGTCACCGCACACCTGCAAGAAGTGCTCAGCCCGATGGATCTGATCGTCGGCACCGAAGAAGAATTCCACATCGCCGGGGGCAGTACGGATACGGTCCAGGCCTTGCGGGCCATCCGGGAAATATCGGCCGGGACCTTTGTGGTGAAACTGGGCGCACAAGGCTGCGCTGTCTTTGATGGGGCCATCCCCGACACAATCGAAGCCGGTCTGATCGTCGAAGGCTTTCCCATCGAGGTCTTCAACGTTTTGGGCGCGGGTGACGCCTTTATGGGCGGCTTACTGCGTGGATATTTGCGGGGTGAGGATTGGGTCACGGCCTGTCGCTACGCCAACGCCTGCGGGGCATTCGCCGTCTCTCGCCACGCGTGCGCGCCTTCCTATCCGTCTGAAAGCGAGATGCAGACGTTTATCCGTGACGGCTCCCCGCACTTTCGCCTGCGCGAAGACCGGGCGCTCAATCAGCTGCATTGGGGTTCAACCCGGCAAGGCGATTGGTCCGACGTGCTCGCCTTTGCCTTTGACCACCGCAGTCAGCTCGAAGCTCTGTGTGACGATCCCGCGCGCATTGGCCGCTTCAAGGTGCTGTGCGCCGAAGTTGCCGCCCAGGCCGTAGACCGCCACCCGAAACAGCAGATCGGCGTGCTGTGCGACCATCGCTTAGGACAAGACGCGCTGTTTGCCATGGCAGAGCTGCCACTGTGGATCGCCTCTCCGATCGAGCTACCCTCCTCCCGCCCGCTGCGCTTCGAAGGCGGACCATCACTGGCCACCACGCTCAAGGATTGGCCCAAGCAGTCGGTGGTCAAATGCTTATGCTTCACGCACCCGGACGACGAGCCTGACCTGTGGGACGAGCAGTCGGCGCGCTTGCGGGAACTGTTTGCTGTCACGCGTGATTTGGGGTTGGAACTGCTGCTGGAGTTTATTCCACCCGCTGATATGGACCGCACGGCGACAACCATCGCACGGTCCATGGCCATGACCTACGAGCTGGGAATCTTCCCGGACTGGTGGAAGCTGCCCGCACCGACTAGCGACCACTGGGATGCGGAATGGGTGGCTTGGAGCAGGGTGATTGACGAGAATGACCCCCATTGCCGCGGCGTGCTGCTTCTGGGCCTTGCTGCGCCGCAAAACGAGGTGAAAGCCAGTCTGAAACGAGCCAGCGAACAGCCTTTATGCAAGGGCTTTGCCGTAGGCCGAACCATCTTTGGCGCGGCGGCTGAGGGCTGGTTCAGCGGTGCAATCACAGACGACGAGGCCAAAGACATGATGGCGACCTCCTTTGACGATCTGATCGCAGCATGGCGTTCCTGATCCCCCCTCGCACTGCCCAGCATAGCCTCGATGCCGTCGTCATCGGACGCGCTGGCATGGATCTCTATCCCGACCCCCACGGCACCAAAACCGCTGATGCCGATCGCTTCACCAGTGATCTGGGCGGCTCGGCTGGCAACATTGCGGTGGCGATGGCGCGGCACGGGCTGGACGTAGGGCTGGCGGCGCCGGTCAGCGATGACCCGGTGGGCCAGTTTGTCCGTAACAAGCTTCGGCACTACGGCGTCGAACACCTGACACCCTCGCCCGTTCAAGGTGGCGAGCGCACGTCGCTGGCGCTGGCTGAAAGCCGGGCGAGCGACTGCGAGGTGGTGATCTATCGCAACCAAGCCGCGGACTTTGCCCTCTCGCCCCAGACATTTGACATCACAGACGTTGACCGCGCACCAACTTTGGTTGCGACCGGAACAGCTCTGGCCCTGGACCCCAGCCGGACCACCACCCTGGACGCGCTGGCACGGTCAGGCTGCGGCATGTTGGATTTGGATTATCGCCCCTATAGCTGGGAAAGCGACGGGCAGGCGCGAGAGGTCTATTTTGAAGCCATAGAGGCTTGCGATGTGATCATCGGCAACGACGATGAATTTGGCCTGCTGGCAGGGTCCGTCGAAGGGGGTAAAGCGCTGGCCGAAACCCTCGCCCGGCAGCGCGACGGACGACTGGTGATTTACAAGATGGGGGCACAGGGGTCTGTCACGTTCGACGGCACCGGCAGCTTTAGTACCCCTATTTTCCCTGTGGACATGCTCAAGCCTTTCGGCGCGGGTGACGCCTTCATGGGCGGCGTACTGGCGGCGCTGGCGAGCGGGCAGCGGGTCCCAGACGCCATCGCCTTTGGTTCAGCGGCCGCAGCCATGGTCGTGGCGACGCGCGGCTGTGCCAGTGCCATGCCGACCACCGCTGAGGTGCAGGCCTTCATCGCTGCGCGCCAACCGAAAGCTGGCGGCTAAGTTGGCCCGCTCAGCGGGTCCATCCCTATCCTCGTTTTACGAAGGCCCCTATACTCAGTTTCTGCCACCAATGAAGGTCTCAACCCATGCACATTGCCCCATTTGACAACCAAAATAGGCCGATCGTGGACCGCGACGATTCAATCACGCCGTTGGTCTATTTCAACATCGTCAAGCTCCGCGCGGGCGAAACCTATGTCAGCGAGATTGACGGCTACGAGACCTGCATCGTACCGGCCACGGGCACAGTCGATGTGCAGGTAGGCAGCTGGCACGCAACCGACGTTGGTGGGCGCGGTTCGGACGTGTGGGATGGCGAGCCCAATGCTGCGTACGTTCCGGTTGGCGCACGGGCTGAAATGACCGCGAAAGACGACTGTGAGGTGTTCATCGCCGGGGCCCGGTTTGACGAGGTCTATGAACCCTTCGTGGTCCGGGCCGAAAACATCGACCCTGTGCAGTACGGTAGTGACGACACCAAGACCCATCGCAAAATCAAGCACCTCTTGGGGCAGAACCCGCCGGGGAGAGTGGGCCGGTTGCTGATTTCCGAGCTGTATACCGTTGGCGCAGGCGGCTGGTCTGGTTTTCCGCCGCACAAGCACGACACCGACCGCCTGCCCGACGAAACTCACCACGACGAAGTCTACAATTTCCGTTTCCGTCCCGGACACGGCTTTGGCATGCAATTGCTCCAGCGCGAAGATGGTGCGGTCGGTGAAGCGTTTCATATTGTCGATGGCAGCACCTTGCAGATCGATACGGGCTATCATCCGTGCGTGGCAGCGCCGGGATATGAAATGTATTACTTCACCATCCTCGCAGGCGCCTCTCAGCGCTCCTTGGTCCAGTTCTTCCAGCCCACCCACGCCTATCAGGTTGAAACCATTCCCGGCATCAAGGACATGGTGGCAAAGTTCAAATAATGCCGCTCGCCACGCTGAAAAAAGTGCTCGCAGCCGCCGACGCGCGGCAGGCTCTTTGCCTGGGTTTTGTGTGCCAGGGCTGGGAGGACTCGCGGGCCTATGTCCGGGCCGGTGAGGCCGCCGGTGCACCCGTGATCCTGTCGGCTGGTCCGGGCGCACGGGCGAATATGCCGGTGTCGCTGTGGGGGGAGTTATTTCGCGAGTTGGCCAAAGGCGCTACCGTGCCCGTGGTGGCGCACTTGGATCATGGACGCACGCTTGAGGAGTGCGTATCGGCCATAGAAGCCGGCTTTTCCAGTGTCATGATCGACGGCAGCGCATTGGCGCTGGACGAAAACATCGCGCTGACCAACGCCGTTACCCAAGCCGCGCGCAAATTTGGTGTCAGCGTGGAGGCCGAAGTGGGGCAAGTAGGATACGAGGACGGTGCGCCCAGCGAGGGCACCACGCTCGTCGAAGCTCAAACCTTTGCGGCCCAGACCCAGATCGATGCTCTGGCCATATCCGTGGGTAATTTGCACCTGCAAACCAAAGACCGCGCCCGCATTGACTGGCAACGCCTGGCAGAAATCGAAGCTGTGACGTCAGTGCCGTTGGTCCTGCATGGCGGTTCCGGCATCCTGCCTGAGGACCGCTTGCGCCTGGCGCGAGAGCACCGCGTGCGCAAGCTCAACGTCGGCACGGAACTACGCATGCGCTTTGGCAGCACGATACGTGCGACACTGGAAGCGGATCCAGCGCTGTTTGACCGGACCACAATCCTGACCAAGGCGGAGCCCGCGCTGGCAGCGCTGGCGCAGGATCTTCTGACCCAATCCTGGGGCCAATAGCGCCAAAAGCCCCCCAATCTCGGGTGTCTTCAGCGATACTTTCCGCTTGATTGAAGCGTTAAACTGACACAGGCTATTGTTCTAACGCACCAGTGGATCAATTATCGCACCGATCACAAGCAAAGGGAGCGTGACATGGACGCAGGCCCGTCCCTCCCGGCCTCAGCGCCCGTCGTCATCATCGGTGGCGGCATCATTGGCACCTCAACGCTCTACCACCTCGCAGAGCGAGGGGTTCACGCTGTACTCCTGGAACGCAAGAAGCTGGCGAGCGGCACCACGTGGCACGCTGCGGGCATTGTGGGGCAATTGCGCGATAGCACCGCCCAGACGGAATTGGGCAAATACACCGCCCAATTGTTCCGCACGTTGGAAGAAGAGACCGGCCAGGGCACGGGCTATAAGCAAAACGGCACCATCAATCTGGCCCTGAGCGCCGTTCGTCACGAACAGAACCTACGCGCCCACGATCACGCCTTCCGCATGGGCATCGAAACCCAACTGCTCGACAAAGGGGCGCTGGGCGAGCTGTGGCCCTGGATTGAGACAGACGACGTACTTTCGGGCTTCTACGTGCCCTCGAACGGCCAGGTAAACCCGCTTGATACCACCATGGCGCTGGCCAAGGGCGCGCGGAACAAGGGCGGGCGGATCTTCGAAAATACTCTGGTCGAAAGGCTGGAAATCGACGAAGGGCGTGTGGTTGGCGTGGTGACGGATCAGGGAAGCATTCGCACTGACAAGGTCCTGCTGGCCGCAGGCATGTGGAGCCATCACTTCGCTAAGGCTCACGGAATAACCCTACCCCTTCACGCCGCCGAACACTTTTACATCGTAACCGACCCCATGGACGATCTACCCCCTGACCAACCGATTCTGAACATCTCGGAGGAGCGGACGTACTGGAAGGAAGACGCGGGTAAGCTGCTGATTGGTGGGTTTGAGGCGTGGGGCAAGGCTTACGGAGTCGATGGCATTCCGGAAAGCTTTGAATTCGACGAACTACCCTTTGACCTCGAACACGCAACTCCAGAGCTGGAGCGCATGTTTTCGCGCATGCCCCGGCTCGATACGCTGGGTGTGCGGACCTACTTCAACGGCCCGGAAAGCTTCACCCCGGACGGTCGGCCCTATCTGGGGCCAAGCGCAGAGGTTGAGGGGGTCTATATCGCTGCGGGCATGAACTCCAACGGCATCCTGAACTCAGGGGGGGTCGGGCTAACCATAGCGCAATGGCTGGTCGATGGTGCTCCCTCGCGCTCCATGCTGCCCATGCTCGCAATGCGCGCGCACCCATTTCAGCAAAACACCGCCTATAACATCGAACGCACCGCTGAGAGCGTGGGGTTTCACTATGGCCTCCACTGGGCCGGACGACAGGTGCAAAGCGCGCGCGGCGTGCGTCGTGTGCCCTTGCATGGGCGTCTGGAAGCCGCTGGCGCAGCCTTCGCCGAGCGGATTGGCTGGGAAGTTCCCATGGTCTACGGAGCGCCGTGGCAGGATCAGCCCTCGCTGGCGTGGAAGCCTTGGTCCGCCCAAGTCCGCAAGGAGTCATTGGCCGCGCGTGATACTGCGGCGCTGGTGGATCAGTCCATGTACGCCAAGTTCATCATTCAGGGGCCGGATGCCGTGCGTGCGCTGAACCGGGTCAGCAGCGCGCAAACGGATGTGCCGGTGGGAACCTCTGTCTACACCCCATTCCTAAACGAACGCGGCGGCATCGAGGCCGACTTGACTGTAACGCGTCTGGCCGAGGACCGCTTTCTGGTGATTTCGGGCCATCCCAGCCAGATCCGTGATTGTCGCTACATCACCCGCCACGCTGACCCAGATTGGCGGTTTGAGGTCTTTGACGCAACGGCCGGGTTCGCGCTGCTATCCCTGCACGGGCCACAGTCCCGCACCATCCTGCAAGCCCTGTCCGGTCACGATGAACTATCCGCCCCGTCCCTGCCCTTTGGCGCCGCGAAAGAAGTGGATTTGGCGCATGCTCGCGCTTGGGTGATTCGGCGCTCGTTCGTCGGTGAACTGGGTTTCGAAGTGCTGGTTTCGACTGAATTTGCCGACGGTGTCTACCAAAGCCTACTGCAAGCGGGGGAGCCATTGGGCTTACGTCACATGGGCATGTTTGCACTCAACGCATGCCGCATCGAGAAGGGCTTTCTGCACTTTGGCCATGACATCGGCGAAGATGATACGCCCCTGGAGGTCGGTATGGGTTTCGCGGTGGACTGGAACAAGGGCGATTTTCTGGGGCGAGAGGCGTTGCTTCAGCAGCACGACCTCATGCAGCGTACCAAGGGCGCAACCGTTCATCGGACGGTGTGCATCCACGTTCCCGGCCTGCATGCAGAAACCGGCCCCTACCTGATCCATAATGAACCCATTTGGCGCGACGGCGTGATCGTGGGCCACGTTACATCGGGAGATTTTGGTTTTCGGCTCGAAGGGGTTTACGGTTTGGCGACGCTGCACCGCGACCAGGGCGTAACCCGGGACTGGGTCCACAGTGGCGGCTTTGAAGTCCAGATCGCCGGCCAAAGCTACGCCGCTGATCTGAGGCTTAAGGGATTTTACGATCCATCAGGCGGACGCATGCGCGGCTGAAGTCCGCACCAAGAGAGGAGGGAGACTATCATGACCAAGACCATTCTCGTGATTGGCACATACGACACCAAGGACGCAGAACTGCTGTACGTCTGCGAGACCATCAGGGGTCAGGGCGGGGCCGTGCTATCCATGGACGTTAGCGTATTGGGCGACCCCAGCACGCCCACGGACATTTCCAAACACGATGTCGCCGCGGCCACCGATAAGACCATCCAGGATGCCATCGACGCGGGTGACGAAAACCACGCCATGCAAATCATGGCCAAGGGAGCGGCCAGCCTGTGCGCGCAGCTTTACGCGCAAGGGAAAATCGACGGCATGATCGGGCTGGGTGGCACCATGGGAACCGATCTGGTGCTCGACTGCGCACAGGCCCTGCCCATGGGGGTGCCGAAGTTTGTGGTTTCCACGGTCTCCTTCTCCCCGCTCATTCCAGCCGACCGGCTTTCGCCTGATATTCAGATGATCCTATGGGCCGGCGGGCTCTATGGGCTCAATTCCGTGTGTAAGTCTTCGCTGAGCCAGGCGGCCGGTGCCGTTCTGGGCGCGGCACGGGCGGTTGAACCGCCGGTTCGCGATCGGCCCGTGATTGGTATGACGAGCCTCGGGTCTTCGTGCCTGATGTACATGAAACGCCTGCGCGAACCGCTGCTTGAGCGCGGGTTCGAAGTCGCTGTTTTCCATGCTACGGGCATGGGCGGCATGGCCTTTGAAGCGCTGGCCCGACAGGGCTATTTCGCTGCTGCGCTGGATCTGGCCCTGCCAGAGCTGGGCAACCTGATGGTGGGGTCTGTGGTCAACTCAGGACCGGATCGCATGACCAATGCCGGCGCGGCGGGCATACCGCAGATCATTTCCCCCGGCTGTGCCGATCTGATCGATTTTGCAGGATGGCAGGACATCCCACCCGCCTATCAGGACCGCCCTTTCCACGCCCATAATCGGCTCGTGAAGTCTTCCGGGCTGTCCGGTGACGAACGTCGGGCCCTGATCCGCATGATCGCCAAACGGCTGGAGCTGGCCAAGGGTCCGGTCCATTTCGTGATGCCATTGCACGGTGTCGAAGAGTGGGACAAGGAGGGCCAGCCGGCCTATGACCCCGAAGCGCTCGAAGCCATGATTGACGAAGTACGCATTTCGATCACCGTCCCAACGACAGAAGTTGATGCACATATCAACGACGAAGCCTTCGCAGACGCGGTTCTTACCATCATCGACGGTTGGATCGCAGACGGTTCGCTCTCGATCAACGCAGCTTAAGCCCAGCCCAATGGACACCCGCTTTGCCCCCCTGTTTGAGCCGCTGAAAATCGGCCCCGTCACAGCGCCCAACCGGTTTGCCGTGATGCCCTACGCCAACGGTCACTCCTACCTCATGCCCAATGGGGCTATGGGGGTCCGCGCAATGCGGGCAGAGGGTGGCTGGGGCATTGTCGGGATGCAACTCTCGGAGATTGATCCAACCTCTGATCTGGCTGGATTGCCCTATGAGCGGCTATGGGACAGCGGCGATGTTGCCGTGCACGCAAAGTCAGTGGAGCGGATACAGGCCCATGGCGCATTGGCGTCGATTGAGCTGGCACATACGGGTTTGCGCTCTCGTGGAATTTCGACAGGCTACCCGGTCATGGGCCCATCCAGCGCGTCCACCCTGCGCGCAGAATTGCCGTACATGGGAAAAGCCATGGACGCTGCCGACATTCGTGCGTTCCGTGCCAGTCACCGCGCCGCCGTGCGCCGGGCTGTGCAAGCGGGCTATGACATCGCGTACGTCTACGCCGCCCATGACGCCTCGTTGCTCTGGCACTTCCTCTCCCCTGCTTACAACCAGCGCACGGACTCCTACGGCGGTCGTTTCGAGAACAGGCTGCGCCTACTGCGTGAGGTGCTCGAAGAGGCCAAGGAAGAGGCTGGGGACGACATGGCCATTGCGCTGCGCTTTGCCGTTCACGAAGCGGGTGGACCCCGGCGCATCTTGTATGATGGCGAGGGCCGCGCGGCGGTTGAAGCGCTGGCTGACCTGCCTGATTTATGGGACGTGAACATCTCAGGCTGGTCGCGAGACAGTGGCACAGCCCGCTATGACGCCGAGGGCTTCCAAGAAGAATTTACCAGCTTCGTCAAACGCGTCACCCAGCGCCCAGTCGTGGGCGTTGGACGGTTCACCTCGCCCGACACCATGGTCAGCCAACTGCGTCGCGGAGTTTTGGACATGATCGGTAGCGCGCGCGCTTCGATCGCAGACCCGTTTCTGCCCAACAAAATCCGCGAAGGCCGGGTGGAGGACATCCGCGAGTGCATCGGCTGCAATGTCTGCGTCGGGGTCGAGATGGATGGCGTGGTGGTACGCTGCACCCAAAACCCAACCATGTCTGAGGAATGGCGTCGCGGTTGGCACCCGGAACGCGTTCCCAAGGCCAAACAGGCTCAGACGGTCCTGATAATCGGTGGCGGTCCTGCGGGGCTTGAAGCAGCGCTGACACTGGCGCGGGCGGGTCACGCGGTGACGGTGGCTGAGGCAGGTGACACCTGGGGTGGACGGGTAGCGCGGGAGAGCCAGATCGCCAACTTGTCTTCCTATGGCCGGGTCAGTGATCACCGCACCTATCAGCTGGGACAACTCAGCAACGCCAGCCTCTATCTGAAAAGCGCTCTGGACGCAGACGGGGTCGCAGAAATGAANGCTGACCACGTGCTGCTTGCGACNGGCGCGCGCTGGCTTCGCTCGGGCAGAGGCCGCACCCGCTTTGACCCCATCGACGGTTTTGAAGCCGCCNCGCTCACCCCCGATGACCTGCTTGAAGACAGCGGCAAGGGCTTGGAGGCGTTGGAGGGGTCAATCGTGATCTATGACGATGACCATTACTACATGGGCCACGCGCTGGCAGCTGATCTGGCCATGCGGGGCCTCTCGGTGCATCTGGTATCGCCGTCGGCGGTGATTGGCGGCTGGAGCTTGAACACGCTCGAATACCCGCGCGTGCTGGCGGAATTGATCCGTCTGGGCGTAACAATGCACCCAAATTCGACCGCCGTTCGCTGGACGGACGCAGGGCTGGAGGTGATCCGATCCGACAGCGGCGCAGCGCTGCCGATGATCCCGGCCGAGCAGTTAGTTTCAGTGACATTCCGCGAGCCTGATCTCAGGCTTTCAGCGGCCTTGACGGCACGCGGCATCGCGCACCGCGTCTTGGGAGACGCGGAAGCCCCTGGCCCGGTGCAGGCAGCCGTCTATTCCGGTCACCGCCACGCCCGCGAGCTGCTCGGCACCGAACCCGAAGACCGCATTTTCAGGCGCGAGCGCCCCGTGGTTTTCGAGCCTGATGCCGAGGATGCGCCGGGCCAAGGCGATCGCTAGCAGGTGTAATTCATCCCGATCCGACCGCCATCGACATAGATAGTCTCGCCGGTGATGTAGCTGGATTTGGACGAACACAGAAAGGCCACAACGTCTGCGATTTCTTCGACTGTGCCGACACGCTTGAGAGGAGTCCGGCTCATCACGCGCGCCATGGCCGTCGGGTCAGCGTTCACGCCCGCCATCATTTCCGTGTCAATCGAACCCGGTCCGACGGCATTCACGCGAATGTTGGAAGCGGCCAGCGCCAGCGCAGCGGATTTGGTGATCTGGTTCACGCCACCCTTGGAGGCGCAGTAGGCCGGGATGGTGGGAATAGCGACCACTGCGTTGATCGAGGACATGTTGACGATTGCGCCCTCGATACCCTTGTCCAGCATGGTTTTTGCCGCTCGCTGCAAGGCCACGAACACCCCACGCAGGTTGATGCTGATCACCTTGTCAAAGGCTGCCAGGTCGTAGCTCATGAAATCACCGGGCATGGCCACACCGGCGTTGTTGACCAGCGCGCTAACCGGGCCGAGGTCAGCTTCAATGGTGTCAAAGAGCGCAAGAATGGCATCTGCGTCGGACATGTCACAGATCATGCCGGTTCCGCCCAGCGCTGCGGCGGTGTCCATCACGCTGTCCTGCACGTCCGCAAGCACCACGTGATAGCCGTCCGCCGCCAGCGCTTTTCCGCACGCAGCGCCAATCCCCTGCGCGCCACCAGTTACCAAAGCAATGGGTTTTGAAGACATGTTCTGTTCCTTGAGTTCGAGTGTGAAGCGGATGTTGCTCTACGGTTTGTGAGGTGTCAATTTAACCGCAGGCGCCCATGTGAAAGCGCACAAAGACATCGCAGGAGTTACCCCGTGCCTCAACTGAAAACAACCGCCGCCGATATGGTCAAACGGGCCCGAGACCGGATCGAAGAAATCGAGACGCCTGACCTGATCGCGCGTCTGGATGATCCCGATACCGTCATCGTCGATATCCGCGACGTACGCGAGCGCCAGCGGGTTGGGTTCATTCCTGGCAGCATCCACGCCCCGCGCGGCATGCTTGAATTTTGGATTGATCCGGAAAGCCCCTACCACAAGGAAGTCTTTGCCCAGGAGGGCAAGCGCTACGTGTTCCACTGTGCCTCAGGTTGGCGCTCTGCCTTGAGTGTGGCGACCTTGCAGGACATGGGCTTTGAGGCAGCGCACCTCAAAGAAGGCTTCGGCACCTGGGAAAAGCACGGCGGGCCAGTTGAGTTTCCACCCAAGAAAGACGGCTGAGCCCAGCCCCTTACCGCTTGAACGCAGGCGGAGAAAAGGCCTGAACCGCTGGCGGCTCGCCGTCTGTCCATTTGCGCATTTCCAGCCGCACCGAATGGGCGGCCGGGGACTGTGACAGGCTCGACGTGCGGCGGTCGTGGGTCAGCGCGTTGGGGTTGCCGTGGCGATCCAGTGGCGGGCTTTGGCTGAAATCCGGGTCGTACCAGGCCCCTGTCCACAGAAACAGGCACCCTCGCCGCACGTCTTCGGTGATCACAGCGCCGGCAAGGCATCGCCCGCGCCGGTTAAACAACTCCACCACGTCTCCCTCTGCAATCCCCCGCGATGCGGCATCATCGGGATGGATCAGCACCGGCTCGCGGTCGCGGACCTTGTAGGACCGGCTGTAGGCACCGTCATCGAGCTGACTGTGCAAGCGGCTCTTGGGTTGGCCGGAGATCAGATACAGCGCGCCGTGCTCGGCGGGGTCATCGCGTGGCGGGAACCATGTCGCCTGACCGGGGCAATCAGCCAGTTCAAACCCTGCGATGGTCTCTGAATACAGTTCCAGCCGTCCGCTTGGCGTTGGCAAGGGATGGGCTTCTGGATCTGCACGAAAGTCAGCGAGGTAGACTTGCTCAGGGCTTGGATCGGGAACGGCGATGGCGTCTCCGGTGATAAAGGTTTCCCAGTCCGGCAAAGTCACCCCTGCCCGGCTGGAAAAGCCACGCGTGACATCCCACAGGGCCTGGGCCCATTGCTCCGCCGTGCGGCCTTCGGTAAAGGCTTCGCGCGAGCCCAGCCGGTCGGCAAGATCGGCATAAATGTCGTATTCCAGCCGCGCCTCAAACGGCGGGGGCGCATGCGCTGGCATGGGTACGAGGGAATCGTCTGACTTGCCCGCCCCGAAATCAAGCCGCTCCTGCGCAGCAGCGACCGGCAGCACAATGTCCGCATGGCGCGCCGCAGCGGTCCAGCTGATCTCGTTGACAATGACGGTTTCCGGGGTCTGAAACGCCTTGTGCAGCCTGGTGAGGTCCTGGTGGTGGTGAAACGGATTGCCGCCTGCCCACCAGACCAGCCGCGCATCCGGAAAGCGCCGCTGTGCGCCGTTATACTCATAGGGCGCGCCGGGATGGAGCAGCATTTCCGCAATCATCGCAACGGGCAAGAAGTCGGTCACAGGGTTGGTCAACTGTCGCATGGCGCCAGAGCTGAAAAGCCGCTCTTTGGTCCCAATGTTGCCGTTGACCGCCGCGCCGATGATATAGCCCCCACCGGGCAGCCCAATCTGTCCCAGCATGGCCGCGAGCGTGACACACATCCACAGCGGTTGTTCGCCAAAGTCTGCACGCTGAAGCCCGGCAGCAACGGTGATAAGGGTGCGCTTAGCCGCCATTTCTCGGGCCAGCGCGATAATGCGCTCGGCGGGTATACCGGTCTGTGTCTCGGCCCATTGCGGGGTCTTGACCGTCCGGTCCGACCCCTGCCCGCGCAAGGCCGCCGCGACGCGCTCGAACCCTACGGTGTAGCGCGCCAGAAACGCGGCATCGTGCAGTCCCTCCTCCAGCAGCACATAAGCCAAGCCCATCATCAGTGCCGTGTCTGAGCCGGGTTTGGGCGCGAGCCATTCGGACTGAACGTCGTCGCTCATGTCAGTGCGCAGCGGGCTGATATTGATGAACGATACCCCCGCCTGTGCGCAGGCACGGATCGCATCGGGAAAGCGATGGAAGGTCACGCCGCCATCACACACCGCCGTATTCCTCTCCGCCAGTCCACCAAAGGCGAGCACCAGATCACTGTGCTTCTCCACGACAGACCAGCGCGTTGAA
Source organism: Geminicoccus sp. (assembly GCA_002705565.1). GTDB lineage: Bacteria > Pseudomonadota > Alphaproteobacteria > UBA7985 > UBA7985 > UBA7985. The sequence goes on along the minus strand of PAHJ01000157.1, from coordinate 8,652 downwards.
CCGATGATGCTCAGCCGGTAATTTTCGCTGATATAGGGCATCAGCACCAGCGCAGCGTTGTAGCTGTAATTCCCCTCTGAGCCGACAAAGCCCCCCTGAGTGTTCAGGAAGCGCTTGAGTTGGGATTGGGCATGGTGCACGCGGCCCGCGCTCGACCAGCCGTATGATCCGGCAAAGATCGATCCATTGCCGTGCTGATCGCGGACCCGGCGGATTTCTCCGGCGATCAGGTCCAGCGCATGATCCCACTCCACCTCGACAAAGGCATCCCGCCCTCGCACGCCCACGCGCGCCTCTGCACGCGCCTCCGGCCCCTGTTCCAGCCAGGAGGCCCGAACCGCCGGTCGCCGGATGCGGCTGTCGCTGTAGAGGCTGCCGGGGATATTCTCGTTGATCCTATTGGGCGCGGGGTCGCCGGGGTATGGGCGCACGGCGGTGATCCGGTTGCCGTCGCTTTCCACGACACCGGCGCCCCAATGGCTAGAGGTCAGAGCGCTGAGCTTTTTGGTCATGGATATGGTGCCTGTTCCCTGCAAAAGACCCGTGCCGCGCATCGGGCTGAACTTCAGGTTAACCAGCTTATTCAAGCCTGCCAAGCACGCGACGTCGCGAATGAAGGCGTTGCACCGAACTGGCTTGTGGCAGAAGATGTATCACCGAGCCAACCCAGAGGAGACGGTCATGCCCGATGGATCTTCACCCACGCCAACGTCACAATCTGCTGCGTCCCCAACGCCGCAACCCACAATCCGCAAGCTCACCTACAGCAGCGACAGCGGCGCAGGGGCGCGGGCGCGGATTGGTCTGCTGGTGCTTGAGTCGGACCAGACCATGGAAGACGAGGCGCGAGCGTTGACGGCTGTTGTGGATGGCGTCGCGCTCTACCACGCGCGTCTGGCGAACGACGTGGTGGTAACACCGGAAACGCTGGCCAACATGGAAAATGAGCTCCCCATCGCAGCCGGCCTGATCCCCGAATACATGGGCCTCAGCGCAATCGGCTACGGCTGCACCTCCGGTTCTACCATCATCGGCGAAGACCGGGTTGCGGCGATCATGAACGGCGCGCATCCGGGCATCCCGACCAGTAATCCTCTGACTGCCGCCAAGGCCGCTTTGACGCAGCTCGGGGTACAGCGTCCAGCTTTGCTGACACCCTACACCCCGGATGTCACCCTCGCCATGCAGGCCAATTTTTCCGCCGCTGGTTTGACGGTAAACCTGATCGGCTCGTTCTATGAGGACAGTGATTTGGTAGTCGGCCGAATTTCGCCTGACTCGATCCTGGAAGCCATCATTGATGTTGGCTCTTCGGATGACTGCGACAGCGTCTTCGTATCGTGCACCAGCCTGCGCGCTGCGGACATTATCGAAGCGGCCGAAGCCGCCATCGGAAAGCCCGTTACGGCCAGCAACCACGCCCTTGTTTGGCATCTGATGCGCCTCTCTGGCGTTGATGACCTGATCCAGAACCGGGGCCGGTTGTACCGGGAAGGACTGTCGGCATGAAGAGCAAGCTGCTCGACGACCTCGCAGACATGATCCGAACCCCCAGCGTGAACCCTTTCGAGGGCGAAATGCCGGTTCCCGCACCCGAAGAAGCGATGGCGCAGCTCTATGAAACCAAACTGGCTGCGCTGGGTCTGGAGGTTCATTCCCAGCCCGTGAGCCAGGGCCGCCGCAATGTCTGGGGCGTTCTACGGGGCAGCGGGTCTGGGCCAACGGTCATGCTTGCCGGGCACATGGATACCGTGGGGGTTGAAGGCTATGAAAGTCCCTTTGACCCCGTGATACGGGACGGCAAGATCTATGGCCGGGGATCCTGTGACATGAAAGCAGGCTTGGCGGCTTATCTCGAAGTCGTCCGCCGCTTGCAGGACACAGGAACCACACTCAAGGGCGATCTGATCCTTGCCGCCGTGGTCGATGAAGAGCACGCCATGCGCGGCTCAAACCACTTTGGCCTGCAGGGTCCAAAAATCGATCATGCCATCATTGCCGAACCTTCTGAGTTGGCGATCTGCCCGGTGCACAAGGGACAAATGTGCTTCTCGCTGCGAACCAAGGGCGTGTCCGTGCACTCGTCCTTGCCTCACAAGGGCATCAACGCGGTCAACCATATGTGCCGCGTGGTGGTGGCGCTGGAGGACTACGCCGCCGAGCTTGCCACCCGCACGCCTCATCCCATGGCCGGACTGCCCACACTGAACATTGGCACCATCCGGGGCGGCAACAGCGTCAGCTCGGTCGCGGACTGGTGCATGATCGATATCGACCGACGAACCATTCCCGGCGAAGACCACGGCGCCGTCATGGATGAAATCCGCGCCGTTGTCGCGGCGGTTGCGGCGGCGATACCGCAGATGGATTACGAGTTCATCATCGCCGATCTCGACGTGCCAGCACTGGGCACGCCCAACAGCGCGCCAACGGTGCAGGCACTGCAAGCTGCAACAACGGCTGTTCTGGGTCGGAGCGCGGAAATCCGTTCCTTCAGCGGCTCGACCGACGCTCCCAATTTTCGCTGTGAAGCGGTCATTTGTGGCCCTGGAGCTTTGGCGCAATGTCATTCCCTCAATGAATGGGTGGACGTGACGCAGGTTGAACAAGCGGTCGATATCTATTTGCACGCCGTCCAGGCACTCCAAAACGAGGTTCAGACGCCATGATCAGTGACGGCTTTTTCGACGCACGCGTCGCCGCCAGCTACGACCGCCTGCACGGTCAGGACGCGCCGGGCGCTTTGTCGGAGATGGTGAATCAGTTGGAGGCGCTGGCCACAGACCGGACCGCTCTGGAATTCGCCATCGGCACGGGTCGCGTGGCGCTGCCCTTGGTCTCACGTGGGGTGGAGGTCGCCGGGATCGACTATTCCGGCTCCATGATCAAGCAGCTGCGCGCCAAAGACGGCGGCAAGGATATGGCCATCACCATTGGCGACATGGCCTCGGCAACGGTGAACGCGCAATTCTCATTGGTTTTTCTGGTCTATAACAGCATAGACAACCTGACCACACAGGCGCTGCAAAGCGCCTGTTTTCGCAACGCTGCGCGCCACCTCAAGCCCGGAGGTCGGTTCCTGATTGAAACGCTGGTCCCGCCCCTGCAACGGCTGCCCTTTGGCGAGACCAAGCTGGCCTTCGCGGCGGAGGACGATCACTGGGGCATCGACGTTTTTGACACGGTGAGCCAGCAATACACCTCGACCCACATTCGCTTTGAGCAAGACGGTGAGGTCGAGCGGCTGTCGATCCCGTTCCGCTGCGCTTGGCCCGCTGAGCTGGACCTCATGGCGCAGATGGCCGGTTTGGCGTTGGAGGCACGCTGGGCGGATTGGAGCCAGGCACCGTTTACCAACACCAGCACCAGCCATATTTCAATCTGGCATAAACCGGAGGAGCAGGAGGAGACTAAAAGACCTTGAACGTCCGTGAAGCGCGCGGTGACAGGAACTCGGCACCGGAGCGGGTAATGACGATGTTTTCCTCATGCACCAGCAGCTGTCCCTCAGCGGTGGTTTCGATGCTGGGTTCAAGGGTCAGCACCATGCCTTCAACCAACATCGTATGCTCGTCAGGGATGAGCGACGGCCACTCGGTCAGCTGAAGGCCCAAGCCGTGCCCAAAGCGGCCTGAATCCGCACTGTTTTTCCCGCCCGTCACCACCTGATCCATGGCCGAAAACAGGTCCGAGACCCGCACGCCTGGCTTGGCGGCAGCAGCACCTGCGTCCACGGCGTCAACCAGTGTGGCAAAGGCGTCCTGCACCTCCTGCCGCGGGGGCGTGCCAAAGGCAAAGTTGCGGTCGTAGTCACAGAAGTAACCATCGAGTAAGACCCCAGTGTCGAGCATGACGACATCACCGGCGGTAATCTGGCTATCATCCGCAGGGGCAATGATGTCACCATAGCCCCATTCACCATGACCGCCTGCGATATATGGAACGAAATCAGCGCCCTCTTCCAGGCAGAGGCGCTGGAACCCGCGATAGTAGTCTTCCTTACGCAATCCTTCGACCAGCACCTCGCCCATGCGGTCAAAGGCGCGCCCAGCAACACCGCAAGCCGCCCTGATTTTATCGATTTCGGCCAGTGTCTTGACCGAACGCGCATAGCGAAAAATGTCGCCGTCACTGACGAACTGCCGCTCCGGGCGCAGCGCCATGAGCGCCCAAAAATCATTCAACGGCATGCGCAAGTTGCTTTCGTGACCCGCCGGCAGCCCGACCCGGCCAGCACTGCCACCCAACACCTCATCCAAGGTTGCCGACAGAAGCCCAACGCCATCGTCTGTGAGGTCCGGCGCTCGCCAGGTACGGATGTCATCGACCCACGTGGTCCCCATCAGCGCCGCTCCAATGCTGGGGATTACCGCGATTGGCTTACCACGGGCCGGAACAATGACGTACCAGGCGCGCGAGGGGCTTTCCCAGAAGCGGGTCAGAAAGCCCGTGATGTAGCGAATATCAGCCTCGGTGGTCAGCAGCAGCGCCTCCAAGCCCTCGGCCATCATGGCCGCCTGTAAGCCTTGGGTCCGCGCTGCAAACTCACTGGGTTCAAATCCGCGCATGATACTGTCTCCTAACCGGGTTAGCGACGCGCAGCCTGCCTTCGATGCCGCGACCACGCAAGCGTCGCTCTTGCACTTGCCAGACATATCCAACACAAGGCTGTATCGATGCTCCAGTAACGACAAAGAACGGACACCACCATGGACTGGCGAACCAAGCTGCTGAATCCACGGCCCCGGGCCAACCGGGATTATAACTCCCTGGCAACCCCGGTGTTTCGTGGCTCAACGGTGATCTTCAAGGATGCCGCTTCGGTCAATGATAATTGGAACCAGACCGAAAACGGCTATTCCTATGGTCTTTACGGCACCCCAACATCACTGGAACTGGCCAGTAAGATCGCGGAACTCGAAGAGGCACACTTTAGCTTTATCGTGCCCGGCGGCCAGGCAGCGATTGCGCTGGTTTACTTCGCCTACTGCACAGCCGGCAGCCACGCGCTGGTGCCCTACTCCGCCTACGGTCCCAACAAGGAAATGGCCGAAGGTCTGATGAAGGGGCTCAATGTTGAGGTTGAGCCCTATGACCCGATGATCGGCGCTGGGATCGCCGACCTGATCCGTGAGAACACGACGCTCATCTGGACTGAAAGTCCGGGCTCGGTGACCATGGACGTGCAAGATATTCCCGCCATCGTCGCCGCTGCGCATGCGCGCGGGGTCACGGTCGCGCTGGACAACACCTATGCTGCCGGCGTGCTGTTCGACGCCTTCGCGCACAAGGTGGATGTCAGTATTCAAGCCCTGACCAAGTACGTAGGCGGGCACAGTGATATTCTGCTCGGCTCGGTTTCCGTGCGGGATCAGGCGAGCTTTGAGGCGATGGGACCGGTTTACCGACAGCTGGGACTGGCGGTTTCACCCGACGATTGCAGCCTCGCGCTGCGGGGTCTGCAAACCCTCGGCCTGCGGCTGGCGCATCTGGAAGCTGCAACGCTGGAAGTGGCGAACTGGCTGGTTGATCACGACGCCATTGCCGAAGTCTACCACCCGGCCCTGCCCTCCTGCCCCGGACACGAGATCTGGCAGCGCGACTTTAGCGGTTCTGCAAGCGTGTTTTCGTTCCTGTTCAAGGACAGTGTTTCAACCGAACAGGCCACTACGTTCCTCGACAGTCTGAAGATCTTCAGAATTGGCTTGAGCTGGGGCGGGGTGACGTCGCTGGCGGTGATCTATCCGGATCTGGAGCGACCGGGAAAGGACTTTGCTGGTCGTTTGGTGCGCCTGAACGTCGGGCTGGAGCATCCTGCCGACCTGATCGAAGACCTGCATCAGGCATTTCAAGCTGCGCTATCGACAAAGAAGTAGCGCCACCTCCATCGCCATCTGAGCTCAGGGCTTTCGCCTGCACTTGAGCCAAAGGGGCCTGAAAGACAGACGCTGATCTATGAGCACAGTATCAACGCACATCATGTTTCAAGGTCAGGCCGCCGACGCGCTGGCCCTTTATGCCTCGATCTTTCCCAACTTCAAGACCCTCGCCAGAGAGGACTACGCGGAGGGCGATCTGGCACCTGAGGGGACGGTCAAGCTTGCGACCATCGATTTTAACGGCGCTATCCTGCAAGTGATCGACAGCCCCGTCCCGCACGCCTTCGACTTCACGCCCTCAATGTCATTATTCGTCGACTGCGCAGATGAAGCGGAGCTGACCTACGCGTTTGAGGTTCTCAGTGAAGGCGGAGAAGTGATGATGCCGCTGGATAACTACGGGTTCAGCAAGCGCTTTGGCTGGTGTCGGGACAGGTTCGGTTTGTCGTGGCAAATCAATCTGCCCGCTTGAGCAAACCCAAACCCGTCAAAACAACCCAACCAGCCCGACGTCGCTGGCCCCTTATGCCAGCTCCGGCGCCATCGTCACGCGAAACTCGCCCACGCCTTCAATCGAGCCTTCCAGAACGTCTCCGGCCTGCACCGCGGCTACCCCAGAGGGGGTTCCCATGAAGATCAGATCGCCGGGCTGAAGGGTATAGAGCGTCGAGAGATCTGCGATAATTTCTTCGATCGACCAGACGTGGTCCCGCACGTCGCCTTCTTGCCGAGCCAAGCCGTTGACCCGTAACTCGATCGGTCCTTGCGCCGCCATGCCTGGAACCTTTTCGACCGGTTTCAGGGGTGAGCAGATGGCGCTGGATTCAACGTCTTTTCCAGTATCCCACGGACGCTGTTTGGACTTGGAGGCACCCTGCAAGTCACGGCGCGTCATATCCAATCCCACAGCGAAACCGAGGATGTGTGACAGCGCATCAGCCTGTGCGATCGACCGCCCGCCCCGGCCCAATGCAACCACCAACTCGATTTCGTGATGATAGTCCTCTGTGCGCGGCGCCATCGGAACCTCGCCTTCCGCCAGAACCAGATGATGGGCGGATTTGAGGAAATAGAACGGCGCTTCACGATCGACAACAACGCCCATCTCAATGGCATGAGCAACATAATTTCGTCCAACGCAGAAAATCCGGCGAACGGGAAACACGCTATCCGAGTGCGCGATGGGAAGGGTTGGAATGGGCGCAGGTTCAACAGCAAAGGTCATCGGAAGACACCTCACAAAAAAAGAGGAAAACATAAGTCGTGGGCTAGTCTGTCAACCACTCCCACACGGCGTCAAGGCCTTTGGCCCATAGGTGCTGAGCGTCAGTGGCTGCTTGGCGTATGCGGATTTCTGTGATCCCATGCTCTCCTATACTGGCACCCGTGGCAGGAGTTCCACACCCTTTGTCCGATGTTTCCCCCCGCAAGCCCACTTTGATCACCCTGATCCTGCTGGCCTCGATCAATGTCGTCACCCTCAATATGTTTCTGCCGGCACTCCCCGATATGGCACGGGATTTTGGGGTGTCTTTTGGACTGATGAGTTGGGCGTTCAGTGGCTATTTGCTGGTGGTTGCGGCCATGCAGCTGATCGTGGGGCCCCTGTCCGACTACTTTGGCCGCCGACCGGTACTGATCGGATGCTTTGTGATTTACATTCCCGCGTCGCTGGGCTGCATGCTCGCGCCGACGGTGGAGATCTTCTTTGCCTGCCGCGTACTGCAAGGCGTCATCATTGGTGCCGTGGGGACTTCGCACGCTATCATACGGGATACCGAACCCTCTCAGGAACACGCCGCGAGCCGTCTGGCAACGGTGGTGATGGTGATGGCGATCATGCCGATGCTGGCACCTTTGGTGGGCGGTATGACTGCTGATGCCTTCGGCTGGCGGTCCAATTTCCTGCTCATGACCGTGCTGGGCGCTTTCATCCTTGGATTGGTGCTGATCACGCTGGATGAAACCAACCGGGAACGCATGTCGACTTTTGGTCAGCAGATCCGGGCTTATCCAACGCTGCTGAACTCTCAACGGTTTTGGGCCTTTGCGCTGACCGTCGTGTTTAATGTCGGCATTTTCTACGTTTTTCTGGTGGGGATTCCGGTGCTGGGAAAGGCCAATTATGACCTCAGCCGAACCGAAATCGGGTTGCTGCTCGCTTACGTGCCGCTTGGGTACATGGTGGGAAACAGCATCGTGCGTGTCGCCGTGCAGCGGCTTGCCGTTGGAACGCTGGTGTTCTGCGGACGATTGATTGGGGTCGCCAGCGTTCTGGGGGTCATGCTGCTGCTCAGCCTGAATGTCAGCAATCCGTTCGTATTGTTTTTGCCGCTTGTGTTCATGGGGCTCGCCAACGGACTGATCATGCCGACATCGACCAGCGGCGCAATCTCCGTCAATCCACGCCTTGCGGGGACCGCCTCGGGGCTGGTGGGGGCAATGATGCAATTCTGCGGGGCCGGTCTCACCGCCGTTGGCAGTTATACCCTCACCCAGGCACCATCAGTGTGGACCCTGCTGTCAATCATGCTCGTACTGGCGGTGTTGGGTGTGTTTCCCGCACTGATACTACACCGCACCGCAGACCCAACGCCCAGCCCCAATGCATCCAACCCCGACGCATCCAGTGCAAGTGCAATCAGTTCGCCCGCACGCGACGCCAACCGGGATTGACGCCGCAGCGCGGACGTAACCGCTATCACGGTTACCTATCGTGGCATGGGCAAAGCCAGTGTTTCCGGGGGTAAGCAGCGCTCGTCATCACAAGCCT
>PAHJ01000156.1 GCA_002705565.1 Geminicoccus sp. | reverse complement strand
CTGATCTCAAACTGTCAAAGGAAATGGTGGGCGATACTGGGATCGAACCAGTGACCACCACAATGTCAATGTGGTGCTCTACCGCTGAGCTAATCGCCCCACCAGGGCGCCGGATACAATCCAGCATCAGAACCACGGAGTTAGCCCCTAGCCCCCCAGTTGGCAATCCCTTTGCACAGAATTTTTCACCTGGTCTGCGCTTGGCACAGGGACGTGTTGCTTGCGCTGCGTCTTGGCGTGCCTATGGTCAGGGTCATGGATCCAGCAACGCCCATAGCAGTCTATGAACCCGAGCGGCAGGCTTTGCCCGTGGTCCTGTCCTGCCCGCATGCCGGAACCTCGGTGCCTGAAGATCTTACCGCGTTAACTGGGCTGGATCACTCAACGTTGATCGGGGCGACCGACTTTGGTGTTGAGGCGCTGGTGAAACCCTTGGCTGAAGGGCTTGCGGTGCCGCTGGTTGCCTGCACCGTGGCGCGAGCTTATGTCGATGTGAACCGGAATACCGATGAACTCGACCCATCCCTGTTCACCGCTGAGAGCACCCTGCCGCCGCACAGGGTGCGGTCGCCGCGCGTGCTCGCGGGCCTCGGGGTTATTCCCACTTTGGCCCCAGGCAACAAGCGCATCTATGGCGACACCAAGTTGACCCCAGAGGCGATCGAACGTCGCCTCGACGGCGTTCACCGGCCCTATCATCGCGCGCTGGCGACCCTGACCGCGCGAACGGTCGAACGGTTTGGCTTCTGCATTCTGCTCGACTGTCACTCCATGCCAGCCATGTCGGCGTCTGCGAGTTTTTCGCTGCGGCGCGACCGCAATCCGTTTCGGATAAAGCAAGTTCCAGGCGAAGGTCAGGGGCTATCCACCGGCTCTGTTGATGCCGTGTTGGGGGATCGGTTCGGGACGACATGTGCCAAGCCTGTCGTTCTGTCAGTCTTGCATCGTCTTTGGCATGACGGGTTGATGGTGGAATGGAACCGCCCCTATGCGGGCGGCTACATCATTCGCCGACACGGTGACCCGACAAACGGGATCCACGCGCTGCAGTTTGAGCTCTCTCGTGACCTGTACCTGACCGGCGCCCTCACCCCCGGCCCGAACCACGATAAAGTCCGGGATATGGTTGAAAGCGTCATTCAGCGCTTGGGCCGGCTAGACCCCGCGGTACTCCGCGACCCTGACCCCTCCGATTTGGCAGAGTAAAGCGATGCACCCTCCTCGCCTTCGACCCGTTGATCCCATCAAGGACGCAAGCGCTTTAGCCGCGATTTATGCGCCCTACGTCCGCGAAGCCTGGGCCAGTTTTGAAGGTGACCCACCCAGCGCAAGCGAAATGCAGGAGCGGGCGGAAACCATCCTGAACCGTGACTTGCCATATCTGGTCGCTGAAGACGCGGACGGCCAGATCCTCGGCTACGCCTACGTGTCCCCTTACCGCGCGCGCACGGCCTATCGGTACTCGGTTGAAAGCTCCATCTATCTGGCGTCCGAGGCGCAAGGCAAGGGCATGGCGAAGGCCCTAATGGATGCCCTGATCGACCAGTGCCTAGCCCGCAATCTCAAAACCATGGTCGCCATCGTTGGTCTCGATCCGGACGTGCCAGCGGAGCAAAATCAGTCTGTGCGATTTCATCAGAAATACGGGTTCAGGTTTGTCGGCGTGCTGGACAATATCGGCCATAAATTTGACCGCTGGACAGGGACGGCTGTCCTGGTGCTCGACTTGGGTGAGAGGTGAAAAAAAGGGCCCAAAACCAGCTTAGGTTTGGGCCCTTGTCAGGGGGAGGAAACGCTGAAAGCAAAGTATTCAACAGCCCGCTTAAACTGCCCTAAATGCTTTCACTGATAATCCTAAGTCGTAAAATACGCATAACAATGACACGAACGCTTCAAACAGATTGAAAAGTCCCATTGAGACTAAATCTGTTACTCTTGAGCATCAATTTTGCCTTATTACAGGCCAGAGGTAGAGGCGTGCGTAAGAATATCGCCCTTTTTGACGCCCGCGTCGAATGTGTTTAATTTGATTCATTCTGGTTTTCCCCTGGCAGAAACAGTGCTTAATTCAACGCTTCTGCATCACCATCTCACTGATAAATAGCAACTTTCAACATTCGGACTGATCCTCCTTAATGACACCTGATCGTCCCGCATGAGAATGCCGTGACCGAGCCAGCCTTCGGATCAGCCGTTTCCGCGGTCCTGTACGGCAAAACCCGGGTAGTCTGGTAGGATTGTCAGTCCACGAATGGTATCGCGCATTTGGCGGTGACCAATCGGCTTGGCATCAATGCGTCACAGGCTCGAACTTCGCACAGGACCAGGCGTCGAAGACAGGATAGAAGGCTGCGAAGAAATCAGGGATAAGGTCGCGTCGAGAAACACGGCCGCGCCGTGATTTCGCCTTCACACAAGCCAGACGATCTCCTGTTCTCATGACTCATACGCAAAGCCTATCTGCCCGTGCGCTGCAACCGCTGACCCATCGGCGCGTCTTTGCCGTGGCGATCCCTGCGTTTCTCAGCGGCATCACGGAACCGCTGCTGTCGCTTGCTGACGTGGTCATCATGGGTCAACTCGAAACTCAGGGCTTGCAAGGCGGGGTGACAGCGGGCAGCGAGATCTTTGTTTTCACACTCTGGACGCTGGGTTTCCTGCGGTTGTCGACCGGAGGCTTTGCGGCGCAGGCTTTTGGTGAGCGAGACGATAAAAAGCTGTTTGCCGTTCTGTGGAGAGGATTGTTGATCGCAGCGGTCGGCGGCACAGTGTTGGCGATACTGGGACCGCTGTTTTGGGGGTTTCTCAACGCCACGCTGGGTTGGCAGCCAGAACTCAGACCGGCCTTAGAAGAATATTTGAGCGTCCGTATCTGGTCTGCCCCGGCGGTACTGTTCAGTTACGTGTGCTTCGGCTGGCTGATTGGCCAGCAACGGACCGGGCTGGTCTTGCTGCTTCAGGCCTTTATCAACCTATCCAACATCGGTGTTACCTGGTGGTTGGTGCTGAGCCTGGATATGGGCGCGGCTGGAGCGGCTTTGGGGAGTGTTATCGCAAGCTATGCCGGCCTGCTGCTCGGCCTGGCGATCCTTCTCTGTCTTGGCTTGGGCCGGCGGGTGTCGATTCAGAGCCTGGAAGGCTTCTGGGAAGCAAAAACCTGGATCCGCCTGTTTTCGACCAACTCCAACTTCTTCCTGCGCAGTCTGGCCTTTGCCATCTCGTTTCTTGTGTTCTTCAAGGCCGCCGACTGGCTGGATCAGTCACAGGGGTTGCCTGGCGTGAACGCCGATGCCGTTGCGGTACTGTGGCAGTATCTTGGGCTCATCGTTTTTGGCCTCGATGCCTTTGCCGTCGCAGCGGAAGCTTTCTCCGGCGAGGCTGTCGGCGCAGGGCGGCGAGATCGTTTGAAACGGGCTTCACGGCTGGTGTTCTTCTGGGCCTGGATCGCTGCAGCAGCTTGCGCCGCTTTATCGCTGACGGTGGGGTATTGGGCTTTGCCACTGATCACAAAGTTGCCGGACGTGATCGACCTGTGCCGCACTCTCATGCCCTACGTGGTCATCAGCGGCTTCATCATGGCGCCAACGTTCATGTACGACGGACTGTTTCTGGGCGGAACGCGGGCTAGGGAGATGCGGAACTCGGTGTTGGTCGGGTCGCTGGCCCAGTTGCTCGCGACCTTTACCTTGCTGCACTGGTTGGGGATCCACGGGCTATGGCTGTCTTTGATCGCTATGATGGTCGGTCGAGGGCTTTATCTTTACTGGCGCTACCCAGCTTTTGTGGCCTCGGTCTCCGAATCTCCATCAGCGGACACAAACGCCAAAGCCTGAAGCAGCACTTCGACACCTGCCGTCTTGCGGGGCGCATTTTCAGAGATATAGCGACGCCAGAGGCGCGCACCCGGCTGGCCGTTGAACAGTCCCAGGACGTGCCGTGACATGGCATGCAGGGGCACCCCCGCCGCGCGCTGCGCTTCGACATAGGGCAGAAACGCCTCGATAACCTCATGCCGGGTTCGCGGGTATGGCGCAGCCTCGTACACGCGCGCATCCACAGCCGAAAGCAGCCACGGATCCTGATAGGCCGCCCGACCAATCATCACTGAACCTAGACCCGCATCCAGCAGTTCAAGTGCCGTGTCCAGATCTTTGATGCCACCATTGATGCCAATGTGCAGGCCCGGAAACTGCTGCTTGAGGCGCTTGACCCGGTCATAGTCCAGCGGCGGAATATCTCGATTTTCCTTGGGACTCAGCCCCTTGAGCCAAGCCTTACGCGCATGGATCACAAAACGCCGACAGCCGCCCTCTTCACTGACCTGCCCCACAAAGTCGGTCAGGGCGGCCTCGCTATCCTGATCGTCGATCCCGATGCGGCATTTGACCGTAACGGGGATGGTGACAGCCTCGATCATGGCGGCCACGTTTTGGGCCACCAATGCGGGCTCTGCCATCAGACACGCTCCAAAGGTGCCGCGCTGAACACGATCGGACGGACAGCCGACGTTCATATTGATTTCATCGTAGCCCCATTGCTGCCCCAGGCGGGCTGACTTCGCCATATCCGCCGGTTCCGACCCACCCAACTGCAGCGCCACCGGGTGCTCGCAGTCGGAATAGTCGAGGTGCCGCGGAACGTCGCCGTGCAGCAGCGCGCCGGTTGTCACCATCTCGGTGTACAACAGTGCATGCTGGCTCAGCAGTCGATGAAAGACACGGCAATGCCGATCCGTCCAATCCATCATCGGCGCGACGCTGAGGCGTGCTTTTTCTAGATTACGATCCATGGGCCAAAACACGGTTCTGCCGTGCCATTTGAGCTTCGAAGACCACTCGTTAGCATATCGACAACGCAACGAAAACGGCGACACGCAGCCGCGACTGCGACGCTGACGTGCAACAACTGAGCTGATCAGCAACGCGCCAGCACCGCGTTTTCGCCATCACTTGAACGATTTGGGCAGGCATTTTGAAGCCAAAGAACGAGGGGTAAGACAAGCATGCGTGACACATTGAAGGCTCGCCGCCACGCACGCTGGCAATCTGACACACTGGCACTCACGCTGGGAAGCGGCGCGCTCGTGCTGGCCTCACCGGCGCAGGCGCTTCTGTTTAACGGCGTGGATTATCAAAAGATCGGGCCTGATCTCTATCAGGTCAGCCTTGGCCAAGGGGTTGAACAGGTGTCGAGCGCAGAGGTGCCAGCAGCGGTTCGCGATGTTCTGGAAGCGCTTAGCCTCTCTGGCGAGCTGAGGCCTGGCATCGTCCCCTACGGCGACTTTACCACCGCGGATTCCCTGATGCTGGCCAACGCACGCACTCCCCTGTGGTACGAGGACAGCACCAACATTGCCGCCTTGTCGGTGATCGCGGGGGCGGGCGCAGTCGCGGGCGGTGCGGCGGCGCTGGTCTTCCTGCCTGACGGACCCGTTATCGAGCCGCCGGAACCGCCTGAGCCTGTGGCTGGCTACTTTACCGGTGACGCCAATATTGACGCCCTGCTCTACCCTGCCGACGACCCGATTTCTCCCATGGCGCACTGGCTGGGCAGCGGCACTTATGACACCCCCGTCGCGCTCACCTATTCCTTCGCCATTGACCCCATGCCGACCACCAGCTTCAGTGGTTTTGAAGCCTTTGGAGAGCTGGAAAAACAGCGTACGCGCGACGTGATGGAAGCGATTGAGAGCGCCATCAACATCACGCTGACCGAGGTCGTGGATCAGGGCCAAGGGACATACACCGCCGACGGGCAGAACCGGGGCCATATCAATTTGGCCTACGACACCAACGGCCTGATGGACGACCCCATCGGGGTCACAGAAGGCTGGGCGTATGTCCCGTTTGGCGATAACCCGATGGCCGAAGAAGACAGCGGTGACGTGCATCTCAACCCCTCAGCGTACAGGGAAATGTACTTCGAAGATCCCCTGGGCGGAGGCAGTACCGTACTCATCCACGAAATCGGTCACGCCCTAGGCCTGGCGCATGGTTTTGAAGAACCTTTCATGGCGCCATGGCTAGACACCGATCTCTATACGATCATGACCGAAACACTTGCCTGGTCCAGCAGTGAGGGCGGGCAGTCCCCGGCCAGCCTGATGATCTACGACATCGCCGCCCTGCAGCAGCTGTATGGCGCTAACATCAGCACCGCGATCGGAGATACGGTCTACACCTTCCGCAGCGACACGCCGGTATTTGAAACAATCTGGGATGCCGGCGGTATTGATACGATCGTGCACGTTGGCGCGACGAATGCCACGATTGACCTTGCCGAGGGCGCTGTGAGCACGGTCGGTGGCATGCCACAGACCAAATGGGTCACCACTGTAGAGGAACTGACCGACGCGCCTCTGTTAATTCATGCTGTCAACGTCGTGAGCGGGGCCAGTCACTTGAGCACCCAATTGTCGGATGATCGGACCGAATTTGCGGTGATTTCCACCGCTGAATCCTATTGGTTGGGAGGTGTGGAATTCGAGGTTGTGTATTCGGATGCCACGTCCGAGAATTTCGTGCTGACCGATCTGGTCCGAAACGTCCCGCAAGGGAATGTCGGGATCGCCTTTGACACCGTCATCGAAAACGCCAGCACGGACGCCGGCAACGATGTGATTTACGGCAACGCGGCCAACAACCGGATCGACCCGGGCGCGGGCTCTGACTACATGCACGGCGGAGAAGGCGCTGATATATTTGTATTCCAGCCCGGATATGGCACGGATGAAGTCGGTGATTTCGAATCGGGTATTGATAGCGTTGAGCTGGAAGGCTTTGCGCCGGGCGATTATACGACAAGCTATACAGGATACTCGACCGTCCTATCCTTTAACACTGGCGATCAGCTGACTTTGTACACTGGAGGGCCGGTCTACGCGGTATATGAGGAGGACTTTGTTTATGTGGCCTAAAGTGCTGGCTTTCATGCACGCGTTGCAGGTGGACAAAGCGGCGGCCAACCTCTAAACACGGCCTCTAATTTAGGAAGTCTCCAAAGGGAGCCCGGAAATGGCACATAAAAAAGCAGGCGGTAGTTCGCGGAACGGTCGCGACTCAGAAAGTAAACGCCTGGGCGTAAAGCGGTTCGGCGGCGAGCTGGTCACCGCTGGCAATATCATCGTGCGTCAGCGCGGTACCAAATTCCATCCTGGCACGAATATCGGCCTGGGTCGTGATCACACGCTTTTTGCGCTGTCCAATGGCTACGTGAAGTTCCACGTAGGCCAGCGTGGCCGTTCTCTGGTTTCCATCGTTGATGAAAACCCGAACACGCTACCGTCGAGCGCCAAGAAGATCGGCGCACCAACGGCTTCGGCTAAGGCGGCAGCAGCAGTAGCGGTTGCATCTGCGGCAGTTTCCAAAAAAGCAGCGCCAAAGGCTGAGAAAAAGGCTGCAGCGCCAAAGGCTGCAGCTAAGCCAGCAGCACCGAAGCAGGAAGAAGCAGCGTCCAGCGGTGCTAAGCCAGCAAATCTGATGTCCAAAGCTCCTGCTGATGCTGATGATCTGAAAAAGATCAAAGGCGTAGGGCCAAAGTCGGCAGATGCGATGAACGCACTGGGTATCTACAAGTACGAGCAGCTGGCGGCCTTCTCTGCAGCTGACGTCGAGTGGCTCTCCGGCGAAATCGGCTTCTCCGTCGAAAAGATCGAGCGTGATGGTTGGATTGCCATGGCAGCGGATTTGGCCAAAGGCTAAGCTTTCGAAAAGCATCGCCGCCCTGAGCGGCTAAAAAAAAGCCCGCTGGACGATCCAGCGGGCTTTTTTTGTATCTCAAGCCTCGAAATCCATGCCGGCGCGGATCAGGGCAACCGAACGATCCGGCCAATCCCCCAACCAAACCCAAAGAACACCGCGCCCACGGCCGCGAGGGTCAAGGGCGTCTGGAACAGGATCGGACGCACTACGTTGAACCAGGGGTCCGTGGGATTGGGCAGCCAGAAGAACAACTTTCGCTCAATCAGGACCTGAAACAGATCCAGGCTGAAATTGTGGGCGAGAAACCAGATGTGTTCGACTTCCAGAGTCAGGGCCGTTAGCGGTGAGGACACCGCAATACCGACGACGTAGGCGACCATGGCAACAAGCAACGTCACCGCCCCGAAGATGCTCAGACCCAACGCCAGCCACTGCAGCACTCGCCGCCAGAAAACGTCCCGTGGGCTCAACTTAGGAGGCTTCGAGCGGGCGCGTTGCGCGCGGGGCTTCGTGGCTGCGGTCTTGGTAGTCTTCTTTTTCGACGCAGAAGAGGCGGCTGCAGCCATCACGGGCACTCCTTAGTAAAAGATATCTCGGCCAGAATCGCGTCCAGCGTAGAGCGATGCGACCTGCTCGGCATAGCCGTTGTAGAGCAGCGTTGGGATCCGACGCCCGTCCTGACCTATGTCGCGCTCGGCATCCTGGCTCCAGCGTCGATGGGCAACGTCTGGGTTCACGTTGGCAAAGAAGCCATACTCAGACGGCCCGCTTTCCATCCAGAACGACGTCGGCATTTCGGACACAAAATCGATCCGGGTAATACCCTTGTTGTGCTTGAAGCCATATTTCCATGGAACAGCCAGCCGCATGGGTGCGCCGTTTTGCTTGGGTAGTGGCTCCCCATAGAGCCCCGTCACCATGAAGGCGAGGTCGTTGGTGGCTTCTTTGAGCTCCAGCCCCTCCACGTACGGGAAAGGCCAGCGACTGCGGTACTGGTTGCGCGCTTCATCCGGCCGCAGGAAGGAGGTCAGCTTTACGTATTTGGCGTCGGACGTCGGATCCGCCAGGCGCACAAGCTCCTTGAGCGCAAAGCCGGACCAGGGCACGACCATCGACCAGGCCTCAACACAGCGGTGACGGTAGACCCGCTCCTCAAGAGGCATCATGCGCACCAGTTCCTCGAAATCCAGGGTCATCGGGTTATTGACCAATCCACCGATTTCGACGGGCCAAGGGTCCGTGGTCAGCTTCTGCGCATTGCGCGCTACCTTTTTGGAGGTGCCAAACTCGTAATAGTTATTGTAGCTCGCCGCCGTCTCAAAATCGGTTAAGGGCCGACCATTGAGCGTCGTGGCAAAATTTGGGTTTGTCTTGGCCGGATACAGATCACTGGTATCACCCAGGGCCGGCACTGCGCCCGACAACGCGAGCCCCGCGCCTAAAGATCCCAGACCAAGGCCCTTCAAGATGGCACGACGGTTCTGATAAATTGTTTGGTCGGTTGCAGCACTCTCTGGCAGCCACCAATCTGGCCGTATTATTGGAGTCATCAAACGTCTCCCCCGAAACTGTTTAGCGGTTCGCTCTTACCAACAGATGTAGGGCAATTTCTGCGCATTGCGACACACAACAGCAAACAAGTCCTCACGCCTGAGTGACTGGAGGACAACTTTCAGGTTCTTTGGGAATGGTCTGATGGCTACCGCAAGGCAATCCGGGGCCGTGCGCGCCTAGACTTCAGGATCGTCCAGATCCAGCGAACGGTGTGCGGCGGTCAGCGTATTGGCCAGAAGGCAGGCGATGGTCATGGGGCCAACACCGCCGGGAACCGGGGTAATCGACCCGGCGTGGCCCAGACACTCGTCAAAGGCAACGTCTCCGACCAGCTTGGTCTTACCGTCATCCTTGGGGATGCGGTTGATCCCAACATCGATGATACAGGCCCCATCGCGCACCCAATCACCGCGTACCATCTCCGGACGACCGACGGCCGCAACCAGGATGTCAGCCGTCTTGCACAATGCGGGCAAATCCCGCGTGCGAGAGTGCGCCACCGTAACCGTAGCATTGGCACCCAGCAGCAGTTGCGCCATCGGCTTACCAACGATGTTCGAACGGCCAACGATGACGGCGTTGGCGCCTGTGATGTCGCCCAGCGTATCTTGGATCAGCATCAGCGAGCCCCAGGGCGTGCAGGGAATGATCGGCTTGGAGCGCCCGGTGGAACCGATAGACAGGCGACCCACGTTGACTTCGTGAAAGCCATCAACGTCTTTTTCCGGGGTGATCCGCGCAAGCACGGCATCACTGTCAACATGACCAGGCAGCGGCAATTGCACCAAAATGCCGTGGATTTTGGGATCCGCGTTCAGATCATCAATCAGCGCTTCGAGCTTGGATTGCTCAGTGGAGGCTGGCAATTCGTGGTGGATCGATTCCATACCGGCTTCGGCGGTTTGCTTGACCTTGTTGCGAACGTAGACTTGGCTAGCAGGGTCTTCGCCAACGATGACAACAGCCAATCCAGGCTTGACGCCGTGGCTGCTCATCAGGGCATCCGCGCCGGTTTTCACACGACCGCGCAAACCCGCAGCAAAAGCTTTACCGTCGATCAATTTTGCTGTCATGGCCATCGTCCTATGTTGCAGAAAAAGTCAGAATTCGAGGCCGACCTTAGCTGCCTTCACGGCAAAAACATTCACCTAAGCGACAGTCAGTTGCAGGCTCTAGCCGTTTACGATCTGAACGGCCCAGGTATTCAGGAATTGGCGCAACAGCCACAGCCCACCGAGCAGGACAATAGGCGCAATATCGATCCCGCCGAACTGGGTCGGTATCACCCGCCGGATGAGCGAAAGCAGAGGATCAATGAGCGAATGCAGACCTGTGAAAATCTGACTGACAACCGGATTGAATGCAAAGCCCACGTTAAAGACGCGCAGCCAACCAATGACGATGTACACAATAAGGATGAAGTTCAGGATCGAGATTGCAAAATCCAGAGCCTGGACAATCGTGAACAGAGCGGCGACCAGCATAAGTTTTTTCCAATGACAAAAACGTTCAGCCCTGCATATGGGGCAAAATGCCGGACAATTCGAGGGGGAAATTACGAACTAGGCCGTCCCGACAGACTCAGTCGCTCCCAAGTCGCCTGTAACGCCTCAACCAGCCGGTCCATGTCGTCATCGGTATGCAGCGGACCAGGGGTAAAGCGCAACCGCTCTGTCCCGCGCGGAACGGTTGGATAGTTGATCGGCTGAACGTAGATGTTGTGATCTTCGAGAAGGATATCCGAAGCCTCGCGACAACGCCGAGCGTCGCCGACAAGAACCGGCACGATATGGCTTTCCGACATCATGAACGGCAGTTGCGCCGCGCGCAGTTTGCTCTTCAGCGCTGCTGCTCGCTCCTGGAGCTTCAGGCGCTCCTGTTGACTATGCTTGAGGTGCCGCACGGCTTGCAGCGCGCCCGCAGTCAATGACGGCGGCAGCGCCGTTGTGAAGATGAAAGCGGAGGCGTAGGAGCGGACGAAATCGACAATATCGCTGTTCGCCGCGATATAACCGCCCATGCAGCCAAAGGCCTTGGCGAGCGTGCCCTCGATAACATCGAGGCGGTGGGCCTGCTGGTCCCGCTCCGAGACGCCACCACCGTGCAGCCCATAGAGGCCCACGGCGTGCACTTCGTCGAGGTAGGTCAGCGCATTGTATTTTTCGGCCAGATCGCAGATCGCCCCGATGGGTGCAAAGTCGCCTTCCATGGAATAGCACGATTCAAAGGCGATGATCTTTGGGCGCTCAGGGTCTAACCGGCGCAGCTTGGCCTCCAGGTCGGCCATGTCATTATGCTCGAAAATGATCTTTTCGGCCTTGGACCACCGCATAGCCTCGATCATCGAGGCGTGGTTAAGCCGGTCCGAGAGCACCACGCAATCTTTTAGGTTCGCGGCCAACGTGCCCAGCGCCGCCAGATTGCTGACGTAGCCAGAGGTGAATATCAGTCCGGCTTCTTTGCCGTGCAGATCCGCCAGCTCGCGTTCAAGTTCGACGTGCAGGTGGTTGGTGCCGGAAATGTTCCGCGTGCCACCCACACCTGCGCCCTGTTCCAGGGCCGCACTGGCCATTGCCTGCTGTACCGTTTTATTCTGGCCCATGCCCAAATAGTCGTTGGAGCACCAAACGGTGATCTCCCGCAACTGCCCCGTCAGCGGATCACGGTACATGGCCTTCGGATGCTTGCCCGACATGCGCTCGAGGTTCGCAAAGACGCGATATCGACCTTCCTGATGCAGGGAAGACAGACTGTCGGCAAAGAAAGAAGCGTAGTCCAAAATCTGGTCTCATTGCTTTTTGTGTTTGATGATAGATTAAGTGCCCGAGGCGGCCCTTACCAGTGCGTCATTGTGCAAGGGAGCCTTTTTCCTCGCGGGACAGCAGCGGGGCTTGGCGGATGAGCGAAGAGGAATAAGCATCTCATGAAGGTCGGATTAACTCAGTTTTGCGTCGGGCCCGACCCCGAAACCAATGCCAAACAGCTGGAATCCCTAGTTTTGCAGGGTATTGACGATGGGTGTGAGTTCATCCTCACGCCTGAAGCTTGCAACGTGATTCAGCCCGACCGCGCCGTCCTGCAGCAAACCGTCAGCCATGCGGAGGAGGATCCCGTTTTCCAGATGGCGCAAAGAGTCGCAGCCGAGCGGCAGGTTTTTATCTGTCTGGGCTCGCTGCTGGTTCAGGGGGGTGGCGAGGGCAAGCTCGTCAACCGGCAAATCCTTCTCGACCCCGCCGGCGCTGTGATCAACAGCTACGACAAGATCCACCTGTTCGACGTGAGTATCGGTGATGGCCAGCACTATGGAGAAAGCGAGATTTTCGCCCCAGGTGATGAAGCCGTGGTCTCCGCCTTGCCCGACACGGGCGCCGTTCTCGGACACACCATCTGTTACGACGTCCGCTTCCCAAGCCTTCATCAAACCCTGGCCATGGCAGGTGCAAACGTCTTGCTGGTGCCCGCTGCCTTTACGCAAAAAACAGGTCGCGCTCACTGGCATACCCTGCTGCGTGCCCGGGCAATAGAGACAGGTTCATGGCTGTTGGCGGCTGGAACGTGCGGGGAGCATGCGGGCGGGCGTCGGACCTACGGGCATTCCTGCGTGGTCAATCCATGGGGCGAAATCGTGGCGGAGATTGCCTCGGAAACCAACGAAGGGCTTCTGAGTTACGCCTTGGATTTCAAAGACGTCACGACAGCACGGTCGGCCATCCCAGCGCTGGATAACGCCAGAACCTTCCATCTACCGTCTTCACTATGAGCGCCGAGGTTCCTATTTAAACCCAATGATCAAGTTTTCTCTCACCTGCTCGAACCACCATGCTTTTGAAGCGTGGTTCCCGGACAGCGACAGCTTTATCGATCAGAGGTCGCGCGGGCTGGTCACCTGTCCGCACTGCAATGATGCAGCGGTTGAGAAATCCATCATGGCGCCGAACGTCCGTGGGGGAAAGCGGCGCGGTGAGACGGATCCTGCCCCCCTGCCCGCATCCTCACAAAAGGCGCCGGAGCAAACGCCCATTCCGACCGCTAAACCGCCAGAAACCTGGGGCCCGGAGCAGGTTGTAGCCGCGCGCCAGCTCCTGCACGCGGTCCGCGCCACAGTGCAAAAAACCCACGAGGACGTCGGCGACAAGTTCGCTGAAGAAGCCCGCGCCATCCATGAAGGAAAAAAGCCCGACCGTGGCATCCACGGCAAGGCTTCGAAGGAGCAGATTGGCTCGCTGCTTGATGATGGGATCGAGATCCTGCCCCTGCCCGACCCCAAGCTCGACAGCTGATCAGCCGTCAAGCTTCCCCCCAGGTCAACCCATGCCGACAGCGGCTTTATATGTCTCGATCAAGGCTTCCAGTTCCTGCCGATCGGCGGGTTCCATTTTACGCAAACGCACAATGGCGCGCATGATCTTTGGGTCAAAGCCAGCGCCCTTGGCTTCACCGTAGACTTCCTTGATGTCTTCCATCAGACCCGCCTTTTCTTCCTCAAGCCGCTCCACGCGCTCGATGTACTGGACCAGGGCAGCGGCGGCGGGCGTACCTGACGGAATGGTTTCCGGCTTGGCGACGGTATCGGCCATGATCTCATCGAGCTCGTTATCAAAGTCGTCGGACATTCCTATTTCTCCGCTGCGGCGGCCTTGGTAAAGGCGGCCTTTTGTTGGTCATTGGCTTCGGTCTGAAACTCATCGCGCCAGTCACTGTACGGCATGCCATAGAACACTTCGCGTGCCTGGTCTTTGCTCATGTCGATACCGCGCTCGGCAGCGGCTTCACCATACCAGCGTGACAGACAATTCCGGCAGAAACCGGCCAGGTTCATCATGTCGATGTTCTGCACATCGGTGCGTTCTGCCAGATGGTCCCGAAGCGCGCGAAAGGCGGCGGCCTCGAGTTCTGTCTGTGTCGCCTTGTCCAGATCAGTCATGGTCAGAAAACCTCCTTGATCATTGCTTCAAGCACATCACACCAGTGGGTGATTGCGCTCGATGTCGTTAACAGATCCTGTCGTATCTCGAAGGTGATAGCAGGTGCAGTGCGGGGCAAGCTGTGCAGAGCATAAGAGCCTGTCATCCGTTCAAACAGGCTATAGGGCTCGTTATCCCCAACCGTGTAATCCGTGTTACGGCGCAACCAGTCTAGCGCGGCGGCAGCGCGATCGGTTTCGTTATAGTGCAGCAAGCCAATTTCCCAGGGCCGGCGCTGATCCGGCTGGGACATCAGACAGGGCGTGAACGAGTGGCAATGAATGATGATCCGGTCTGGGTGACCGCTCCGCTCCTCCAAAAACGCCTCGATCTCGCGATGATAGGGAGCGTGGATCGCATCAATCCGGGCCTGGTAGGACTGCGGAGAAAGATCAGCGTTGCAGGGTACTTCAACCCCATCGAGGACCGCACCCGTCATATCCCAATCTGTCGGCCGACGGTTTAAGTCGAGTACGGCGCGGGAGTAGACCCCCTCGATCAGCGACCCATCCAGCCGGGAGGCCAGCTCCCGGCCAATCGCTTCCATGCCCCAATCCCCAACAATGTGGGTCTCCCAGTGCTGCGGCGACAATCCCAGATCGCCCAGCCCTTCTGGCGTTGCAAACCCGGCATGGTCATTAACAAGCAAAAACCGCTTTTCGGGGGCCCGAACGATCCAGCTGAAGGGTGCTGGATCGTTGGTACCGAGAAGCGGTTCAGGGTCGGTTTGCATGGTGCGGCATCTCCGGGCGGCCGCACCTGACAGGCTACTAGTACGGCGTGAACTCTGTTGGAAGTCCTACTACGCCAAACCGAAGCGATTCGCCATAGAGCCGTTTTGCCACACGCCGGGCATCATCCAACGTGACCGCTCTAAACAGGTCGTTGCGAAACTCTGGGAAGTTTGGCGGCAAATCCTGAATCTGGATGCTCAGCAGATAATCGACCACCTTGCTAGAATTGAGGAAGTAGGTGGCATAGGACCCGGTGAGGTAGGAGATGGCTTCGTCCAGCTCGTCCTGGCTTGGTCCATTCGCCGCAAACTCTGCCCAGACTTCGAGCGCGGCATCCAAAGCCTGATCCGCCGCGTCGTTGGCCGTGGCGAAATTGAAGGATACCGAGCCATAGTCTTCGCTGGCCGAGTAGCCGCTTTGGATACCGTAAACCAGCCCCAACTCATTCCGCACCTTGTCCGCCAACCGCGACCCCAAACCGCCACCGCCCAGGATGTGATTCACCACGCGCGCCGCATAGTTGTCCGGGTCCGTGCGCGGGAAAGCGGGAGCCACAGCGTAGACAATGCTCTGCGTCTGATCGAACTCGATCTGGATGGGCGCATCAAAGACGTTGAACGTTGGCGGATCGATGGGCGCTGGCGGCGTCACGTCCGGCAACTTGTCCAAAATGGCCCCAACCCGCGTGCGCAGCTCATCGGGCGTGATATCACCCACCGCGGCAATCAGCACATTGTTGCGGCCAATTACCTTGTTTTTCAGGGCCAGCAGGTCTTCACGGGTGATTGCGGGAATGGTTTCCAAATCACCACTGAATTTACGATTACGGGGCTCGTCCGCGCCCCAGAGAGCCTCGTAGAAAGCATCCCCCAGTTTAGCGCCGGGCGATCGATCCCGCCGCACGGCGCTGGCCAGAGCATCCCGACGCATGCGCTCCACGCCGTCTTCGTCAAACGCGGGGTCGGTCAGCATGGTTTCGAGCGACTCAAAGGCAAAATCGATCGACGCCGTTGGGGTTTGAAAGCTGACGGTAGACCACTTGAGACCGGGACTTCCCGCCATGGAAACGGCTTCATCCTGCAGAATGCCGAGGAATGTTTCAGCGTTCATGTCACCCGCGCCCTCGTTCAGCGAGCCAAACGTCAGCGATGCGGTCCCCTCTTTGCCGGGTTCATCCCAACGTGACCCGCCCTCGAAACCAAATTTGAGGGTAACGAGCGGGTTGCTGTGATCTTCGACCAACCAGGCGTCGACGGTCTCGTTAATCTTGACCACCTGAATGTCGATGGACTGCGCTGCCGGCGATACAAGGACCAGTCCGACCAGCGCCAAAGGTATGGATTTCCACATGCTCTTATTCCTCCAGCGGTTCGAGGGCGAGGGTTCGGGGCTGACTGGCCTGTTCGAGGAACAGCGCCGCGATCTCCCGAACATCGTCGAGCGTGACCCCGGCAATGGTATCTTCGAGCGTCAGATAAACCCCGTAGTCAGACTGACTGGCCACCAAAGACGCAAACGAACTTGCTGGCCCATCGACGCTGTCAGCGGCATAAACGAGACCGTTCATCAACCGTCGCTTCTGGCGGTTCAGGCGATCTTCCGTCAGATCATTGGCGAGCCAGTTGCGGAGAAAGTCTTCGGCTTCATCGAGAACCTCGACTGCATCCATCCCTTCGACCGGATCGACGTTAAGCATGGCCCAGTCCTGGCCTTCATCCAGAACGATACTGAAACCAGCGCTGAGAGCAATCTGCCGCTCGGTTTGCAAATAGCGGGTGAAAGGGGCGTCCAGACCACTGGTCAGCATGGAGGTCAGCAGCCGCGCGGCGTAACGGGATCGAAAGGCCTCTGGGCCTGTTTCAGCAACCACTTCTGGCAATCGCCAAGCCCGCCGGGCTGAGGCTTTGGTGATCAGCGCGTCCGTCACCGTTTCAAACCCAGGCTCGAAGGCGCGTTCTGCGTCTGGCCGAATACGTTCCGGCACATCTCCGGCCGGAAAGTCACCAAAATGCTTGCGGGCCAATGCCAAGACATCTTCTGGCGTCACGTCGCCAGAGACGATCAGTGCGGCGTTGTTCGGCTGGTACCAATCAGCATGGAAATCGAGCAAATCCTGAGATGTCAGCCCGAGGAAATCCTCTTCGTATCCAATGATCGGATGATCATAGGCGCTTGCCCCGCGTAGCGCAGCGCGCATAGCGTGAGAGGCGCGGGCGGTGGGGTTGTTTTCCCAGCGCTGGCGGAATTCCTGCAGAACCACACCTTTTTCGTTTTCCAACTGATCGCTGTCGGCGGTCAGGCCGTTCATCAGGATGGCATTCATTTCGATGAACAGCTCCAGATGCTCTGAACCCATAAGCGCGTAGTAGCTGGTAACATTTGCCGAGGTCGATGCGTTGTCAGTCGCGCCAATGCGGCCCAGCTCACCATCATACTGACCCGGCAACAGCCCGCGGCCGTGATAGGCGGGTGAACCGCGGAACATCATGTGTTCGAGCACGTGTGCAATGCCGAACTGTCCCGGCGCCTCATCCAGAGCCCCAACCTTGTAAACCACGCGCGCATGTACAGCCGGCGCGCGGTGGTTTTCGATCACGATAACATCCATGCCGTTGTCCAGCGTGAACCATCGCGCCTGTTCATAGAGGGCTAGAGCCGGGCTGGATACCAGCGTGGTCAGGGCACCAATCAGGATGCCAGAAAGGGTAAAAATCCGTCGCTTCATCGTCTCTCCCAACAATCGGAAAGCAACCGCGGCGTCGCTTCGACGTCGCGTGGGTCAAGTCTCAAACGTCAATATGGGGCTTTAGCGCTGTAAAACGACCGGTTCACCGACAATGGTCACGCCATCTGGCAGAGATGTGACCGGTTGCGCGTCGATTGGTTGGGTTGCCGCAGGCAGTCCCAGCGGTTGTAGGGTCGTAACCGGCGCGCCGATGGCCAGCGCAGAGAGCGCTGCAGCGTCTTCTGCGCTGAGCAGGGTAACGCCCTCGAAACGCTCCGCCGAGGCTGGTGCGAGCAGTCCGGCGAACGGGTCCGCGGCTGGCGTGACCGCATCGATATTCGAGACTGGCAGCACACCGGGGACCAGAGGCATGACAGGGCTATCGATAGGAAAAAGCGAACCCGCCGCGTTGGTCTGTGTTGAAATCAGCGCTTGTTGAGCGGCGCCATTGGAACCGCTCCCCACAATGCGTCCAATGGGCTGGTATTCCGGCACATCGCCTGTGACCACCGTGATCGGTACGTAGTCCTCCGTCGGTGCGGGGTCGAGCGTGAACATCAACGACTCAATCTCAGACTGGGAGGGTAGAGTAGCGATAACATCGCGAGGATTTTCTGGGGTAGGCAGACGTGAGAAGTCAGTGGGATACGCCAGACCACGGTTCTGGGGGATGGAATATTCATCCACCAGACCTTCACTGGTCACGTTACCCAGCGCACTGCACCCGACCAGTGCCAGACTGCACAACCCCAAACTCAGAACTGTTAGGACCCGCGACTCAAACATGCCTGTGGTTTCTACTCCGACGAACCCGTTGCCCGCTTTTCAGTAAAGAACATCATATCGATCAGAATTAGGGCAACGCCAAGGACAATCGCAGAATCCGCGACGTTAAAGGACGGCCAATGGGTGGTGCCAACGTGGAAATCGAGGAAATCCACCACCGTCTGACGCCCCGGATTGAGCCGGTCAAAGGCATTGCCAACCGCCCCCCCTGCGATCAAGGCATAGGCCGCAATCACGATCCGCTTTGGCGTCTTCGACCCCAGGAACACAAGAACGCCAGCGACAACGAATGCCAGAATACCAATGAAATACCGCCCACCATCGTTGAAGTTCCCCAACGAAAACGCCATTCCGGAATTTCGGACGTGCCAGATATTGAAGAAGGGCGTGATCTCGCGGATATCCAGGCTACCCGCCGTGGATTCCGCAATGTTCGCAACAATCATCGCCTTGGTCAGTTGATCAAGCGCAAGCACGGCAAGAGCGAGAATGATGCCCCAACGAAACATGGCTCAGCTTCTCCCTGTCGACACCGCAGTATCACAGCGCTGACAAATGCGATCCACTTGGTGCGCTACATCGGGCAACACCTGCCAGCACCGCTGGCACTTCTCACCCGCCGCCAGGGTTGGCTCGACAGCGACACCGGGGATGTCTTCGACCCGAAAGGCATGGGCCGGGCCGTCGCCCGCGCGAACGTCAGCTCCTGACACGATGGCAACTTCGGTGAAATTTACGCCTGAGACGGCGCTATGCATCTCCTTGCTTAAATGCACAGTAGGAGCCGCTTGCAGGCTGGAACCAATTGTCTTTTCCCGCCGCAGCGGCTCCAGTGCTGAAGTGATCACACGACGCACGGCAAAGACCTTGGTCCACTTGTCGGCAAGCGCTGGATTGGCCCAGTTTGATGGAATCTCTGGCATGGTCCGCAAGTGAACGGAATCCGTATCCACCAATTTTTCAGGCAAATCGCGCTCATCTTCGGCCCGCGTCATCCAGGCTTCTTCCGCTGTAAACGCCAAAATTGGTGCAAGCCAGGCGGTCAGGCAGGAGAAACACTCTGCCAAAACCGTTCGCGCCGCCCGTGCCCGCAGGCTGTCCGGCGCGTCACAATAGAGTGCGTCCTTGCGGATATCGAAGTAGAGCGACGACAGATCGACGGCACAGAAGTTGTGCAGCTCGGTATACAACCGGTGGAAGTCATAGGCCTCTGCCGACGAACGCACCAGTTTATCCAGCTCGCTCAACCGATGCAGTACCCACTGCTCCAGCTCGGGCAATTCCGCATAGGGTACGGCTTGGGACGGCTGATAGGAACCAAGGTTGCCGAGGGTAAAGCGCAGAGTGTTGCGGAAACGACGGTAGGCGTCTGCGGAGTGCTTCAGGATCGCAGGACCAATGCGCAGATCGTCGCTATAGTCCGACGCCACCACCCATAGCCGCAAAATGTCGATGCCAAACTGCTTGGCCACGTCGTCCGGAGCGGTCACGTTGCCTAAGGACTTCGACATCTTGTTGCCCTTCTCATCCAACACGAAACCGTGGGTGAGAATGGAGTCGTAAGGCGCGCGTCCTCGGGTACCAACGCCAACCAGAAGCGAAGAATGGAACCAACCGCGGTGCTGGTCCGAGCCTTCGAGATACAAGTCTGCCGGCCATTTCAATTCAGGGCGCTTTTCCAGCACAAAAGCATGGGTCGCGCCGCTGTCGAACCAGACCTCGACCACGTCCTTGCCCTGCTCGAAATCATCTGGGTTATAGTCGTCGCCCAAAAAGCGCGAAGCGGGGCTGTTGAACCAGGCATCGCCGCCTTCGGCCTCGTAGGCCTCTGCGATGCGATCGATCACAGCGGGGTCACGCAGCGGCTGTCCGTCGGACTTGCGCACGAAAATCGGCAGCGGCACGCCCCAGACGCGCTGGCGCGAAACACACCAGTCGGGCCGGCTTTCGATCATTGAAGTGATCCGGTTGCGACCCTGCTCGGGCACAAATCCAGTTTCGCTGAGCGCCTTCAGCGCGCCGTCACGCAGGCCCTTTTCCTCCATCGAGATGAACCATTGGGCAGTGTTGCGGAAGATCAGCGGGGCCTTGGAACGCCAGGAATGGGGATAGGAGTGCTCCAGCTTACCCTTGGCAAGCAAGCCGCCAGCCTCGATCATGGCCTTGAGGATCGGCCCCAGCGCGGTGCCGTCCTTACCCCGTTGGTTGTATACGGTCAGCCCGGCAAACAGCGGTACATGGTCGTAGAAGCTGCCGTCTTCAGCCACCGTCATCGGCACTTCGATCCCGTGCTTGACCGTCGCCAGCTGCCAGTCATCAAAGCCGTGTCCAGGCGCGATGTGCACCAGGCCTGTGCCCTGCTCAGTCGTCACGTAGTCGCCGTGGAACATCGGGACGTCGTAGTCATAGCCCTGCCCCTTGAGGGGGTGATGTGCGATTGCGCCAGTCAGATCAACGTTTAGGTCTTCGCGGGTCCAGCTTTCGACTTTGGCCGCTTGCGCCGTGGCCTCAGCGGTTTCGTCCGCGATGATGAGCCGTTCGCCCACTTGCGCAAGGGAGCCTTCAGCCACGGCATCGACCCGGTAAACGCCGTATTTAATGTCGACGTGGAACGCCATGGCGCGGTTGCCGGGGATGGTCCACGTGGTGGTGGTCCAGATGACGGCTTTCGCGCCAACCAATTCGGCTTGCGGTGATTTGGTGACCGGGAATTTCACCCAGATGGTCACAGATTTGTGCGGGTAGTATTCGACTTCGGCATCGGCCAGCGCCGTCTTTTCCACCACGGACCACAACACCGGTTTGTTGCCCTTGTAGAGCTGCCCGTCGAGCAGGAATTTACCCAACTCCCGCACAATCTGTGCTTCGGAGTCATAATGCATGGTCAGGTAGGGCTGTTCCCAGTTACCCAAGACGCCCANNCGCTTGAACTGACGNGTTTGCTCNTCCACCCAGCCTTGTGCAAAGTCACGGCATTCGCGGCGGAATTCGATNACGTCTACGTCGTCCTTGTCCTGCCCGCGCTCACGGTACTGTTCTTCGATCTTCCATTCGATTGGCAGACCATGACAGTCCCAGCCTGGCACGTAGTGTGCGTCCTTGCCCATCATCTGGTGACTGCGGTTGATGACGTCTTTCAGGACTTTGTTCAGCGCGTGCCCAATGTGCAGGTTGCCGTTCGCGTAAGGGGGGCCATCGTGCAGGACGAACTTGGGTCGTCCTTTAGACTCCTCGCGGATCCGGTCAAACAGGCCCATTTCCTCCCACTTTGCCAACCATTCAGGCTCGCGGGTCGGCAGGTTGCCTCGCATGGGAAAAGCCGTTTCCGGGGTCGTCACTGTATCTCGGAAATCGCGGGCGTTTTCGGTGTCGCTCATGGGTTCAAGGCTACTCGGTCAACGTTGAATAGATAAGATACGCAATACAGGTACGCCGCGCGAAACGCGAGTGTAGCAGGCGCAACGCGGCTAATCGACTAGGTCTTAGGCCCAAGACCCAACCGGCGGCGCGCCTCGCCGCAGTCCTCAGCGATTTGCACCTTCAATGCCTCCAAGCCCTGGAATTCGAGGTCAGGGTGAATGAAGCTGTCGAACCAGAAGCGAACACTTTCACCGTAAATGTCGCCGGTCCAATCGAGCAAATGCACCTCAAACCGCTCCTCCATCCCGTCTACGGTCGGACGGGTGCCGAGGTAAGAGACCGCAGGCAACTGCTCGCCCCCATTAATCGCGGCCCAGCCTGCGTAAACCCCAAAATGGGGCCGCAGTTGCAGTGCTGGCCAGCTCAGGTTGGCGGTTGGGAAGCCCAATGTGCGTCCAATCTGATCCCCCCTTTCGACAACACCTTCGGCGCTCCACCGGCGTCCGAGCAGGCGATTGGCGGTCACGATGTCGGCATCCATCAGCGCCTGACGCACTCGGGAAGACGATATGACGCCGCCCTCCTCATCATCGTGGCGCAGCGGAACAGCGGACACGCCAAAACTCATATCCTGCCCCCAGCGACCCAGCTGCAGCATATCGCCGCCGCGTTTGTGGCCAAACCGGAAATCAGGCCCAGCGAGGACGTGGCGGGTGCCCAGATGGACAGCGAGGATTGATTGCGCAAAATCTTCTGCTTCGACGCTCGAAAGCTCGGTATTGAAAGCCAGTTCCACCATGGCATCAACCATCCCGGTTGCCTCAAGCAGCTCCCCCCGCTGCTCAACCCCGCGCGTCAACAGAAACGGGGGCTTGTCGGGGCCAGCGAAATAGCGCCGTGGATGCGGGGCAAAGGTTAGAACTCCAGCGCGGCATCCCAGTTCATCAGCCTTGGCGCGAGCCGCCTCAAGCAGAGCCCGGTGTCCACGATGCACGCCGTCAAAGTTACCGACGGCGAAGACCACGTCATTGAATTTCCGATCCCAGCTCCGCAGGGTTTCAAGAGGGACGGAAGGATACCATTTCACTGCTCTAATGCCGCCTCGATCTTCTCAGCTTCCTGTTCGATCAATGCCACAAAATGATCCACCATTTCGGCATCTGTGACGTTATGATCAGGCTTACCGCCCATGTACACTTTATGCCGCCCGTTGCCACCCCCGGTTAGGCCTAGAACCGTCTGTGCTGCCTCACCGGGACCGTTCACGACACAACCCAGCACTGACACGTCCATCGGCGTGCTGATGTGGGCCACGCGGTGTTCGATTTCCTTGACGACCGTAATAACGTCAAATCCCTGACGCGAGCACGACGGGCAGGCAATGATATTCACGCCGCGATGGCGCAAACCCAGTGACTTGAGCAGATCAAAACCAACATGGATTTCCTCGACCGGATCGGCGGAAAGGCTCACGCGGATGGTGTCGCCAATGCCGGACCAGAGCAAGTTGCCCATGCCCACGGCGCTTTTCACCGTACCCAGACGCGCCGGACCGGCTTCGGTAATACCAAGGTGGAAAGGATAATCGCAAGCATCGGCCAGACCCGCGTATGCCGCGACAGCGAGGAACACGTCGCTGGCCTTCACCGAGATCTTGATGTCGTGAAAGTCCCAGTCTTCCAGCATCTTGATGGAATCCAACGCGCTCTCAACCAGCGCCTCGGGACAAGGCTCGCCGTATTTCTCTAGCAGGTGCTTTTCCAGCGACCCGCCGTTGACTCCAATGCGGATGCAGCAGCCATTCGCCTTAGCCGCACGTACCACTTCACCGACCCGCTCCCTGCTGCCAATATTGCCGGGATTGATGCGCAGACATGCGGCGCCTTGATCGGCGGCCTCCAGCGCGCGCTTGTAGTGAAAATGAATGTCTGCGACCAGAGGAACCGAAACAGCTTTGACGATCTGATTAAAGGTGCGCGTCGAGTCTTCGTCCGGGCAGGACACCCGAACGATGTCAGCACCAGCTTCTTCGAGGTCACGGATTTGGTTGATTGTGGCCTGCACATCCGGCGTCGGCGTATTCGTCATCGACTGCACAGTGATGGGAGACTCGCCGCCAACGGGAACATTTCCAACCATGATTCGCCGAGTTTTTCGGCGTTCGATGTCCCGCCAGGGCCTGATCGAAGACATTCAATCGTTCTCCTAGGGCATAATTACGCCCAATTGGTGTTGGAAAGCCTCAGTGCACGATAACAATAACGTATAAAAGTGTCAGGCTTTCGTTTACGGGTTTCCGTTCTGTAAAGTATTCCTAAAGGTGGTTGCATCGTTCATGCGAGTCACGGGCTTTGATCGGACAGGGCGCATGCGTTGTCGGTATGACCCGGACCGGCGTGAGAGAGCCGAAGGGCTCAAATACGATGCACACACGAATTGAGGGTTGAGTTGAGGTTTGCTTCCATGGGTCGCTGGTACACTCCCACAAAAACGATGATTCTTGGGTTGGCCGTCCTTTGTCTGGGCGCGCTGACGGCCTGTGTCGAAACAACCTACACGACGCTTGACGGGCAGGTCGCAACAACGACGACCTCCGCGCAGACGGATCCCGCCTACCGCATGGTGATGACCCCGAACGGCTTGCGCGTCATCACGCCCGAAGGTTTCCTGATCGACCCGGAGCAGGCGCCGGCCAGCGCCAACGTCCAAAACATGCAACCGACCACCCCACCGGTCATCGCCATTCTGCTGCCGCTGACCGGGACGCTGTCTGAAATCGGTGAAGCCATGAAACAGGGGGCGGAGCTGGCGATCAAAGAAAAGGGGATTGTCGGCACGTTCGAAACCCGTATTTATGATACGCGTTCCAGCAACACCGGCGCGCAAGCCGCAGCCTCCAAGGCCCTGCAGGATGGCGCAAAGGTCATCCTTGGACCGCTGCGCGGCGAAGCGATCGCGCCCGTATCGCGCCTGGCCTCCCGTCGGCGCGTCAATGTTGTGAGCTTCAGCAACGACATCACCCGCGCGACGCCCAATGCCTACGTCATGGGCATCACTCCCGAAGCGGTGACCAAGCGCGTGCTTGAGTATTCCGCGCGACGGGGACAGCGCCGTATTGCTGTGGTTGCCCCCTCGGATACCTACGGTCGTGCCGCAGCAGACGCTGCCAACGGACTGGCAGACTATGTCGGTGCCCAGATCGTGTTTACGGAAAACTACCCTGCCGATGCCAACGACAGACCGGGCCGCACAGCTGTGGCGCAGTCGGTGGGTGACCGGTCCAGCACATTTGACGCAATTTACCTGCCCGATACCGCAGAAGCCGGTGACATGGCTTCACTGCTGTACTTCTACGGCGTCAATCCGCAACGGGTGCGCTTCCTCGGGGTGCCGATTTGGGATCAGCAGGCCAACCAGTTGATCTCTGAACAGGCACTACTTGGTGCCGTTTATGCGTCCCCGGCAGAACGCGGATTTGCAGCCTTCCAGGCATCCTTCAAGGGTGCGTTCGGTGCGTCGCCGCATCCGCTGTCTTCGGTGTCTTACGACGGCGTGGCCATGGTACTGGAAATCGCAGGTCGGACGCCGAACCCAACATTTTCAAATGCAGAGCTGGAACGTCCTCAAGGTTTTGAAGGCGTCGACGGGCCATTCGCCCTGCGTTTCGACAAACGCGTTGAACGAGGAATGGCGATCAAGCGGATCAGCAGCGTGGGCCTTGAGCTGGTCGAAGATGCCCCCTTGAGCCTGTATCGCAGCACGACCACCTCCATGACCATTCAGGCACAGCCGGGCGCTGGCTCAAACATCGGCACGTCCACTGTCACGCAATCCCCAAACTCAACGGCCACCTACACCACGACCCGGGTGACTCAAACTCAAGTTTATGCGCCCCAGGGTGACGGCGGATGGATTGGGACAGGGGAAAATCGAGTGTGGGTACCGGCTGACTCGTGATGTCGCCAATAATGGCAAAATTGCGCTGCATGAATTAAGGCGGCTGGATCATTCCCAACGCCTGACTTCGCTTTCGCAGAAGATTCGGCTGACCACCGATAATCTAACTTACATAGAATTTTATGCTCTTTCGGGGACTTGATCCTAAAATTCAAATTTTACAGTAGGTTAATTAAATTTCTTCTTGCATGAGTTTAAAAGTCTAGGTACATACCGATGTAGTTGCGATGCGTTCATAACGTTTGGCGAGTTATTTCATACCCCTGTAGGGACGTCAGTGGACAAGGAAGCCTCAATTTTCGGGGCCAACTTCTGACAGATTTGCAGACTGATCTGGAAACGGGAATATGCATTATATTTTAAATGCTAAAAGCGAACTTGCGCCTAAGAAGCGTACCCTCTTACGTGCTGGACTTTTCGCTGGCGTGGGTGTCAGTGCCCTTGTTGGTAGCGAAGCCCTCAGCCACACAGTCATGCTTAAGAACGATGGCACGACGACCACTGGCCCACTCTTTGGCAATGAGACGGGTACCGAGATCCCGCATGTCCATCCCGGTGAGTTGGCCAGCAGTCCGAACACCAGCTTCACAAGTGACGGCTTCAACGCTCTTGAAGCGCTGCCCACCACGCGCGGCAGTTCTGATCTTGGTGTGATCAACGTGATGAGCGACCTGGCTCCTATCACCACTGAAGCGTCGGAAATTCAGCGCTGGTCTTCAGGCCAAACGGCCTCGACCACACCGACCTATTTCCCCACGCAGCAGACACAAACAACGCAAGTCACCCTGTTGGACCCGCTTAATCAGGTTCAAATTGGCGACGTTGCGACCAGCGTGGAAACCAAGGATTTCCGCAACGTCCAATCGGATGTTGTCAGCACACAACGCCTTGACGATGGCAGCTTGTCCGTTGTGCTCAAAAACGGTGATTACCTGACCGCGCAAGCTGGCGACTATGCCTTTAACGGCGGCGACGTCTGGTTGGCCTCCAATATTGCGGGCAGTCTGGGTGGGGTCTCCGAATCAACTTCTGTTCTGAGCCGGGTTTACGGTATCGGCGGCGGCTGGGGTCTACCCGTTGCAGCCGGTGTCCTGGGCATTGGCGCTCTGGGCCTGGGTGCGGCAGCAGCCACAGGCGCGTTTGGTCGCGATGGCGCTGACGGCGCGGACGGTGCAGATGGTACAGATGGATCCGGTAGCGATGGCTCCGGCGATGGCACGGGCGATGGCTCTGGCGACGGTACGGGCGACGGTACGGGTGACGGTACGGACGGCACTGGTGACGGCTCCGGCGAAGGTGAAGGTGAAGGTGAGGGCGAGGAAGTCGACGACGGCACTGATCCTGAGTTCCCCGTCACCAACACCAACCCTGAAAACGAGGGCCCAACCGGCATCACCTTCAGCCAATTCAGCAACTCAAGTGGAAGCTTTGACCTGGTCGAAGCGGATACGATCGTCGGTGTTCTGGGTGCCTCAGATCCAGAGGGCGACGAGCTCATGTACCGGATCGATTCCCAGCACCTGGGTGCAGATATTACGAACATTTTCGAAATTAACGAGAATGGCGAGCTGATTATCTCGGAACGGCTCGACTACAGTCAGCCGGGTAATGACGCCGACGGCACCCGCTTTGACCAGAACACAGCAACCGTTGTGATTGAGGTTTCAGACGGCTCGGCGTTGACCGATTACCGGACATTCGAATTTACAATCTCGAACTCAACGGATGATGACAGCCCCTACGAGTACGTGCGGGAAGCCAACATCACGCGTTTGAAGTTCAACGGCCTCAACAGCACCACATCTGGCGCTGCGGACAGTACCGACTGGCTGCCGTTCATGGACGAAGTCGAGTACCACTACAACGTGGACGGTGGACAGTTCATGCTGGCGTCGTTCCACTCGGAAGCAGAAAATGCGTTTTCCGTGCACGAATTGACGGGCACAGGCGGCTTCTCGAACTCAAAGAATTACTCCACCAACAGCACGGAAATCGATGCCGAATACCGCATTCATGAAGTCCGTGCGATCGACATGGATGACATTGACGGTGATGGCTACGCTGACATCGTGGTCGCCGGTAGCGGCGGCACCAGCAGCTCGGACTCAGTGGTTCAAATCTGGGAAGTTGGCAAGTCGGGCGAATTCACGTTCAAAGCAGCCGACAAGGACTCTGAGCCGTCAAAGATCGAAGACGTTCTCATTGGCCACTTCAATTCCAACAACGTCAGTAAGGAAACGTCCCCGACCAACATGAAAAAAGTGATGGTCATCGGCGGCGGCACCAACGACGTTGCGGCGGAGGATGCTCTTTACTCGATCTACTACGATGATCTTGAGTATGCCTTCAACTCAGAGCAATTGCAGGGTGGATGGCAGTTCAACGAGGTGGAAAGCCTGGTCATTAACGATACGGAATACTCCGTGGGGACCTACGGCACCAACGGCGGCGACGGCATCGGTATGGTTTTCCTTGATGGCGATTCGTCTGACGGCATTGTCAGCGCGGGTTCCGGGATCAGCCACAACGACGTTGCTGTCATTGGCAATGTTGTTTTCACCGCCACCGACAAAGGCGTCTATTACAGCAAAGCCTTCCACTCCGGCCTCGACGCGCCAGAGGCCCTGACCGTGACCAACGAAGGCCTGCACATCGCCGATATCAAAGCCAGCCAAATCGAGGCTGGTAACTTTGATGGTGACGACGATCTTGAACTTGCTGTTCTCGATGTTCTGGATCAGACGCCGATCATCCGTTTCTTCGACGTCGATCTAACCAACCCGCAAGTGGTGACACAAATGTTCACGACTGAACCTGTACCGGGTGCGGTTGATCTGCAGGTCATACCGGGCAGCATCGAACAGTCCGAGCGCGCAGATGGTAACATCGGGGCTGATGAACTGCTCGTCGCTATCGGTGAGGCGGGGACATCAACCTATCAGTCTGGCGGCGGTGATACCATTTCCCAGACGTGGAACGGTTCGATCATCTTCTACGACGATACGTCGCTGTAGAGGGACCGATCTTTGCAATGGGCTACTGGGTGTCAGACCTTGTAGCCCATCCACTTTTTCACTGTCCGTAAAATCAGTTTTGATTCAATTCGGGTCACGCCCGGCATGTGGGCGATCTGGCGGTGCACTTCTTCGTAGTGCGCCGTATCATGCGCAGAAACGCGGAGTGAGAAGTCAGCTTGCCCCGCCATCAAAAAGCATTCCAGCACCGAAGTATTATCACGTGCGGCGCGTTCAAAGGCCTCGAGGTCTTCCTCAGCCTGCGAGCGTAGGGATACATCCACGATGAAATGCAGATCGAGCCCAAGTGACTTGGCATTGAGCCGTGCCGCGTATCCTTCGATGACACCTGCGGTCTGGAGCTGCAACACGCGTCGATGGCAGGCCGAAGACGACAGGCCTACTTTCTCCCCCAGCTCAGCCATAGACAGCCTGCTGTCGCGCTGAAGAGTCGTCAGAATTGCGCGGTCAATGTGATCCAGTTCGGCTGTCATCCCAAATCCCCCCAAGTTAGAGCGCGACCTTCGCAGATTTTCCCGCCAAAACGCAAGGTCTTAACCGAGAAAGACTTTCCAAAATGTCCGTATTGCTACGAGGATCAGGAATGCACTGAACAACCTTTTCATCAAGAGTCCAGGCAGACGGTGCGTGAGACGCGCACCAACAGGCGCCGTGGCGATGGTAAAGGGAATCATGAAAGCCAGGGCAATGACGTTGACATAGCCCAACGAAAGCGGCGGCAAGTCAGGCTGGCCAAGCCCGATCACCACGAACCCCAGCGCTGCAGGCACCGAAATCAGGATCCCCACGCCGGCTGACGTCGCGATAGCCCGCCTGATTTCAGCCCCACTGAGTGTCATGAACAGGTTATTCATGACCCCGCCACCGATGCCCATCAACGTGGACGAGGATCCGATGAACAACCCCGCACCCTGGGCAATAGGCGTGCCCGGAACCTGGTCCGCCAGCCGCAGGTTTGGCGAGGCAACGAGCTGGTATGTCCCCACACACAGTGCAATCGCGCCAAACAGGACTCCCAGACCGCCTGCGTCCATGATGGTTGCAAGATAGAGCCCCACCACGACCCCCACAGGAATGAAAATCACGTACTTGCGCAGCAGGTTCATATCCATCTGTCCAGAGGCGTAATGCGTGCTGGCCGATCGGATCGACGTCGGGACGATAATGGCCAGTGATGTTCCGACAGCGAGATGCCGGGCGTGTTCAACGCTGGATCCGGCCAGGCCTAATCCAAACACTTCGGTCAGCATCAGCACCATCACGATACCCCCGCCCACACCAAACAGCCCCGCGACAAAACCAGCGACCACGGCGCCCGCAGCCATCACTGCAACGAACATCAGAAAATCGGGCACGGGAAGGCCGAGAATCATCGCCTCAGCCCTTGAGGTGTTCGTCAAAGAAGGATAGGAGCGCGCTTCGATACGCCGAAGGCCGGTCCCACATTGTTGCGACGTGCCCCAAGCCGTCGAACAGCTCGACGCTGACGCGGTCGTCTGGACCAATGGCGTCCTGGGCCCAGTGCGCGTGGTGAACACCAACGGTCGCATCCTCGGTTCCGTGTACCCAGTAAATCGGCTGCGTCGAGCGCGCAACCAGGCCGTCGATAGGATTAACGCTCATAAAATTGTGCCCCCGCAGCAAGGCAACCGCTGGGGAAATCAGCTCGATGGTCCAGGGCGGAACAGAGGCGCGGTCCGCATTGTCTTTCAGCACTGTCCGAATATCGGCGTACGGCGCATCAAGGAACAAGGGCCCCAAGTCCTCATGCGTGTTGGCGATCAGCGTGGTCGCGCCGCCCATGCTTTCGCCCCAGAACCCGATCTGAGATCGATTAAGGCCGAGCTCGGTACGGGCATAGTCAAATGCCCCCAAAACGTCGCTGAACTCGTCGCTGCCCATCGCTGCAACGCCATCGAGAACCGTCGACTCCCCGTGTTCTCGCAGATCGATCGCCAGAACGCCGTAGCCCGCGCTCGCCAGAATACCCAGCACCGTGACAAGGTGTTTGTGGTGCTTGCAGCCTGTGAATCCGTGCGTGGCAATCACCAGCGGCGCACCTGACGGCGGCGGACTTAGCAGACCGGCGACCGCAACTTTGCCGTCGCGCGCAGGGAAGGTGACCGATACAACCCCGGCATAGACAGCCGGGTCGATGCGATGTGCCAACGGGTTGTCGGCAACCAGCAACTTTGCGCTGTCACGCGAATAGAGTGGCATAGCGTGGCAGTCGGGATCCACGTAGAGGTTTGCACCATAGATAGCATTGCAAATCCACGCCCCACCGCCGACCAGCAGGCCGACCATGGTGATGGCAACCAGTCCGAATATCCGCATGCAGCGCGCGCTCCCCCTGAACCAAAACAGAGGCTGCTTATAGAATCCTATGACCCGCAGGTCACGGAGCGTTTAGCAGCAAGGCTCAGCGAACCCGACGCGGACGGAACAGGCGGCGGACAATCGACTGCCGCCGCTCACCTTCGCGATAAAGAACGAACAGGCCAGAGAGTACGATGATCGAAATCCCGACCAAGGTCATCGCGTCCGGGTACTGCCGGAACAGCAAAATACCCCAGAGCAAGTTGTACCCCATCAGACAGTATTCGAAAGGCGCCGCGAAAGACGGCTCGAGGTTACGATAGGCTGCCGTCAGCAGGATGAACCCTATTGCCGATCCCAAACCAATGCCCACCATGACCAGAACATCGGTGCGCGTGGGCCAGACCCACGGCTTGAGCAGCACCTCCAGCCCGGCCGGCGCATGGGGAATCGCCCAGCCATCACCAAAGACTGCCCAGAACAGAGCGCCGAAAAACAGGTTCATGATCACAAAGGTAATTGACTGTACGGTTGTCGATTCCGTCCGACCCAGCCAGTTGGTCATCAAAGCCGACAGGGAATAGAAAAACGCCGACGCCACCGCCATGAGGGCAGGCAGCAACGGAATATCGCCTGCACCCGGCTTGACGATGAACAGCACCCCGATAAAGCCGATCACAACACCCGTTAGCCGTCGCCAGCCAATAGGAACCCGCGTGGTGACCCAACTCAGAAAGGTGATGAAAAGCGGCGCTGTGAAATAGAGAGCCGTTGCCTGCGCAAAGTCCAGACCGGCCAGCGCGAGGTAGTAGCACGTGTAGGACAGCGAAAGCAGACCGCCGCGCAGGAACAGAAACCAGAACCGGGTCACCTGCATATTCTTGCCCTGGTCAAAGGCAAAACTCAGCAAAATCAGGGGCCAGATGTTCACAAGCGAACGCACGAAAACGATCTCGTGCACCGGATAGCGTTCGGTCAGATCAGAGATCAGCACGTCCTGCACTGAAAAGAGGAAAAGCCCGACCAACAGCATCACCAAAGGGATGGTTGGCCGGGTCGTATCGACCGTACTTGTCATACCCACAACTCCCGCTAGACGCTCAACGTGGTGGGGAAAAGAGCGTCAGATGAGAACCGGGAAGCGCGCCTGTGGTTTGGCGCATTTGGACTGCGCAGAAAGGTCGGCTTCAAAAGCTGCCAATGCGCCGTTTGAGGGTCTGTGGCTAGTGCAGAAACGACGTGTCAGACCATACTGCGCCATCGTTCTAAAGCTGGGCTGCACCTGATGCAGGAAAGGCCCGGTGCTCACACCGCGAACGGGGGCAAAGCCGACAGTTTGTACCCACCGGCGAAGGAGGTGCATCACGCACTGAATCGGCATAGACGACGTGCTCCGCGTGTTCGAAGGAACACCCCAGCACGACGGTCAGGCGGCGTTGCGGACGGCCAGCAAGTGGCAGCCCCTTGCGAATTGATTTTGCCAACGAAAGGAACTCGCTGCCGTCCGGTAACTGCACCTTGTCCACGCCCAGATTGCCTGGATGCTGCGGCGCATTGACAATGGACCAAGCCGGACAGGCGCCACCGTAGCGCGAGAACGAAAAGCCACCTGCGCTGAACCGCTTGGACACGTTCCCCGCAGCATCCATGCGCAACAGAAAGAACGGTAGGGCCCGCGTTCCGGGTCGCTGTAGCGTCGTCAGGCGGTGAGCAACCTGCTCAAAGCTTGCGCCAAAGCGTGCTTGCAGAACGTCGATGTCATGCCGAGATTCCAAAGCCGCTTCAGTAAAGCGGGCATAGGGCATCATCAACGCCGCCGCGAAATAGCTGGTCAAGGTCGTCCGCATCATCGCTTCACTGGTGGGTTCACGCAGCTTCGTTGCGGCAATGATTTCGTTAAACTCGTCCCGCAACTGCAGATCCGCCACGGTTTTTCCCAGTGCAAAAACACGGGTTTCCAGCGGCGCCAGCTCGTTGAACAAGACCCG
Organism: Geminicoccus sp.; assembly: GCA_002705565.1. GTDB lineage: Bacteria > Pseudomonadota > Alphaproteobacteria > UBA7985 > UBA7985 > UBA7985. The sequence continues at coordinate 32,801 of PAHJ01000156.1, read as the reverse complement.
CTTGCCGTGGAAATCATGACGATAGGGCGTTGTTTCCATGACGCGGGCCGGCATAGACCGCACGACGTGGCCGTGGACTTCGGCCAGATGACGGGTCAGACCCGATTCAAGCGCGCTCTGGCGCAATCCGGCGTCGTTGGACAGCGCTTCCGCTGCGTTTTCGAGCACGGCAAAGTGGTTCTGACGTGCTTCGAGGGCGTCGAGCAGATCATCAACTTCAGCTGGTCGTCCCAGCAACGCTTCGCCCGCTGGCCGCCCCTCACCATCCGCACTGCCTTGCTGATAGCGGCTGTAAACAAGATTGAGTGCCTCCACAACCAGCGGAACCCGTTCCACCGCATCGCGCAGGTCCTGGCGGGTGAGGTCGAGGGTCGAAAACAGCGGATCGGCCAGCACTTCCTGTAACCGCGAAGACTGCGTGTCCGTATCATCAACGGCAAATTCCTGGATATTGACGCCGAAGGCATCACCCAATCGCAACAGGACGTTGACCGTGATGGGTCTTTGGTTGTGTTCGATGAGGTTAAGGTAAGCAGCGGAGATGCCCAGATCGTGCGCCATCTGGGCTTGAGTCACACCTTCTTCCCGCCGCAGGCGACGGAGCTTATGGCCGATAAAGAGTTTTCGTTCCGCAACCATGATGCTGGTCTAGCATTGTAATATATTAACATGCAAACAGCAATTTTGTTTGTAAATATTTTCAATGCCACTCGACAACGTCTGACAGACACATCGTTTTCCTGCCAGTTTGTCGCATCTCTTTTCTCGAACTCCAAAACCCACGGGAGACAACAAGATGTCGAAGACTCGCAAGGAACAAGTCGCCGAACTCCAGCAAGACTGGGCCACAAACCCGCGTTGGGGCAACGTTAAACGCGGTTACACCGCCGAAGACGTCGTGCGCCTGCGTGGCTCCAAGACCCGCGAAAACACCCTTGCGCGGGATGGCGCTAGAAAGCTGTGGGAGCTGATTAACCGCACGGGCGACGACAAGGCCGTTCGCTCGCTGGGTGCTCTGACCGGTGGCCAGGCTGTGCAGCAGGCCAAAGCTGGAATCGAGGCCATTTACCTCTCCGGCTGGCAGGTTGCCGCCGATGCGAATACCGCACCAACCATGTACCCGGACCAGTCCCTGTACCCCGTTAACTCCGTTCCGGCGGTTGTTGAGCGTATCAACAACGCCTTCATTCGCGCTGATGAAATTCAGTGGGCCAAAGGCGTGGAAGCAGGCGAGGAAGCCTTCATCGACTACTTCCTGCCTATCGTTGCCGACGCCGAGGCTGGTTTTGGCGGCGTTTTGAACGCCTTCGAACTCGCCAAAGGTCTGATTTCCGCAGGCGCTGCGGGCGTCCACTTCGAAGATCAGCTCGCATCGGTGAAAAAGTGTGGTCACATGGGCGGTAAAGTTCTGGTGCCGACTCAGGAAGCTGTGCAGAAGCTGGTTTCCGCGCGTCTGGCGTCTGACGTTCTTGGCACCGATACGATCATTCTTGCCCGCACCGATGCAAACGCGGCCAACCTCGTCACCTCTGACGTTGACCCTTATGATGCGCCGTTCATCACCGGTGAGCGTACGAGCGAGGGTTTCTTTGAAACCCACGCAGGTCTGGACCAGGCCATTGCACGCGGTCTGGCCTACGCGCCTTATGCAGATCTCGTCTGGTGTGAAACCGCCAAGCCGGATCTGGACGAAGCACGCCGGTTTGCGGAGGCGATCAAGAAGGAATATCCGGACCAGCTGCTGTCCTACAACTGCTCTCCGTCCTTCAACTGGAAGCGCAACCTGGACGACGCCACCATCGCCAAGTTCCAGACCGAGCTTGCCGCCATGGGTTACCGCTACCAGTTCATCACGCTCGCGGGCATCCACTCCATGTGGAACTCGATGTTCCGTCTGGCCAACGATTACGCTCAGCGCGGCATGTCCGCTTACGTGGAACTGCAGGAGCAAGAGTTTGCGGATGCAGAAAAGGGCTACACCTTCGTTTCCCACCAGCAGGAAGTGGGCGCGGGCTACTTCGACGACGTGACCACCACAATCCAAGGCGGCACTTCGTCGGTGACGGCCCTGGCTGGCTCTACGGAAGAAGAGCAATTCGACGTGCAAGCCGCCGCTTATTAGGCTCTTCGGTCATACCGGAGCCGCAAACCACCAAGGCTCCGAACAGAGGGGGGCCAAAAGGCCCCTCTTTTTGTTTCAACCCCCTCTCAGTCCAACCCCGACCCCCACTTTGTCAACGCACTCAAACTATGGAGAACGAACCATGTCAGCTAACGCATCGGCCCAAACATCAGCCCAGACTGCGAACACGGCCCAGACTGCGGCCGCCTCGGAAGCCAATCCCGCAACGACGTTCTTCTATGTGATCGGAGGCGAATTCACGGACACCTCGTTTGAGTCAGTCCTGACCCGCTCCAACCAGATTCACGGCCCGTTCAAAACCCACGAAGAAGCCTTGAACAAGTGGCGGTCTTTATCGTTCCAGGAAACCGGAAACGCCCAGGTCCGGTATGAAATTGCAGAGGTGGCGCACCGGATGGACCGTCGGACCATCCTGCTGGGCTAGGCCTCAGCGCTAGGAAATGGCACGGGTTCCTGTACGTGTTGGGCTTCAGGAACCCTTCGTCGCCGGACCAGCACAATTATCATCGCGCATTTCGCGCTGGCGCATGGGCATACCGTCGATCTGAGCGTAGATTTCGTGCGCGCTGATAGGCATGCGAGAACGGCGTTTTTCCCAGCCATCCTTTCCAACCAAGACCAGACCAAAGCCCTGCGGAATGCCGTAAGTGGTTCGCAATGCTGCGCTATGAATCGGCCTTTGGCCGTCGTCAAACATGGCCTCGCTCAGCGCCTGTTCCTCGTGCGCCAGTCCGTCCAGCCAAACACCGGTCACCCGGACCGCATGGTCAGCATAGACCTCCAGCAGGACCAGATCTCGATTGTTGAAGTCGCAGCGATCTTCGAGCAGATCGAGACGCTGCTTGTAGGCCCAGGGGTCTGCAGGATGGTCGGCAAACAACAGCAACACCCGCCGCTCCCATGACAATGCCTCTAAGGGCGCGGTGCGGCTCTCAGCCTGCGCGGGTTGCAAAACAGGCAACAGCAGCAGCACCGAAACCAAAATCAGCGCAAGTGGAACAGAGACAGCGCTGCACCTAACTCTCATTTCCCGTCACCGAGGTTCGTTCCAAAGCTTCGATAAAGGTGTCGGTCGCGGCTTCCCATGAAAACGCCTCAGAATAGCGACGGGCATCTTCTGATTTCAGGTCCAGCGACGTCATACAGGCCTCGTGCAGGTCTTCCCGCAGGGTGCCGGCGGTTGGGTCCGTGATCACATCCTTCGGACCCGTCACTGGATAAGCAGCAACGGGCGTCCCGGCCGCGCAGGCTTCGAGCAGAACCAAGCCGAACGTATCGGTCTTGGAGGGGAAAACGAAGACATCTGAGTCGGCATAGGCCGCAGCCAACTCGTCACCGTGCAAGGGTCCGGTAAAGACCGCATCGGTGTATTTCGCTTTAAGTGAATCCAGCGAGGGGCCAGAGCCAACCACCAACTTGGTACCTGGCAAATCCAACTTAAGAAAAGACTCGATGTTCTTTTCCACCGCTACCCGACCGACATAGACGAACACAGGTCGGGCCAGTTCAGCCACGCGTGCAGACGGCTTTTTGGACGGGTGGAACAGGTCGAGATCAACGCCGCGGGGCCACAGATGTGTGTGCTTAATGCCAAATTCAGCCAGTTCATCCGCCATGCCCTGATTGGTCACCAGAACGCGCTGCGCGGGGCGATGGAACCATTCCAACCAACGCCACAGCCATTCCGCAGGAACCCCTGTACGCTCGTTGATGTACTCGGCCAGCTTAGTGTGGAAAGAGGTTGTAAAAGGGATCTTGTTGCGCTGGCAAAAAGCCCGAGCGGCCATGCCAAGTGGGCCTTCTGTCGCCACATGAATGGCGTCGATGGCGCCCTTTTCCTCAATGATCTTCTTGATCCGCCGGCTGACCTCACCGGGCCAGAACAGCGCGAGACCGATTTCCTGATACATGGGCATCGGCATGTTCACGTCGAACAAGTCCGGCGTAACCCGGCTGAAGGTATGCCCTTTTGCTTCTACAATTTTACGGGTGGTATCAAGCGTGCGAACCACGCCGTTGATTTGCGGATACCAAGCGTCACTGACCAGAAGGATATGCATTAGGCAACGTACTCCTTTTCATCGGTCAGGCCTTCGTCTGACCAGTACACCAGGCTCAAGCGGCCCTCGTTGTTTTCTACCAGTGCCGTGCACGACTCAATCCAGTCGCCACAATTAGCATAGGTAAAGCCGTCTTTCGTGTTCAAAGCGGGACGGTGAATATGCCCGGCAATGGCACCCACCGCATCCAGGGCGGCGGCTTCGCGTTTCAGCCCGCGCTCAAAGGCCCCTTGGGGCTGAAAGATGCGCTTGGACAGACTCTTGACCTGCGCCGGCATATTTCGGGCCCACCCGAAACCAGGCACTTTGGCGACCTGCCGCATGATAGCCGTGTAGCCCTCGTAAAGCACGTGTCCAAAGCGAGACAGCCACTCCATATTGCGTGTTACCGCATCGAACTGGTCGCCATGAGTGACGTAAAAGCGCCGACCGTCAGCCAGTTCATGGGTATCATTCATGCGCAGCTCGACACCGTGAAACCGCTCGACGTCAAGCACGCGGCGAACCATGTCATCGTGGTTGCCGGGAATGTAGACCACGCGAGTTCCTGCCCCGACCAGCCGGTTGATCTGCATCAGAACCGCATCGTCCGTGGCGGACCACTGCCAACGCCGCTGCAAAGCCCAGCCATCGATCATGTCGCCCACCAGATACAGGGTTTCACAGGACAGCGTCTCCAGAAACGACAGCAGCGTTCGATTGCGTACGCCGGTCATTCCCAGGTGCGTGTCCGAGATGAACACGGTTCGAAAGGCAGATTTGGCTGTCATTGGGTGATCTGTTCTCGCATCGCCAAGTAAGGTTATCTTTTAGGCACCTGCAGGAAGCCCGCCTAGGCCAAAAAAGGCATGCCCCTCCGTCATCGTACATCGACATGGCAGACAAAACCGCTACAGTTCCACGCAAAAGACACAGGAGAGACGCCATGCGACCCAACAAAGTCCGTGAAATTTGGCAGCAGGGCGGCGCTGTCGCCAATGGCTGGCTGGCAACCCCGGCCGCATTTTCTGCTGAAGTCATGGCCCATTGCGGTTGGGATAGTGTCACGGTGGATATGCAGCACGGCCTGATCGACTACCAGGTCGCCGTCTCGCAATTTCAGGCCATTTCAACGACCGATGTCGTACCGATGGTTCGGGTGCCGTGGCTGGATGCGGGCTTGATTATGAAGGTGCTCGATGCCGGGGCCTATGGTGTGATTTGCCCGATGATCAACAATGGTGAAGACGCTCGGCTGTTCGCCCACTACGCTTCCTACCCGCCCTTGGGGACGCGTTCCTTTGGCCCGGTCCGGGCGTCGATTTACGGCGGTGCGGATTACACCGACAAAGCCAACGACGAAATCATTCGCATGGCTATGGTCGAGACCAAAGAAGGCCTCGAAAAGGTTGATGAAATCGTCAACACTGACGGCATCGACGCCATTTATGTCGGCCCCAACGATCTTGCCAATGCGCTGGGACAGCGGCCTATGCTGGATACGGAAAACGAGGTTGTGCTGCGGGCCTTTGAGACGATCATCAAAGCCTGTCGAAGCGCCGGAAAGCCGGTCGGCCTGCACAACGGTTCGGCACCCTACGCCGTCCGTATGATTGAAATGGGCTTCCAGTTGGTCACCGTGCAGTCAGACGCCGGCATCCTCAAAAATGCCGCGTCATCGATCGTCGCAGAGATCAAAGGCGGCGTCGCTAAGCTCGATACATCGTCCTACTAGGTCGACGCCTCACATCCAGTCCATGATGACCGGAACCAGCGGCTCGTCCGCTGGTGGCATTTGAAGGTCTCGCAGCTCGAACTTTGACACCCACTTGATCGCCTGCCCCTCTACTCCTTTGGGCTCGCCCTGCCATTTTCGGGCGGCGTACAGTGGCATCATCAGGTGGAACTTTGGATAGGGGAAACTGGCAAAAGTCAGCGGTGCCAGGCAGCCGATACCGACGTCGATGCCAAGCTCCTCCTTCAGCTCGCGGATGAGGGCGGCTTCCGGGCCTTCATTGGGCTCGATTTTACCGCCGGGAAATTCCCACAATCCCTCCAGTGCTTTCCCCTTAGGGCGTTGGGCAACAAGGACTTGATCCTGCTCGTTGAACAAAGCCGCTGCAACGACCCAGACGACTGGTACATTCCGGTCGAGCTGGGGCTGCATGGTGCAACCGCCGGAGAAGACGAATTCGTCAAATGATCCGCGGGAAAGGGTGGTTTCGTAGGACGGGGTAGGTCCGCTGTGAACGGTCTCAATGCTGCTCTCGGTCCAGCCTTCAAATCCACATTTTTCCAGAACACGGCGGGAAGCATGGTTTTCGACATGAAACCCCGTCCAAATGGCCGGAAGCTCCATGTACCAGAAGGCAAAGGTCAGGGCGTGGAAGGCCGCTTCTGTCGCAACGCCTCGACCCCAGGCTTCTGGCGCGAACCAGTAGCCGAGATGCCAGGGCTCATCGCTTCCGGCCTTGGCGTCCAGCCCGACAAAACCCAGCATCGCGCCCGTCTGACGGTCACTCACCACCCAGCGCAAAGCCTGCCCCGACGAAAAACAATCTTCAGCCGATGTCAAAAAGGTGCGCGCGCCGTCTTCAGGATAGGGGTGTGGCACCTGGGCGAGCCATTGCGCCACTTCCCATTGCGCCGCGGTCTTCTGGACAAAATCCAGGTGTTCTGGGCCAAACAGCCTTAGGCTCAGGTTGGGGGTTTTGAAGCTGGCCAGCTCAGGAGTATCGGGGAACCACTGGGGCGCAAAACTACTCATGAGCGGTAGTCTCCGTTAATGGTAATGTAACCATGGGTCAGATCACAGGTGCGCACCCGCGCCGCGCCGCGCCCCAAGCCCAAAACGACCCGAATGCTGATTTCCTCGCCTGTCATGTAAGCGGAAACCTGGTCTTCGCTGTAATCCGGGTCGCGCAAGCCCGCCTCTGCAACGCGATGCGGACCAAACCAAATTGACAGCCGGTCCCGGTCAGCCGGTTCCCCGGCCTTGCCAACCGCCATCACCACCCGGCCCCAATTCGCGTCCTGCCCGGCAACGGCTGTTTTGACCAAAGGAGAGTTGGCAATGGACAGGCCAATGGTTTTGGCCGACGCATCGCTTTCAGCGCCTTCGACGTCGATGGTGATCAGTTTAGAAGCGCCCTCGCCATCACGGGCGAGCATTTCAGCAAGCTGATCACAGACGGAAAAAATGGCGTCCCCTACGGCATCCAGATCCACAGCAGCGCCGCCCTCTTCGCCCGTCGCGAAAGCCAGCACGGTGTCGCTTGTGGAGGTATCGCTATCGACAGTGATGCTGTTGAACGTCCGTTCTGTCGCACGGGACAGGGTCGCCTGCAGCCAGTCCGCCGGTAGCGGTGCATCGATAAAAATGTAGCCCAGCATGGTCGCCATATCCGGCGCAATCATGCCCGAGCCCTTGCAGATACCCGAAACCCGGACATCGCCAGCTTGCGCGACGGCCCACTTGGGGAAGGTGTCGGTGGTCATGATGGCCTGTGCGGCGGCGTGCAGGTCATCTTCGGTGGCCTGCGCCGCTAAGTCGGTAGCGACGGCGGCGATTGCGTCCGCCTCAAGCGGTTCACCAATCACGCCGGTTGAAGACAGCATGACATCTTGCGGACGGCACCCGACTGCCTTTGCAACCGCTTCCGCCGTCACCTGACAGGCCTGGACACCGCGCGAACCGGTAAAAGCGTTGGCGTTGCCCGCATTGACCAGCAGCGCGCGAGCGGTGCCGCCGCCCTGGGTCAAAACCTGTCGGCTCCAGTCCACCGGCGCACCGGGGCAGCGAGATTTCGTGAACACGCCTGCGACCGTCGTTCCAGCCGGAAAAACGACGAGCGTGACGTCATCTCGACCGCGATAACGGGTGCCGGAGTTGCCGGTTGCGATCTTCAGACCGCGCTGGGGTTCAAGGGCTGCCATGGTCTTTGGCTTCAGGGGAGAAACAGGCAATTGGTCCATCGTTCACAATCCATTGCTCTGGCGCATCCAAGCCTTGAGCCTGGCTGCATCCTGTGGTTCGTAGCAGAAAATCACGAAACGCGGAGCAGGAGAACTGCCGGATGCTGACACGACCAATGTTGAACCGTCTTGGCGTACTCGGGCTACTGGTGATTGCCGGGAGCGCCTGGTACCTCAACCAACAGGACGCTCACGCTGTAGACCTCGATTCCTACAGGCAGCAGGAAGCCTCCGCTCAGGTGTGCGGTTTTGACCTTGATCTCGATGGTCCCGAAGTGGAAACGCTTGTGGCCTTTGGCGAAGAGCAAGGCCTGCGGTTCCCCTACGCTTTTTCTCAGGTCACCGCCTATCTATGGCTGATCGGCGAATTACCCGAATGTTACATGACCAAGAGCGTGGCCCGTGGGCAGGGTTGGAAAAGCGCGGGAACAACCGTGGATGACATCGATGCAGACGGCGCCATCGGCGGTGACACCTTCGGCAATCGCGAAGGCCGCCTGCCGCAGAGACCCCGCGATCGCTACGCAGAAGCGGACCTAGATTATGTCCGCGGCAACCGCGGGGCAGCCAGACTGGTTTACGACCGCGAGCTGACCGATCGCGGCTTTATTTGGCTAACGGTTGACCACTACGACAGCTTTGAGCGGATCCCGGAGTTATGAGCATGAACCACCCTACCCGTCGCGCCGTCATCAATGGCCTTGGCGCGCACGATTGCCCCACGCAGATCGCGCGTCTGTATGAACAGCTCGGGATTCAGGCAGGGCGCAATCTTGACGCTGTGGCAGACGTGCTGGGGGATCCGAACTGGTTGCCCGGACCCGCCGTGATTTGCTGGCTGGCTTGTCCAAAATCTCGAACAGGTTGGATTGACACTTTGTACCAAACACTCGAAGAAGCAGCGGACCGGCGCGGCGATTTGACTTTCGTAGTGCGCTAGGCCTGACTTTTCGATCTTGCAACCCAGTTGAACGGCTATGAGAACAATATTCCTTATACTGACGCTCGTGTTCCTTGTTGGCACACTCGTCACCATGCTGCTCGGCGCCTTTTCTATGGGTCGAGGCGGAACATTCAACGAAAAATACGGCAACCTACTCATGCGGGCGCGAACGGTCTGTCAGGGCGGCACCATTGTGTGTGTGCTGCTGATGTTCCTGAGCAGCCGCTCTGGAGCGTAAAACCCTATGGTCGAACTGACGCGGATCTACACCAAAGGCGGTGATCGGGGGAAAACCAGTCTGTCTACTGGAACCCGAGTGGCGAAATACGACCTCCGCGTCGATGCCTATGGCACGGTGGATGAAGCCAATGCAGTCCTGGGGCTGGTGCGGCTTCACCTGAGTCAGATGCCTGATCTGGATAAGGTCGTGGCGCGCGTGCAGAACGACATGTTCGACCTCGGCGCAGATCTCGCCACGCCGCTGGATGCCGAGTTATCCTATGAACCGCTGCGGATCACAGAAGGCCAGGTCGAGAAAGTCGAGCGCGATATCGACCTCTATAACGCGCGGCTTGAGCCACTGAAGTCCTTTATCCTGCCCGGTGGCAGCGGAGCCGCTACGCAGTTTCACCTAGCCCGCACAGTGGTGCGGCGTGCGGAGCGTCTAACGGTGGAGTTGGGGGATAAGGTCGATATCAATCCGGAGTCGATTCGCTACTTGAACCGTCTGTCTGACCTGATGTTTGTTCTGGCGCGGATCTGCAACGACGATGGGCGCGCGGATGTTCTATGGGTGCCCGGGGCGTCCCGCGACTGACCCAGCTTTCCTTTAGCCAGTCACACCGCACCAAAAACCAGCTAAGCGGCGATGGGGGCCTTGGCTTCGCGATAGGCGAGGCTTTGCATCTCCATCAACCGGCTCTGGGTGCGCATGAAGGGCTGAACATCGTGCCCTTCAAGGTCCACCAGTTCGCCGATTGGCGCCGCTGAACGTGCATAGAGGCAGGTTCCAGCCTCATAGAAGACATCGATCAAGATACGGAAGCGCTCGCCGCTGTCCCGCGTGTTGTCGCGGATTGTGGGAATGGTATCGATGAACACCCGATCGAAAGACTGGGCGATGAGCTGATAATCATCGCGGCCCAGCGGCTTTTCACACAGATCGGCGTAGCTGAACCGCGCGGTGCGGCCTGCGGCTTCGGGGACGTTAATGGTGTGGCCCAGAACCGAAAGCTGTGCTGGTTCGCCGCGCACTACCTTGGCCTCCCGGGCAAAGGTCACCTGAAAGGCCTGTGCGGTCTGGGGGTCGAGCGGCGAGAGCCAGGATTCAGCCTGCGCGGCCCCGCCAAGCCGATAGTCTTGCGCATGGTCCAAGTTGACCACGTCGAACTCCCGCTCGATCAGTTGAATCGTTGGCATGAACAACTCTCGCTTCAGCCCACCCGTATAGAGCGCATCGGGCGGTTCATTGGACGTGGTAACCACCGTCACGCCTTCATCCAACATGACCGACAGCACCCGCCCCAGCAGCGTCGCATCAGCGATGTTATTGACGAAGAATTCGTCAAAACACAGGACCCGCGCCTTGCGCGCCTGGGCGCGTGCAAAGCGCGCCGCTGTGTCACCACGGGCGTCACCTTTGGTGCGTCGGGCGTGAATGTCTGCGTGCAGTTCACTCATAAATTCGTGAAAGTGCCGACGTTGGGCCTGCTGCGGACCCATGGCCTCGTAAAACAAGTCCATGGCTGTTGTTTTGCCCCGTCCAACAGGACCGTAGAGATACAGGCTACGCCGCACCGCCCGCTCTGCCTCACCCGCTCCCGATTTGCCGAGCCCACCGAAGAGGCGCCCTAACCAGCCCATGACACCGCTTACAGCAGAAGATCCGCGTTGCCCCTCCCCGCCGCCGGTCGCGTTGGCCGATGCTCGCGCTCTGCGCCGGCGCAGGGCCGACGGTGAGAGCACCAACTCATCGAACAGAGAGTCCAAAGCCTCAACCGCACGACGCTGGGCCGCCTGAGGCCGCAACTCTCCCGTGGTCAGGGCATGTTCATAAAGGTCTAGCGGTGATCGGGGCGTGGTGGACATGGGTGCTTGTTAGCCTGAAAATAAAAAAGGGGGAAGTCACCTTCCCCCTCGCTACTGCGCCCTAGAAAGGCACTGGAATGGGCAGGCCATTGATGCTCGCGGGTTCGCCAGCCGGAATGTCTAGGATAAACTCCAGCGCACCATCAGAGGCGGGAATGCCGAAACCGCTAGCAATGGCGAGGCCACCCAGTATCTGCTGCAAGGTCTCGTACGTATCTGGAAAAGCGCTATCGGGATCGTTGGCGATTTCATCCAGAATGCCTTGGACTTTCGCCTGTGCATCTGCAACCCCGGACACGCGGATTGTGACCGAGCCGACCGAGTAGTTTGGTGGCACCAAGGGAGCGATGTCAACGCGGCCTGAAGCGGTCAGCTCGACCATGCCACCGCTGATGTCCGAGGGCTGAACCACCAGGCTCGGCGGGGAGCCCAACAGGGGCGAGACCAGCGCCGCACCCGCCAGCGCCAGGGATGTCGGATCAAAATCAGGCTCCACCATCGTTTCAATCGGCGGTAACATAATGTTGCTGGCAATCGATAGGATCATCGCCATCGGAATATCCGTCAAATCGACCTGTATCGTCGCATCTGTGGGCAGCAACCCGCGACCATCCGGGTTTAGCACCAGGTCCACCAGCACAGGATCAAACATGAACTCATCCGTAAACACCACATCGAGGCCGGCGAAGGCAATCAGCTGCGAAATCCGCGCCTGATCTGTTCTCATGTCTGCGGTTGAAAAGTCGATATCGGCCGAGTCCAGCGCAACGGAAACTTCGCCCATGCCTGTGGGTGTCGATGTGTAGCCAAAGAGGTCTTTCACGCCCACACTCAGATCGGGCAGATAAAGCGCCATCACCAAACCGATGCCGTCGCCAAGATTTAGGCCTGCCACCGCCGCCGAATTCATAATGTCGCGGAGAACGTTCAGGCTGTCATTAATCTGAGTACTCATAGAGATTTCACCGGCGGAAATGCCCACTTCTTCCGGTAAAACCGCCTCTAGGCCCAGCAATCGACCGGACAGGGACTGGGTGTCGCTATTGCTGTCACCATCGATCGCCAGAAAAGATGCAAGTTCAAATCCTTCAAGAACGAAATCCAGATTTTCACCCGGTCCTTGCGGGATCTGTACTGCTAAGGTGCCTAGAGCGACCTCAAGATCTGAGGTTTTTACGATTGATGTGTACCAATCAAGCAGGGGCCCACCGGACCCAAAGGACAGATTGATCAACGCGCTGCTCGGATCCACCAACACCTCAGCATCCAAACCCCGCACCGCCTCGGCCACGTATCTCAAAATGTCGGCGAGCGGGCTGACATCGTATTCCCGAGCAAAGGTGGAGCGCCCCGTTATGGTTCCACCGTCAAAGGTCAGCAGCTCGAAACTGGTGCCATCATCGCTCCAAGGGTACTCTGCAAGAAGCTCCAAGCTGCCAATGTCGATGTCCGTGTTATCGGTCAGAGCCTCGTGGTTATAGTGGGACCGCAGGCTCAGGCCGTCGAACACAGCCTTTCCATCCAGATCCAGTAGGCTGAGGCTATTCGTGGTCACCTCGCCGATATCGATGGAACCGCGCAGGTCGGTCATTTCCCCCTCGAACAAGGGAGCCAGGCTTTCCATGACCGATGCGATGGCCTCGGTTGGCGTTACCGCGCCTGCATTGGCCATGAAGAACTGCATGAGGGCGTTATTGATTTCCTCGTGCAGGTACCACCCCGCAATGTTGATCAGCTCAGCACTTGCGCCGATGGTTTCCAGCGCGACGATCTCTTCACCATCAAGCGCAAAAACCAGATCGTCGATGCCAAAATCGATGGTGACAAGCGCGTGTTCGTCGCGCTCGTCATAATCGAAAATGACGCCATCGAGTTTAAGATAATCCCGTCCTGTCGTGCTCCCCGGCGCCGCATACAGATCATCGACGGTCAAAGTCACCCGCTCGATGGCCTGCGCTTCAACATTGATCGACATGGAGAGGCGGAAGGTATCAACTTCAAGCGTGGTATCCAGCATCCCCAGCACGCCCGTGAGCACGGGTGCCAGATTGGCAGTGAGTTGCAGCGCGCCGGAGGCACTGACTTCAGCGTCAAGGCTGACATCACCCAAGGGCAGCCCCAGCATATTCGCATTCTCAAAGACCACATCGAATTCGGCATCAGAGCCTTCGACTGCAGAAACGGAAACACCACTGTATTCAACCGGCAGGCCAAGGAAAAGCGAAACGGGCCGTTCCATCATGCCTGACACAGCACTTTCAACGGCCCCAACAGACAGGTTCTGAGCTTGCGATAGTCCGCTGGCAAACATGCCTGCAACCAAAATAGCGACGCTGGAGAACAGCGTGCGACGTTGCTTTTTCATCAGTAAGGCCCCCTTAGAAACTTCAATCAGGCGTCGCAGTAATGACAAACCTAAACTTAACTAAAACACCGGTACATTAGTGTAACCTAAACGAAATCCACTCAAAGACCAGACTGGGCTAGCGTTGGTTGAGTGGATTGCCGTTCAATTCAATCTCACCGAACTGAGTCAATTCAAGGACATAGGTTTGCGCATTGGCACTCGATGCTGTGCCAAGATCCCGCAAGCGTTCAGCCCAACCGGCGATCCGGCGGCCATAGTCGGCCACACCCTGTTCGTCGGTGGCATCCGCCGCCAGTGCCGCTTCAGTCGCCGCATTGGCGCGGGCTTCCACCTTATTCAAACCCTCGACCGTTGCCGTGAAGGTTCCGAAACCGAACAGCGGTGGAATGGGCATAACTTGATGCTCGCCCGTGATCGTCATGGTGTAGTCGTCAGCCCGGGCAAAGGCATCGGTTATACCGACGCGCGGGGGTTGGATCAGGAAGGGTGTCACCATGCCCAGGGCTCCGCTGACCAGCGAGCGCATCAGCGCACTGGGTTCTTGAACCGATCCACTGCGTGGCAAACTGGCGAGGGTCTGACGCAGGTTCGCCATGGGGAGTCCAGTCACCTCCAGCGTGCCTTCAAATTCGCTGGGAACCAGGCTTTGAGACAGGGGATCAAACCGGATCAATCGGCCGCCCAGCACGGGAACAACACTGGGAATAACAATCGGGTCCGGTTCAACACCCGCAGGCGACGTCATGGCGCTCAGATCGATCCCTTCGGCCTGGCCAAGCAATGTGATGAAGCCACCATCCAGGCGCATGTCCGTCAGACCCAGCGCTCCGCGCGCTTGCTTCATGGACAAGGAAAACAGCCGGTCAGGCAGCGCAAAGACCAAGTCTTCCGCATATCCCTCGAACCCGATTGAATCAAAGAACAGCAAGGTATCTGCAAGAATGGACCAGCTGGCACCGGGTTCCGCAGGCTTGAACAGCGACGCCAGTGCCCGCGAAAATCCTTCGACGTCAGCACCTTCGAGATCCACGTTGATGGATCCACTGTTCAAACTGGCAAAATCTTCGCGCCGACGAATATCCAGTCCATCGAGAACGATGTTGATCATCTGGGACTTCAACTGCTCGCCCTGTGATGACGCGGGGATAGAGAAACTCTCCAGCGAGACCTCAAGCTGCTGAGGCCCGAAATACAGCGACAGGCCTGATACCTGCAGGTCCGTAAAGGACGAAGAGGCTGGCAGGTACAGGTTCTCCAAATGCGCGAGGGTTGAAGCCAGCAGCGCATCACCTCCCTCTGCGCGCGCATCGAGAAAGCGCAGATCCAGCGACCGGCCCAGACTGGCATAGGGTGCCCCAGCGGCGCTGCCGGTCCATCGGCCTTCATAAATCAGGTTTTCGATCGTCAGACCAAAGCGTGTATCCAGCTCCCCTGGCACCGCGGGAGCGTCCCCTCCACCCAGTGTCAGTCCAGTCAGACGCAGGGAATACCCATTTTCGTCGGCGCGCATGACGATATCCGAGGCCGCATAGAGGGCGCCGTCGGCCGTGATCATGCTCAGCCCTGAAATCTGGTAGTCGAGGCTTTGATACCCCTTGATGGCATCATTCCACTCCCCGTCAAAACGCCATTGGTCCGCTGTAATCGCCGATCCATCGGGATTCATTACATCTGTGGGCACGTTCCGGCTTTGGACATCAAAAACGCCATCCCCGAGCGGACGAATGTCCAGACTGACTGCGCCCGCAAGAATACCGCCGTATCGCGCCCGATCCAGGGTCGCTGTGTCGCCGCTGACGGTCACGCCATCGGCGTCGAAAGCAACGGGCCCGAACAGGCCAAAGGCGTGGTGCAGCTCGCCCTCCACAATCTCCGTGACACTTTGCGCTGCCGCAAGCGGCGCGCAGATGAGGCTCAAAGGGACGAGAGCGGCGATGCGGTAGAGGCGAAAGAAAGTCAAACGAGGAAACTCCAAAATTGCATGTCTCAAGGTCAAACGGCCAACGAACGGGCCAAGCAGACCATGCAAAACCAACAAAAAACGCAGGTTTTATGAGACTAAGACCCAGCTCTAGCTGACAAATGCAGCAATTTCGCGAAAAGATAAACGATTGTTCATCGTATTGTATTCTCGCAAGAGTGGTTTCTAACGCTGGCTTGATTATTTGTCCGCTGAAACGCCCTTTGTCTGGGCCTGTGCTTGTAACTGTTCGGGTTCATAACCCTCCGGCAGCAACCTCAGGGACGCATCTTCTATGGTATTGGACACGCTGTTCAGGAACGTGCGCTTGTCCAGGCCCGGCATGATCGGCGGTTGGATGGATACGGTGATCTGTCCCGCTTTCAGCCCTTTAAATCCGCGATCCCAGAAAACACCACTGTCCGTACCCACGGGCACGACAGGCAGGGCAAGCTTCTCGTACATAGCGGCGACACCCGGGTGATAGCGTCCCTTAACCCCGGGAATCGTCCGCGTGCCTTCAGGAAAGATGATCACGGGCAGACCCTGGTCAGCCTTAGCCGCGGAGTCCACGAGCAGCTTTTTCAGCGATGACAAGCCCGCCGAACGATCCAATGCAACAATATCGAGGCGACGAATGAACCAACCAAAAATAGGTTGGCTCAGCAGCTCTTCTTTCATCACATAAGCTGCGTCTGGAATCAGCAGTGACCAAACGACAGTGTCGAAGAAAGACTGGTGCTTTGAGGCGAGGATGTAGGGGTTTTTGGGCAGGTTCTCCAGGCCCTCAACCTTCCAGGTTACGCCCGCAAATATGCGCGAAATCGCCAGAACACCCTTGGCCCAAAACTGACCAAAGGCAAAAGTTGGACCCTTACCGAAAAAGACGACCGGCCAGCCCAAAAGCCCAAGAACGCCCGTCCAGAGATATCCAACGAGTTTCGCAATTGTCGAACGTAGATTTGCCATGCAGTTTTTTTCCTCAACGGGTCTTTGCGAGAGCAGTTACCGACCTCTGACTCAGCCTAGGTTAACGCGCCAGCCCACAGGTTCAAGTCTAAGCTAAAATGTTCGTTTTAGTTTTCTGAGAACATTCCATCGCGCTGATCCAACCGACGCCAGAACCAGCAATAGGATCACCACGAGCATCACAGGGGCCTGCAGCGGCAGCAAAGTGTTGGGCTCGCTCAGCACACGAGGCCAATAGGCCAGTTGCAGCGTCCACCCCCCCAGGGCACCAACGGCAACACCCAGCAGCGCACTGCGCAGAGTAAAGCCGACAAACTGAGACAAGATCACCCTATCCGACGCACCTGCGACGTAAAGCACGTCGATCACTTCCCCCTGCATTTCCACTGACTGACCAATGACCAAAGCAGCGGTGATGCTAACAACAATCAGGACCGTCACCAGTAAAGCGGCGCCCTTGGCCATTTCGGCGGCGCGGGCGGCCTGCAAGTTGGTGCGCAGAGCGGCGTTATCGTCCAGCAGAGAACCTGGTGCGGCCCGGTCCAGTGCCACCCCCAGCGCCGCAACATCCAAATCCCCGCGGCGGGCGCGTTTGACAGAAAGGATACTGGGAAGCGGCACATGCGGCTGGATAGCGCTGCCAAGCGTACCTTCGATCAACGCGCGCGTCGCCTCCCGACTCAGCACCTCGATCCGCCCCAGCCCAGCGCTATTGTGTAACAGATCCAACGCCCGCTTCACGGCCGGGTCCGTATCGCTTGGGGTCAAACCGGGTGTGGATGGGACAAATACGGTCAATTCGCTATTCGCAAGCCCAATGGATTCTTGCAGCTCGAACACCTTTTGCGTGGTTTGAAGGGCAAAAAATGTAGCCAGAACAGCCATGAGCCCGAGGATCACAGGCAACATCAAAGCAGCGCTTTGTCCGCGAAACACCATCAGCGGCCTGCGGGTCGCCAGAACACCACGCGTGCGGCGAGGCGCCCTCGTTTTTGGTGCCTTAGTCTTTGGCGGCTGTGTCTTTGACTGGGTCACAATGCGCCTCGTTCTTGTTCAGCCACGGCGCCCGCAGCGGGTGCGCGATCGACCAACTGTCCCTGCTTCAAACGAAGCGTCGGATACTCAAACCGTTGCAGGAGGCTTTCGCTATGGGTCGCGACAACAACGGTTGTGCCGAGCTTGTTCAGCTCTTCGAACAAGCGCAACAGCTTGAGGCCAATCCCGTCATCCACGTTTCCCGTCGGCTCATCCGCGAGCAGGACGGCTGGCCTGTTAATAACCGCGCGGGCAATCGCCGCACGCTGTTTCTGGCCGCCGCTGAGCTCTTCAGGCTTAGCCTGTGCGTGATCGCCCAATCCCACCCAGTCGAGCAGTTCGCGCACGTAATCGCGATCGCCCTGGGAGTCCTTGCCCGCCAGTCGCAACGGCAGGGCGACGTTGTCATAGATGCTCATGTGCTCGATCAGGCGGAAATCCTGAAACACCACCCCCAGCCGTGAACGCACATAGGCTCGCTGGTCCCGAGACAGCGAGGCGACATCCCGTCCAAAGACCTGCAACGTGCCTGCCGTAGGTCGCAAACCGAGAAACATCAGCTTGAGCAGCGTGGTTTTCCCAGCACCACTGGGGCCGGTGACAAAGCAAAACGAGCCTGCTGGCAGGTGAAGGGAGACGTTCCGGATAATCCCGGGTCGCGAGGGGTAGTCTACCGATACCTGATCCATTCGAATCACTGTTAACACCCTTCGTTCACGAACCGCACCACGCGCGTTGTGATAGATAATCTAATCGCATAGTCTTAGGCTATACCGCAATTGACCCTCCCCTTTTTTGCTGCGTCGTGGTTAAAAGAGGGTGCGAGCGAGGTATGACGGCTCGCACGCTGGTGGCCAGTTGCTTCTTTGGGATGAAAGGTTCAACGAACCCATGCACGTCGAGTGTCCTAACTGCAGTACGGTGTACGAAGTTGCCGCGATCCACTTCGTTGATGGTGCGCGGCGGCTGCGTTGTACCGAGTGTGGCTATCGCTGGAACCAAACGGCCAGCGAGGCTGAGTTGAGCGAGGGTAAGAAATCCACTCCGCTGCTGGACATGCTCGAACCAGCCATGAACATGGAAGCCTCCGCTGCAATCAACGTTGATCTGACTCAAGACGGATCAGACGAGGCCAACAGTGACGCGCCGCTATACAGTGGCCGTGCTGCGGCGGCAGACATCGACCCGCATGCATCAGGCGCGGCCTACGAGGCCATCGAAGACGCACTTGCGCCCCTGGCAGCACCGGCTGACGCGCCCGACCAGGCAGAACTGGGCCGCCGTTGGCAATGGGGTCTGGGAGTGATCGGCGCGACGGTGCTGATTGCCATCCTGATTCTGGGCCGCCAAGCTGTGGTCAACGCTGCCCCCGTGACACAGCCCCTTTATCGCGCAATGGGGATGGAACCCTGGAGCGAACTTCGACGCTGGGACCTATGCGTTGCCCAGATTGAGGAAGGCGAGTTGAGCTATAGCCTGACCAACACAAGTACCTTCCGCCGCTTGCTCCCGGATCTCTATGTAAAGGGGGACTTGGGCCAGCTGGCGTTGATTGAAAGTCCCACAAGGTCGATGCGGTCGGGGGAAACAATAGAAGCGACTGCCTCAACAGACGCGCTCAACCTGTCAAAGCCATTAACACTAGCGCTGTCGACCAAGGCGGATCAGTCCAACGCTCGGTCCTACGGCCCCTGCTAGATTAAAGAGTTTAGGCCGGGTTCAGCAGGGCGTCGAGCTTGCCTTCGGCGTCCAGCGCAAACAGCTCATCGCTACCGCCAACGGATTGGCCGTCGATGAAAATCTGCGGCACCGTTCTTCGACCGCCGGATCGCTCGATCATCTCTTCCTTCGCGCCATCAACTTCCCAGATGTTGATTCTGCGGAAATCAATATTCTTGGACTGCAAGAGCCGCTCTGCGCGGGCACAGAACCCGCAAAAATCGCGGTAATACATTTCGATGTCGGCCATAGGGAGCGTCCTATTCTAATTCGAACTCTTGTTGGAAATGGGTATGCTTGACCACGCGCGCGACCACCACAACGCCGATACGTGATACCCCGCAGGCGCGTAGCTCGGCGCTCAACTCTTCGATTGTCGCCCCGGATGTGAAGACATCGTCAACCAAGACAACGCCCCGACCATGCAGCGCCTCCCGACGAGGGGGCGCAATGCTGAAGGCGCCCAGAACGTTTTCTGCGCGCTGCTTTCGGGTCATGGCTTTCATCGGTGGGGTGTTGCGTGTCCGCTCGATCCAATCCGGGGCATAGATCCCGTCAGAACGCTCTGCCAACGCCATGGCCAAAGCCGCCGACTGGTTGAACCGTCGTGCAAGGAAACGTCGCCAGTGCAAGGGCACCGGCATGATAATGTCCCCGGCTTCGATCTTCGGCATCGCCGCTGCGGCCATCCAACCGGCCAGCGCCGGAACCACGTCCAGCCTATCGCGGTACTTCAGCGCAAGGATCAGGGAGCGACTGGCATCGTCATAGGCGAAAGCCGCGCGCAACCAGTCATAACGCGGCGGCGCGGTGAGGCACGTGGCACAGGTGGATGAGGTTTCTTTGACCGATGTTGGTCGCCCGCACTGCTCACACAGGGGGTCGGTGAGGAACTGCATTGTGGCAAAACAGGAACCGCAGAGGCCTGCCATTCCGCCGATCATGTCCGAGCACAGCGCGCATCGCGGCGGCAGAGCCCAATCCACTGTGGCCTGCACGCCTGCGATCAAACTCCGCAAAAACGGCGGCACCCTGCGCCGGGGGCGGGGGGGCCCTTTAAGTAAAGCGGGCTTAAGGGTGTTGCGAAACGGTCCATCCTTGTCCATATCGCCCATGCATAGAGGTAAATTCGCCCAACTCAATCAAAGCGATATTATGGTCGATTCATTCGCGCCTAACGTGTTCGATACAAATGCTAAGCTGATGCAGATCCGGCGGGCTGCGTCCGCTGACGGCATCAGCACGGGCCAAGATGCAGTTGAGACAGCGGACGATCACCACTTTCTGCACGCGGAGGCTGCCGAACGGCTCAGCGATCGCCTGCTAGACCTCGAAGATAACTTTGAAACCGTCGCTGTCTTGGGCTGGTGGCCAACGGATATCTGCGAGCTGGTGCCAGAAAAGTTGAGCAAAGCGCATGTGGTTGATCTCAGTTTCAATCGCCCCCAAGCTCAAACCGAACTCGAATTTCTGCCCCTGCGCGCGAACAGCTTCGACCTGATCATTTCCAACATGGCGCTGCATTGGATTAATGACCTGCCCGGCATGCTGGCTCAAATTCGCGCCGCGCTAAGGCCCAACGGGGTGTTTTTGGGGAGTGCGCTGGGCGGTGAAACCCTGCACGAACTGCGCGCATCCTTTGTCGAAGCGGAAACGCAAATCAGCGGCGGCTATCATCCACGGGTGTCCCCGGTGATGGACCTTCGCGACGCGGCCGGACTGTTGCAGCGGGCGGGCTTCAACCTGCCCGTCGCCGACATCGACCGGATCAGCGTTGCGTACGACAACCCCATGAAGCTGCTGCAGGATCTGCGCGGCATGGGCCAAACGAATGCAGTGATCGGTCGGCAAACCACGCTGACCTCACGTCGCGTCTTGTTTGGTGCGCTGCAGCACTACATCGAAAATTTCGCCGACGACGACGGCGCTGTTCCGGCGACATTCGACTGCTTGTTTCTTTCCGGCTGGTCGCCACATAAGTCCCAACAGAAACCCCTACGTCCGGGCCAGGCCACCAACAGTCTTGCCCAGGCCCTGGGGGCCACAGAACACCCGCTGAAGAGTTAAGAGGGAAACACCTTGTCCACTGAAACCCATACTTTCCAAGCTGAAACCGCCCGCCTGCTTAATCTGGTCGCAACCGCGCTTTATTCCGAGCGTGAGGTGTTTCTGCGTGAGTTGATTTCAAACGCCTCGGATGCTTGCGACAAGCGTCGGTTTCTGGCTCAGCAACAGGCCGATCTGCTGGACGGCGACGACAGCCTGAAAATCCTCATTGCCGCCAGCAAGGAAAGCGCCACGCTGGCAATCACGGACGGTGGCATCGGCATGGATCACGCCGACCTGATGGCCAATCTCGGCACGATCGCAAAGTCCGGCACCGCTGATTTTGCCGCCGCCATGACCGAAGCCAAGGATGCCAGCGCGCTCATTGGACAATTTGGTGTCGGGTTCTACAGTGCCTTTATGGTGGCCGAACGTGTGGTGGTTGATACGCGCAAAGCCGGCACGGCTCAGGCCTTTCGTTGGGAGTCCGCCGGTGACGGCACCTTTACCATCACCGAAATCGATGGTGACAGCGCGCCCGTAGGCACGACGGTTCTGCTCTATCTCAAGGACGATGCGAGTGAATTTCTGGAATCTTACCGGCTGGACAGCCTGGTGCGCCGCTACGCGGACCACTTAACCTTCCCGGTCAGCATGCTGGACGAAGACGGCGAAGCCCGGCAGATCAATGCCGCTCAAGCGCTCTGGCTGCGCTCCAAGTCAGACATCACCGCCGAACAACACAAGGAATTCTACAACCACATCGCCGGAACCTTTGACGACCCTTGGGAGACACTGCACCTCAACCTCGAAGGGCAGCTCGAATACACTGCCCTGCTGTACATTCCGACCGACCGGCCCTTCGACCTATTTCAGACCGACCGCCGCTGTCAGCTCAAGCTGTTTGTACGCCGGGTTTTCATCACTGACGACGCCCCGGAGCTGATGCCCGCTTACCTGCGCTTTGTCCGCGGTCTGGTGGACAGTCAGGATCTGCCGCTGAACGTCAGCCGTGAAATGCTGCAAAACGCGCCGCAGTTACAGGTCATGAACAAGCAGCTGACCAAACGGATCCTCTCCACCCTCGCGAAGCGGAAGAAGGACGATACCGAGGGCTACGATCTCTTCTGGAATACCTTTGGTGCCGTGCTGAAAGAAGGTCTGTACGAGGATCGAGACCGGGGTGAAGACATCATGCCGCTGGTGAAGTTCAAAACCACTTCCCAATCCAGCCTTTCCGACCTGGATGGCTATTTGGGCAGGATGAAGGACGGACAGGATCAGATCTTCTACGCTACTGGCGAGTCTGAAGCCGCGATTCTGGCCTCTCCGCATCTGGAAGGGTTCCAGGCGCGCGGGATCGAAGTTTTGATTGCTTCTGACGCTGTCGATGCGTTTTGGATCCCGACCGCCGGGGCCTATCAGGGCAAGCAATTCGTTTCCGTCACCCACGGCTCGACGGATTTGTCGCAGTTTGACAGCGCCGCAGAGGAGCAGACAGACAAAGAAGTCGACGCTCAACCCGCCGATACGGACACCTTGGTCACGTGGCTGAAAACCCGCTTTGACCAAAGCGTTGCCGATATCCGCACCACCAACCGTCTGGCCGACAGTCCAGCTTGCTTTGTCGCTGCGGAGAACAGCATGGACATGCAGCTGTCAAAGATCCTCAAAGCCAGTGGCCAGGATGCGGGCCCCGACAAGCGGATCCTTGAAATTAACCCCAGTCACCCTTTGGTGGTTGCGTTGAATGCTGAAGTGCTGGCACAGGCCGGCTCGGACCGGGCTGAGCAGGTTGCCGAGCTGTTGTTTGATATGGCTTTGATTGTTGAAGGTGAAGCGCCGCGCGACCCTGCGGCCTTCGGCAAGTCGCTCACCACCATGATGAGCGGCAGCCTGACCTAATTCATCGCCACCAACGTGGCCAGAATGGTTCCGTCTTCTCGGCTCTGTACAATCAGCGCCACGCCAAACCGGATTTTCTCTGGCCACCGCAGCATGCGTTCTTCACCGCGCCAATCGCCCAGATAGCGAATGTCCCGGACCACGTGCCGGTACCCCAATTCCCGACCAGCATTCTCCCCTGCTACGATTTGGGTTCGGTGCTGTTCGTCAAAATGCACCAACCAGACATCAGCAACATTGCGCAGCGCATCCGTCTGAGGAAAACGGATCCCCTGCTCATCAGTCACGAGGATGACGTCGGTTTCTTCGCTGCCCTCGATCAGATCACGATCAAAGAGCGATTCGCCGTTCAGGTCCGGCGACGCGTTGCCGCCGACAATGAACTGCGGGGTATAGATGTACCGGTTGCCCAGCACATGGCGATAATACTTCTGACGCTTGGTGGAGAGAGCGGTGGCAAAGGGGTCCTTCCAGCCGATGTAGTCCCAGTAATCCACGTGAAAGGCCAGCGCCAGTACTCCTGGAATACCGGCAAGCTCATCAAGAACCATATCAGCGGGCGGGCAGCTGGAGCACCCTTGTGACGTATACAGTTCGATGACCAGAGGGTTGCTTTGCACAGCCGGCCAAGCGGCCCGATCTTCGGCGCTCACGGGACCCGTAAACGCCAGGATCAACACCCATATAAGGCCTAGAGCTTTGTTCGACAGCCTAAGTTGCATGTTCGTTTCTGTCCCGTTACCCACGCCCCAACGGCGCGGATCGCCTCGTTACACTATGCCAAACCTAATGATGCATGCATGCGGCAATCAGTCTGACCAAAAGTCTCAAGCTATAGTTAGAACCTTATCGCCCTATCTGCCATTCACAAGGCCTTGTGCCTTAGTCGCATTATGTATTTCGACGCCTTCAAATCGTACGGCACAACGTTGGAGTCGACTAACACGAAGTATTATCTAGATTTTTTGGTCTTACATATTGATTAATAAGCTTTCTTAAACATATATTAGAAAGTTTTCAGAGTCGTATTTTGACTTCAGATTCATTTTCTTTGCCGAAAACCCTTATTTTTGGGAGCCGCCGCCATGAAAGTCATGGGAGCCATTTTTTCGTTTGTCGCGCTGGCAATGTGCGCACACGCCTCGGCGCAGTCACTGACCTATGTCGTTTCACCAGCGATGGTCCAAGGCTACGCGAAGGTATCGTTGAACACGACGTTTCAGCTCGATTTAGATGAAGGCGAAGCTTGCCTCGCTTCCATGACAGGCGTTGACGCGGGCTGGGGCATTTCTGCAGCGGCCGGGCTGCAACTGCTGCCGGACGTGGATGGGGAACTGGAATTGGCGATTTATAGCGGGACAATCGACTATCGCACGGTGGCCGGCGTGCCCACGCTGTCGATTCCCAAGGAAAAAGTACGGCTCGTGGCGGCGTTTTCCAACGTCTATTACAAGTTCCAACCCGATACGAACGCCCGGTTCAAGCTTGGTGGTGGGCTGGGCTTTGGTGAGTATCGACTGACAGACACCACCGGCAGGAACCATCGTGGCACCGGACTGGTGTATCAGGTAAAAAGCGTCGCGGAGTACGATTTCGGGGCTCGAACGACGTTTCATGCAGAGGTCGGCTATCTCGGGACAACCGACATTGATGTCGATGTCGTTGGCTCCACCATTGCCCGCGAATCGTCACTCAGCGGGATCACATTTGGCCTCGGCGGAAAAGTGAAGTTCTAGCGTGGCGTCGGCCTGGACAATCCCAAGGCAACAGCACCGAACATTCTGCTTTGGGGGCCGATAAGCCGGCTTCAGTAGGCCTCTTCGGCAAAAACCTTGTGAATATCCCCGCCCCATTCGTTCTGAAAACGATCGATCAAGCGGTCAGCTGGTGAACGCCCTGCAGCCAGCCACTCCCGCACGGGTTCAAGATATTCCGTCTCATCCGCAGTCACTTTGCCAGCCCGCGCCCGATTCTTGAGCCCACCATAGGCCAGGCTTGTAACTTCACGGGCAATTTCCAGCACCGAGCGACCCGCAACCTCACCCCGCAAACCCTGTTTTGGTGTGTTCAGCGCGAGCAAACGGCGGTCTTCGGCTGTCCAGTGCCGGACGATGTCCCAAGCCGCATCGAGCGCGCCGCTGTCGTACAGCAGGCCAACCCAGAATGCTGGCAGCGCACAGATATTGCGCCATGGACCACCGTCGGCCCCACGCATCTCCAGGAACGACTTCAACCGAACATCGGGGAATAGCGTCGTCAGGTGATCGTCCCAATCGGTTTTCATTGGCATTTCGCCGGGCCGCAGCGGCAGCTTCCTGTCCATAAAATCCCGAAAGGAAAGCCCGGTTGCATCCACATAGGCGCCATCGCGGTACAGGAAGTACATGGGAACATCGAGCGCATAGTCGACATAGCGCTCAAACCCCATGCCATCCTCAAACGCAAAGTCCAAACCACCCGTCCGGTCAGGATCCGTATCCTGCCAAATTGCAGCGCGATAGGACTGGTAACCGTTTAAGGCGCCCGCTGAAAAGGGTGAGTTCGCAAAAATGGCGGTGGCGATGGGTTGCAGAGCAAGGGAAACCCGCAGCTTCTGCACCATGTTAGCTTCAGAAGAAAAGTCCAGGTTCACCTGAATGGTGGCCGAGCCTTTCATCATATCCAGGCCCAGATTGCCCTTCTTTTCCATGTAAGCGCCCATGATCCGATACCGTCCTTTGGGCATCCATGGCAATTCGTCCCGGGTCCAAAGCGGCTGCGTTCCAATCCCGAGCATACCGATATTAAGCGGGCGCGCGATGGTTTCGACTTCGTGGAGGTGTGTGTGCACCTCGGAACAGGTCTGGTGAAGATTTTCCAGCGGCGCGCCGGACAGTTCGAACTGTCCGCCGGGTTCTAAAGAGATATTGGCACCGTCCTTGGTCAGAGCGATGACGTTTTCGCCTTCCAACAAAGGCGTCCAACCATAGCTCAGCGCCAGTCCTTGCAGCAGGTCTCTAACCCCGCCTTGCTCGGCATCAGGCTCGTCAAAAGCAATCGGACGGTGATCGCGCAGCGAGAAACCGAACTTCTCATGTTCGGTTCCAATCAGCCAATCCTCTTCCGGCTTATTGCCCTTCTCGATCGCGTAGAGAAGGTCATCGCGAGATTGGATCGGCGTAGATATTCCTGAAGGCGGTGCAGACAATTCAGTACCTCTGACACAAATGCGTCGTTTGCAAATGGGTTGCTGCTGCGTTTGGGTCAAGCAAAACTAAACTTACCTTCGGGCTTCTCTGGTCCTCTAAAATCGGGACGCTTATCCCAATCACCCTTCAACGCCTGATAGATTCCGACCAAAACCATTCCCGCTGTTTCAGCCTTGAGAATGCGAGGACCGAGGCCCAAACCGACGACGCCGGGCTGCTGCTTCAACCAATCGATTTCGGCCGCGCTGAAGCCGCCTTCTGGTCCAACCATCAGACCTTCTAGGCATTCAACTCGGGCCAGAACTGCCTGCACGGGCTCAAAGTCACTGGTCTCAAAGGCCGCACCAATGGAGCCTTG
The DNA here is from genome assembly GCA_002705565.1 of Geminicoccus sp. Classification (GTDB taxonomy): domain Bacteria; phylum Pseudomonadota; class Alphaproteobacteria; order UBA7985; family UBA7985; genus UBA7985. The sequence goes on along the minus strand of PAHJ01000156.1, from coordinate 6,065 downwards.
AAACTCCGCCACGACGTCTCGCAGCGGTTGCGGTTCGGCAAAAGTCGGGACGGTCAGCCGTTCGCACTGCTCTGCCGCTTCGATCGCGATGGTCTTGAGGCGATCGACCTTCATGCGCTCCGACTGTGTATGTTCCATGATCAGAGGCTGAAACCGGGTCACGCCCAGTTCAGTCGCTTTGACGATCAGGGTCTCCATTGGATTACGCTTGATCGGTGAGAACATGAGGGTCAGCGAGGGCTCGGGTTCAAAGGGGACAACGACTGACCCCAGCTCGACTTGAACTCCCTTTTTCGCAACCTTGACCAGCTTGGCCGCAAACTCTGGCGACTGCCCGTTGAAAAGACCGATGACCGAGCCCTCGGCTTTGCGCATAACATTCCGCAGGTAGTGGGAGGGGCCCTCCGCTAAAACGAGGGCCTGCCCTTCGGCCAAATCCTCTTCAACGAAAACTCGGACTGTGGGACGTTCAGGCTTGGTCATGGCCCCTCACTGGAGTTGGTCAAAGACAGAAGGATAACGTTCAATGGCAAAAAATCCCTCCGAGGAAAAGGCAACCTATACGGATATTCAGGCTTCCACCTGGTTTGACCGCGTTTTGCCGGGTTGGACGCGACCTTATACACGCCTGATGCGCCTTGATCGTCCCATTGGTGCTTACTTGCTGTTCATTCCCGGACTCTGGGCCGCGCTGCTCGCCGGCATTTTCAACCCAGAGGTTGAAGCGTTGCGGGTGGTCTGGGTGATCGTGTTGCTGTTTCTGGGCTCGCTCATCATGCGTGGCGCAGGGTGCGTTATCAACGACATGTGGGACCGCGACCTCGACCGTCAGGTTGAACGCACGCGGGGGCGACCTCTGGCGTCTGGCGCTGTGAGCCTGCCGCAGGCGGGTGTATTTCTGGCGCTGCTGCTGGCTCTCGGATTGCTAATCCTTTTGCAAATGAAACCTCTAGGGATCGTGTTGGGGCTTGTTTCCATGGTGCCCGTGATCCTTTACCCCCTAGCCAAGAGAGTAACTGACTATCCTCAGGCAGTTTTAGGGCTGACGTTCAATTTCGGCGCCCTCATCGGCTGGGCCGCCATTTCCGAAGAATTTCAGTGGCCCATGACCCTGCTTTATCTCGGTTGTATCGCCTGGACCTTTGGCTATGACACTGTCTACGCCCACCAGGACAAGTCTGACGATGCCATCGTTGGCGTGCGCTCGACGGCCTTGAAATTTGGTTCTGCCAGCCGTTTGGCAATTAGCGTTTCATACTTGATTGCTGCTGCCTTCTGGCTTTTCTGCCTGTTGAATCTCGGATTCACGGGAGCATTCCTCATATCAGGGATCGGTTTGGGCTTCGTGCTCGTGCGCATGCTGTACACGGCCCAAAGCACTAATTTTGATGACCCGGCAGACAGTCTTCGCACATTCAAGGGCGAGCAAGTCACCGGCTGGATCTTCGGAGCGGCTCTGGCTTTCGCCTGGCTCTTGGTCGCGCTGCCAAATTAGAGCCCGATCCGGCGGCCTCGATTTCGACCGCGACGCGGCGTGCCCGCTGCGCATTTCAAGGACTCAGCCGATGTTTGGGCATCAATTGGCAGGGCATTTGCACTATGAAATGGAAATTCAATTAATGTTTTCTCCCTTTCATCCCAATCGCCGGAAATTATGCCCCCTGTCAGCGCGCTTCAGCGCCTCCTTCACTGGTCACTGACCAGCTTGCTTCTTCTGACACTGGTTGCCTGCAGCGGCATCCAGATCGATGAAGGCTGCAAGCGAACAGTGCAACCCGTGTGCGGGGTGGTGGAGCCGGCGTTCTGCAGCATTGATGAGCCCTCCTGCGGCCCGTTCCGCCAGACGTTCCGCAACGTATGCTGGGCCAGGGCTGCAGAGGCGGCTGACGTACGGCGTGGTGCGTGCCGGCCTACGGGCCATGGTGCTATTCCGGACCCAATCGATGACCCTGAGGCGGCCCCACAAATCGCCTTTCAAACCCCCATTCCACCCTCCGGTTTCCGCGCGCTAGAAGGACTGCCGCCTGTAAAGTGGGTCGATGAGCCGGTTTCAGACACGAGCCTGGGCCTTAAACTCAGAGGTGTTCGCGTGCAAACTCGGCGCGTACGGCAGGACCGCCCCGAAGTCGTTCTGGTGGTTTCCGGTCGCGTGCTCAACGACTGCAAACGCCCCGATTTGATCCAGGCCAAGCGCATCGACGACACCTTCTATGTGGAACTCAGCAGCTACGACCTGCGAGAGCAGGGCCTGCCGTGCCGGGATAAAAGGGTTTTTGCACAATCGCTCAAGCTGAACCCAGGCCCTGACCCGCTGGTCATCGGGCAGCGTTACACGGTCATCATCAACGGCAAAAAAGCAGCCTTTCTGGTCCGCGATCCACGCCGAAACGAACTGGGACGCGAGCGCTAAGAATGCTGGACCGGATCAAGTCCGCTGGTACGCCAGACGTGCTGCGACCAGATCCTCGATGGCAGAACCGCAGTTCTTGAACAACGTGATTTGCTCATAAAACCGACGGCCATCGCGCGTGCCCTGGGTGAGATCAAACAAATCAGCCGCCACGTCATCGGCCGTTATCAAGCCTTTGTTGATGGGAATGATCAAGTCGCCCGCCTCGGCCAAAGCACCCGTTCGGGTATCGACGAACAAGCGGGCCTTCTGGATCAACTTGTCGTCTGACTCGCGGTTTTCAGGCGAAAACGCGCCAACGAGATCAACGTGCGTTCCCGGCCGAACCCAGTCACCGAACACAACTGGCTGGCTGCTGGATGTCACGCACGTCACGATATCAGCGCCACCCACCGCAGCCTGTAAATCTTCGGTAACGCCGATGCTATCAAGCTCCCGGGCGTCGTCCTGAAGCTTGTAGTTGGCCACCAGATCATGGGCGCGTTTGGGGCTGCGATTGAAGACGAGAACGTCTTTGATCGGACGAACCGCGCGGTGAGCGTCGATAAAGTGACGGGCCAAAGCGCCGGCACCAACGATCAAAAGCCGGGACGCGTCCGCTCGGGACAGGTAGCTGGAAGCCAGCGCAGAGGCCGCTGACGTTCGCTTGGCCGTAATGGATTCAGCTTCGAGGATCCCACGCATCTTGCCAGTGCTGGCGTCCATGAACAGGTAAACGCCCTGTACCAGGGGCAAGCCTTTGGCAGGATTGCCTTCGTTGACAGTCACCAGCTTGACGCCCAAATCCCCATCAATCTGCCAGGACGGCATGTTGAGCAAAATCGTGGGCGCCTCGTGGACGTTTTCGATCAGAAACCGGTTCCTCAGCGGCGCTTCGAAAGGGCGCGCCGAGGCACCCATCCGAAAAGCACGTCGCAAGGCTTCGATCAGGCTTTTCTGATCCAGGGCAATTTCAATTTCGGAAGCAGGAACAAAACGCACGGGCACTAAATCGCAGGCAAGGGCTGAAGCTGGGTGTCTTCAACGGGTTGATCAATGGTCTTCAGCGCGGCCATCTGCTCTTCCAGACGAACGATTTCTGCGTCCCGATCACCCAAATCGGCGCGCAAGCGTTCGAGTTCGTCTTCTGCTTTTGTAAGCGAGCGTGTCGTCCGGCGCAGGGCCGAGCGTCGGGAACCAGCCCGAAACCAGACAAATAAGACACCGAGCACAAAGCTGACAATAGCCGTCGCAGAAATCCACAGCGCCATGGGCTGAACGATTCCTTCTGGCGCCAAAATGGCGAGACGGAGTGTTGCGGTCTGCGTGTTCGAAACCACAAACCAGATGAGGACCGCCAGAAAGAAAATGGCGATGATGGAGGATACAAAGCGGATCATTAGGTTGGATCTTCTCCTCTTGCGGATGGCACCGATTGTTTGGCGCGTATCCATTGGCTCATCCCGTAAGCCCGCAAGCGTTTTACCACTCGCTCATCTTCTCCCTATTAAATGGCAGATAAACCCGATGGTTGCAAAGCACAGATTTGAGGGGTGCGCGCGATCGTCGCCAGAGGTTCAGTCGCGCACAAAAAAAGGAGGCCGGAGCCTCCTTAATCGTGACGATAAGGTTCGACTACTCCGAATCTTCGCCGCCGTTCAAGCGCTCGTGGAGCTGCTTGCCCGTTTTGAAATATGGGATCGCTTTTTCAGAAACCTCGACCGGCTCCCCGGAACGAGGATTACGGCCCGTTCTTGCCTTGCGCACCTTTACAGAGAAGGCGCCAAAACCGCGCAGTTCAATCCGATCACCTTGAGTCAGCCCTTCGGTGATTTCATCAAAAACCGTGTTCACGATCTTCGTAATATCCCGCAGGTAAAGGTGCGGGTTGTCCGAAGCAACAAGTTGGATCAGCTCAGATTTAGTCATTGTTCCCCCTAGCTCTCTGGCATTTCTAGCCCGTTCAGCATGTCGCTGTTCGCGGCACAGCCCCCTAGCCGGGCCGCGAACGTGCGAGTGGCTTTCACTCCTTAGGAGTTGCGGCCTTTCTTGAGGGCTTCGCCCAGGATGTCGCCCAAAGATGCGCCGGAATCCGTGGAACCGTACTCGGCCATGGCTTCCTGCTCTTCTTCAGTCTCACGCGCCTTGATGGACAGGGAGATCTTGCGGGTCTTCGAGTCGATCGCAGTGATCTTCGCGTCAACCTTCTCGCCAACCGCAAAACGGTCGGTTCGCTGGTCATCGCGATCCCGTGCCAGATCGGAGCGGCGGATAAAGCCCGTCACACCGTCAGTCACTTGAACCTCAATACCGTTGTCCTGTACCTGCGTGATCACGGTGGTTACCACCTGACCGCGCTTCAGGCCGTCCATAGCGTTGGCGAACGGATCGTCTTCGAGCTGCTTGATGCCCAGAGAGATACGCTCTTTTTCAACATCAACGTCGAGGACCTTGGCCGAAACGGTTTCGCCCTTGGTGTAGTCCTTGACGGCTTCTTCGCCCACACGGTTCCAGTCGATATCTGACAAGTGAACCATGCCGTCGATGTCGCCTTCGAGGCCAACGAACAGACCGAATTCGGTGATGTTGCGAATTTCGCCTTCGATGGACGCGCCGACAGGATAGGTGTCGAGGAACGCTTCCCAAGGATTCTGCATGGTCTGCTTGAGACCCAGAGAGATCCGACGCTTGGAGGTATCAACGTCGAGGATGACGACTTCGACTTCCTGCGAGGTGGAAACGATCTTGCCCGGATGGACGTTCTTCTTGGTCCAGGACATTTCAGAAACGTGAACCAGGCCTTCAATCCCCGGCAGCAGCTCAACAAAAGCACCGTAGTCGGTGATGTTGGTCACGCGGCCGTTGAACTTGGTACCAACCGGGAATTCAGCGGCAACCGTTTCCCAAGGATCGGTCTCCAGCTGCTTCATACCCAGCGAGATACGCTGCGTTTCGCGGTTGAACTTGATCACCTGCACTTCGACGGACTGACCAACGGTCAGCACCTCGGATGGATGGTTGATGCGACGCCAGGAAATGTCCGTAACGTGCAGCAGGCCATCGACACCGCCCAGATCGACGAATGCACCATAGTCGGTGATGTTCTTCACAACACCCTGCAGCACACTGCCTTCTTCCAGGTTCTGGATCAGCTCCTGACGCTGTTCAGCGCGCGCTTCTTCCAGAACGGCGCGGCGGGAAACAACGATGTTGCCGCGCGCCTTGTCCATTTTCAGGATCTGGAAGGGCTGCGCGTTGTTCATCAGCGGAGCGACGTCACGCACGGGGCGAATATCGACCTGCGAACCAGGAAGGAACGCGACCGCGCCGCCCAGATCGACCGTGAAGCCACCTTTGACGCGGTTGAAAATGACACCTTCCACGCGGACGCCATCGTTGAACTTCTTCTCAAGCTCAACCCAGGCTTCCTCGCGACGGGCTTTGTCGCGGGACAGCATGACTTCGCCGTCTTTGTTCTCGTAGCGCTCTACGAAGACTTCGACTGTGTCGCCTGCTTTGATGGTCGGCTCTTGGCCGGGCATCGTGAATTCTTTGAGGGGTACGCGGCCTTCAGACTTGAGGCCGACATCGATGATCACCAGATCATTTTCGATGTTCAATACGGTACCGGAGAGGACGGACCCTTCGAGGGTGTCGCCCATTGTTTCGTTGAGGA
>PAHJ01000155.1 GCA_002705565.1 Geminicoccus sp. | reverse complement strand
TTTATTATTATTCAAATACTTTTTTTCTCTTTTAACATGTAGTCTTTCACCCTATAGCTCGAATTAGTCCTAATGCCGTTTGGGGGTTTAGCCCATGCTCTCCACTGTAAAACCGGGTCTGCTTGCCATGATATGCGCGGCCGGCCTGTTCTCCACTCAACCTGCGCGCGCGGACATTCTTAGTCTTGTTGCGGCGGTAGTTCTGGGAAACCTTGTTGTGCAGGAAGCTAAGGGTGGCTCCAGTGACTATTCACAAAGCCACCCCTCCAGTGTTTTAGCGCAATCCTTCAGCTCGCTTTCACATTTTGAGCGTCAAGACGTGCAACGTCGCTTGTCTCGTCTGGGCCACTACAGCCGGTCTATTGACGGCCAATGGGGTACCGGCACAATGTCTGCATTGAAGCGCTATGCAAGCAGCCAAGGCCTCACACTCAATATCAACTCATGGCGCGATGCCAACGCTGTGATCGCGCGGCTGCAGGGGTTTTCTGACGACCCCCAGAGCCTGGGAACCACCTTACACAGTCCATCTTTAGGCAGGCTGACCCGGATCGCACCCGGTGCGCCGCTCACCCGCTCCGATGTTAAGCGTATCCAGCTTTGGTTGATGGCACATGGCTATGACATTGGGTCACCAGACGGTGTTTTTGGCGACAAGTCGAACCGGGCTGCAAACGCCTTTCTGAGCCAACAGGGTCGGAGCCTTGAGACTGTGACTCTGGGAAAGCTCTACGACATTCTCGAAGCCAACGTCGACGGCTTCCCCGTGACGGTGGATCACAAGTCCAAACTGCCCGCGTTTCTGCAGCAGCATGAGGACTTTTCCTTTGCTGAGATCGGTCTTGAGCTTTCTCGCCGTGCCTTTTTCAACGAAGACACCGCACCGCTGGATGATCACGATGCGCTCTGGCATTGGATTGAGCAGGAGTTCCCCATCGGCGACTACGGCCCGGGAGGCCTGCTGGCCAACGAGTTGACCATGGCATTCTACACCAGTTCAGCCAACGCCAAGACGGAAGCTGCCAATGTTCTGCGTCGTCTGATCGAAGTGAATTTCACCGATGCGCCTCTTCGGTTCGTGCTTCGCGATCCGGTCCTTCTGCGCCCGGTGAACTATGTAGACGGCCGTGGTGTACCCATCCATGCCGCCGCGCGGGGTAACGACATTTACCTGCCCTATGACCTTCGGCTGATCCGGATCCTCATGTCAGAGGCAAACTCCAGCGCGGAATTCTATAACTCAACAGATTACGAGCTGGGCTACCTGCCAGTTAATCGCAGTCGCGCGCGGGCGATCGAAGCATTGTTACTCGAAAACCCTGAGGACTACGTTCTTGAGATGCTGTCCTTTGTCACACTGAATTCTCTCACACCTCCCAACCCGGGGGTGGACCTGAGCCCGAGCTATCAGGCGACAGCAGACTTTGACGGCTTTGCGCTGATGGTGCGGGAACGGGATAAAAGTGGCCGCAACGATAGCGATCAGGAAACCTTGCTATACTACTGGGCTGATCAGGACCTGCTAGGGCATCGAGGAAACAACGTGGCGCCCAACCAGGGCGGGATAACTTTCGGTGCCAGTGGTTCCCATTCTGGCACACCTGGCCCCTCTCTCATAACCACCTATTAGGGCGCAGATCGTGCGTCCATCGATCTTGCGGCCTGATCACTAACCGAGCCAAAGGTGGGTTCTGGGCAGAGCAAGAGCACTGTTTTCGCATGTTGTTGCCCGTTTTTTTCCGGGCTCTCTTTTTGCATGTTGCGGGCAAGCGAAGACATCATTTGAACTCATCAATACAGCTCATTGCTCTTGTCTTAGAGGCAGCGGCTAGGACGACCTCACTCTCCTTGGAACCCTTGCACGGCGTGCCCTAACCCGTTGCTGTTGGCGAGGCGTTTGGCCGAGGAGCCTTTGATCCTGACCACGAGGGGTACATTCTCAGCGGCCGTTGGGATCCAGCTTTATCCAAAGGGCCTTTTGCGACATGCTGTCAGGGACAGGAAACCCGAAAGACGCAGCAGATGATTGAGCCCACGACCTTTCCCACCCGTCCCATCGGCACCAACGGGCTTTGTGTCCCTGTGCTGGGCTTTGGCACGGCGCCGTTGGGGGGTATGTACAAAGCGGTTGATGACATGGAGGGCGGCAAGGTGCTGGCTGCCGCTCTGGCTGCGGGAATGACCTACATCGATACCGCACCGTTCTACGGCTATGGCTTGTCGGAGCGACGAGTGGGGGATGGCCTGCGAGCGTTCAGGTTGAATCCGGGGTGCGAGGGTGTGATTTCAACCAAAGTCGGACGCTTGCTGGTGCCTGGCGCGGCAGAGCAGTTGGCCGCCCAAGACTGGCCCGCAGCGCTGCCCTTTCACCCCGTTTACGACTATAGCTACGACGGCATCATGCGTTCCTTCGAGCACTCGCTTCAGCGTCTGGGATTGGATCGCGTCGATATCCTCTATGTCCANGATATTGGCNAAATCACCCACGGCGCCAGTAACGCCCACCATTTCGGCGACCTGGAACGCANCGGATACCGCGCNCTGGATGACTTGCGTAGTAGCGGCGCGGTTNAAGCCATTGGCTTGGGGGTGAACGAAGCTAACGCCTGTCTCGACGCTCTGGAGATTGGGGATTGGGACGTTTTCTTGCTTGCGGGGCGCTACACATTGCTGGAACAGGATCCAATTGAGGACCTCCTGCCCCGATGCGTGGCAAACGGCACCTCGGTTGTGATCGGCGGACCATTCAATTCGGGGCTGTTGGTCGGTGGCGAGACCTGGAACTACGCGGTTGCCCCACCCGACGTTCGCGCACGAGTCCAGCGTTTGGAAGGCGTGTGTCAGGCCTTTGATGTGCCCTTGCCCGCCGCTGCGCTGCAATTCCCCCTTGCACACAAGGCCGTCTCATCCGTGATTCCGGGCTTGCGGTCCCAAGCTGAACTGGCGGAGACCCTCAAATGGGCGTCCACACCCATCCCGGTGGAGCTTTGGGATGCGCTCCGTGACGCGCAATTGCTCCACCCCGATGCACCGACCCCGCTTGAACAGGGCTCACCTTTCCAAAGCGATACAGCGTCATGACGGTTCGAATAGACGCGCACCAACACTTTTGGCTCCTTGCCCGGGGGGACTATGGGTGGCTCACCCCTGCACTGGGCTCGATTTACCGCGATTTCATGCCAGAGGAACTGCGGGTGCTGCTCGATGCCTGCGGGATCGACGCAACCGTTGCTGTCCAAGCAGCGCCCACGGTGGCAGAGACCAAGTTTCTGCTGTCCCTTGCCGCTGAGCATGCATGGATTGCCGGTGTTGTTGGGTGGGTAGATCTGGAAGCCCCTGACGCAGCGCAGGTGATTGCATCACTGGCGAGGGCCAACCCCAAGCTGGTCGGTCTTCGTCCCATGATCCAGGATATTCCAGAGCCACGATGGATGCTGCAAGACAACCTTGCACCCGCGCTTGCCGCCATGGAGCAGTATAATCTGACATTCGACGCGCTGGTCGTTCCCGAACACCTACCGGCCTTGAGCGCGTTTCTGAGGCGTTACCCGACCCTGCGGGTGGTCATCGATCACGGCGCCAAGCCACAAATTCGCGACGATGCGTTTGAGCCCTGGGCCCAACAAATGCGGGATATCGCCCAGCGCTTTAGCGGCGTCTATTGCAAGCTCTCCGGGCTGGCCACCGAAGCGCGCCCGGATCAGGCCAAGTCGGCCAAAGACCTGCAACCCTATGCCGCTCACCTGCTTGAAGTCTTTGGGCCGGAGCGTCTGATTTTTGGCTCTGACTGGCCGGTGATGCAAGGCGCGACTGATTACAGAAGCTGGTTTGACGCGGTCGCGGGATACGCGAGCGGTCTCTCCCCCGCGCAGAAGGCGGCCATAATGGGCGGGAACGCAGCTCGGGCCTACCCGCGGCTGATCCTAGCGACGAGCGAAGAGCCGAAAGACTCTTTGACCCCCTAGCGGAATGGCAGCGCGCACAGGCTCGCGTCAACGGGCGTGCCGTGCTTGATCACCTGCACGGTATCGCCGGGCTTCAGGTCGGTAGAAATCAACGCAAAGCCGATCATCTGTTCGCGCTTGTAAGAATAGCAGCCGCACGTCATATCGCCGACTTTTTGGCCATTGGCGTGAATGTCGTACCACATCAGGTGCCCGGGCTGGGGTTCATGGTCATCCAGCCGCAGCCCCAACTGGTGCCGACGCGGTCCCTCAGCACTGATCTGGCGCAGGGCCTCAATGCCCAGGACATCGTCGCTGATATCCAGATCAACATAGCGTTCGAGGCGCACTTCGAAGGGGTTGGTGTCGTCATCGGTATCCCCGCCGAAGGAAAGCAGCCCGCTTTCGATCCGCTCAACCGGGCTGGGGTTCCCCGGTCCAATGCCCCAGGGTGCACCAGCCTCGCGCATGATATTCCATAGTTCGACACCGCGCGTGCCATCCAGCAGGTAAATCTCAAATCCGCCTTGCCCTGAATATCCAGAGCGCTGAATTTTGACCGGGATGCCCTCGATCTCGGCGTCAGCAAACCAAAAGAAACGAATATCCCGGATCCAATCGCCAAAAACGGCGGCAACAACGTCTTCAGCCATGGGGCCTTGCACAGCCAGAGGCGATACGTCGGGTTCGCACAAATCGACCTGCAGCCCGCGTTCAGCTGCAATGGCGCGGCACCACATGAGCATGTCCTTGTCCGCAATCGACAGCCAGAACCGATCCTCCGCCAGCTTCAGCACCACCGGGTCATTGACCATCACCCCGCGATGGTCACAGCACGCCACATACTTCCCCTGCCCGATCTTCTGGCCTGACAGGTCACGCGTGCACAGCATCTGGGTGAAGGTTGCGGCGTCCGGGCCCTCGATGGCAACTTGCCGCTCAACCGCCACGTCCCACAGACTGACCCCCTTGGTCAGTCGATCGTACTCTTCGCGCGGATGACCGTAAGATGTGGGCATCAGCATGCGGTTGTACGGCGAGAAGGCCGCGACGCCTTCTGTCACTGTCGCTTCGTAAAAAGGCGAAACGCGCAAGCGGGTGTTGGGACCAATTTCAGCCATGACTCGGACTCCTTGAAACGCGTGAGCAGCAGAGAATAAACAGTCTGTAGCGGGGAGCTGAGCCGTTAAGCCAGTCCCCCTTTGAGCGGCGGGCGACCTTCGGCTTCCAGCATTTTGTTCAGGATCTGGCGCACGCGAATGCCGCCTTTGTCCGGGCCAAGAGTGACTTCGAGGTAGGACAGCCCGCGAGGGTCCGCCGCAATCTGCCGCTGCATGATTTCAAGCAGGTGCTTATCCTCGTCAAAAGCTTCGATAACACTGGCTTTAGTCTTGGCAATAACCTCATCGGACAAGGCCGGCACATCAAAGGCTGACCCCCAGAAATAATGCGTACGGCCCCGTTGCGCTGGCGTCACGATGTGACAACCGCGCATGATGAAATCCGACCTTCGCCCCGGCTCTGGAGCGGGATCGTGGACGTTCCAGTCAGAGAACGAAATCGCAAGCGAGGGCATGGTGCCCTTCTGCACGCGCTTAACCGGCTTGTCTTCGGGCAATCCCATGCCTGCGCAGAACAGGGGCGAGAGCGGCGCGAGCTCGAACTCCTGCTGATAACAAAGCACGTCGCCCTCCATGAAACTATCGGGCGCATTGATCCAGTCGTTCTGCTTGAAGGTGTTCTTGTGAAGGAACGCGATATGGGTCAGGTCAAAGACGTTTTCACGGATCATCACCCAGTTTGCTGCTACCTCGTAATAGCCGTGCAGAAAGCTCCAGTTCGGGTCAGTCTGATAGCCCACTTCGGGCGGCTCACGGTCGATGGCCTCAGGGTCTCCCATCCAGATCCATAGAAAAGCCCCGGCCTCGCGCACAGGATAAGCGGGGATCCGCGCGATGTTCGGTTGCATCTTTTGCGTCGGGGCCTTGGTACACAGGCCCGTCGTGTCGAACTCCATGCCGTGATAAGGGCACACGATCTTATCGCCACAGACGTGGCCCTCTGACAGCGGCGCCCACCGGTGCGGGCATCGATCATAAAGCGCAGCCGGGGTGCCGTTTTCAAGCCGATAGATCACCACAGGCGTTTCAAGGATCCAACGCGCCAGCGGCCCGTCCTTGACCTCATCCACGTGTGCGGCCGCCCACCACATGTTGCGAGGATAATTATCCTCCAGCATACCATTGGGCACCAGTTGGCCCAGCCGCCGCGGGGACCGTTCGCGCAGAACGTCGTCGGTGGAAATTTCAGTTTTCGTGCTCATGCCCGTCTATCCTCCTGCTCTGCCGCCCCAGCCAGCGCCTGTGCAAGCTTAGCCGCTTCTTCAGGGGCCATGGTGTAGCTGTGTTCTTCGTCGGGAAAGCTGCCCTTGCGCACATCGGCGGCGAAGTCAGCAAAAGCCTGCGTGGCAACCTCTGCCATATTGGCGTAGCGCTTGGCGAACTTGGGTTTGAAGGTGTCAAACGCACCCAGCAAGTCGTAGCCGTTGAGCAGCTGACAGGTTCCGGCCGATCCTGCGCCGATGGAAAAAGTAAAAATATCGACCGCGTCATCAACCGCCTTGCCGACCTCGTAAGGCATGGCCTCGATCTCCACACCAATTGCCCCCGCCTCTTGGATCGCGCGGGCGTTGCTGATGATCTCCAGCGCAGCTTCAGCCGTTCGCCCCTGCATCTTGAAGCCGCCGAGCATGTGCACGCGATGGGGCAGCAAACCGACGTGGCTCATCACGGGTACGCCTGCATCGGCGATGGCTTTGATGATGTCGAACATCTCCCGCCCGCCTTGCATCTTTACCGCCTCAACCCCGCCTTCCTTGATCATCCGGACAGCGTTGGTGACGGCCAGATCCTGGGTTGCGTAGGAGCCGTAGGGCATTGAAGCGATCGTCAGTGTATTGGGCGCGCCCCGACGCACGGCACGGCAGTGGTCGATCATCTGATCCACGGTGATGGAGAGCGTGTTTTCATGCCCATGTAAGGTCATGCCCAGACTGTCCCCAATGCCGATGATATCGACCCCGGCACGCTCAGCCCAGGCCGCGCTCATCGCCTCACCCACCGCGACCATGACCAACCGCTCACCGGTGGCCTTTTTCGCCCGCAGATCTGGAATGGTGAGTTTGCCAGATGTCGACATGCACAGAGCCTCCCGCTCCTGATATTTACTCAAAAAGTTCAATGAAATGTCTTATCCGCAGGTCATCCCGGCGATCAAGACGGGATTACTTCCCCACACGCTAGTTCTTCATCATCCGGATCAGGAACCGCGCGACTGGGCCGTACGGCGGATGCAGCAGTTTGATCCCCGTCAAGCGTCCCAACCCCTGTTGCACAAAGACGGATTTGAGATGGGAAAAGGTATCGAAACCGGCCGGCCCATGATAGGCGCCCTGCCCACTCGAACCGACGCCGCCAAAGGCAAGGTCTTCCTGAATGTATTGCAGCAGTGTCTCATTGACGCCAAGCGACCCAGACACCGTCCCCTGCTGCACGCGCTGGATGAGCCTTCGGTCATGAGAAAACACATAGAGCGACAGCGGACGGTCCCGCTCGTTCACGTAATCGATCACCTGTCCAATGCTCTCGTAGGTCAGAACCGGCAACACAGGGCCAAAGATTTCTTCCGCCATGAGTCGGCAATCCAGGGGCGCGTTGAGAACGACGGTCATGGGCATTTTAAAGACGCCATCCCGGGCGATCGGTGCATAGCCCTCAGGCCGCAGGATCTGCGCTCCCCCCGCTTCAGCTTCGGCGATCAGGGCTTCCAACCGACGATAAAACCGCTCGGAGATGATGGCAGTCAGACGGCAGCGGCCGCTCGTCCCGGGCACACCTGTGGCACCGCCACCGCCCTC
>PAHJ01000154.1 GCA_002705565.1 Geminicoccus sp. | reverse complement strand
CGAAGAGGAGCCGATCGCCGACGCACCGACAGATTCTGATTCTGAAAGTGTTTACAACGAAGGCTACGATTTTACGGCTGCATTGATCAGCCACGCGTTGCTGGAACAAGTTGAGGCCATTATCAACAGAGCCATTGATGCGCGCCGCGATGGAGCCGACTTGCGGGCTCAGTCGATGATTCACTCGCTGCATGTTTTCAGCATGGTTTACCCGGAATTGGCCGCTATTGAGTTCGCTGAGCCAGAACAAGACGTGGCGGTGTTGGCGGCAATAGCAACCAAGCTGAAGGCCGAAAATGGCGCAACAGAGACCTATGATCTTGGTCCGACCGAGGGGATCGGCTTGCGCTGGATTGAGTTGATTGCCGATTATCTCGACACTGCCTACCTACCCGGACTGAAGTCCCTTGCAGCCGCGAACGATATTGCCTCAGCCGATGTGGCTCCCGATGCGCTGTTCCTGCGCCTGGTCGGTATGCAGGCGATCATCCAGTTCAATGTGGCCTCGGAGTATGACTCGCTGTCACTGTTCGAGGGTATGGAGAATGCGGGCGAAATGAGTGCCGGCCTGACCCAGTTGCGCGGCTCCGCTGAGCCCCTGCGGCGTATGATGGTTGAGGTTCGGCGTGACACCCTTACCGATGAGCGCTTGCCGGAGTATCAGCAACACTTGGGTGGGCTAATCGATGAAATCGAAGCGTGGTCTGCACTACTGCGTAGCAGCACTCCTGGCAGCTGAAGCGGCCTTCGTCTTCGCACAGCAAGGGCACACCGAGGCCCTTAACCAGCCTATGTTTTCTGAGCGAACAGGCGACCACTTGAGTTGTGCTGACTGTCACGCGCACGCCCGTGTAATCAGGGGCGGCAAAGCTGGCTTGGGCAACCGCCGCTCTGATGCTTTGGTCGTGTCCGCACTGATCGATACCGTCAGCGAAGCGCACTTTCTTGCGGCGGCTGATCCCTTTGATCGCGATGGCGATAATATCAGCGGGCGGGTCGCGTGGGTCTTGAGCTTGCCAGACCAGCGCGCGGTGCCAGGTCGGTTTGGGTGGAAAGCGTCGGTGGGCACGTTGGAGGATCAAATCGCCAATGCGTTGATCATGGACATGGGGTTGGAAAACGAGCTGCTAACCTTCAGCACCGAAGCATGCGAATCGGATAAGCCGGGCTGTGTGGTTGCGGCTGGTCCGCAGGCAGGCGCGCAGGCATCGGATGCTGTGCACCGCCTCGCCCCCGAAGTTCGAAGCCTGGCAAGGTTGCCTGCGCTGCCGGACCCCGAGGGGCTGCAGCTGTTTACGGACACCGGCTGCGCGGCTTGTCATCACCCCTATGTGCGCAACACAGAGGGAGAGGCTTTGCCGCTGTTCACTGATCTGCTGCTGCACGACATGGGGCCGGGTCTGGCCGAAGACCGGACAGTGGGTTCGGCCACGCGATCTGAGTGGCGTACAGCCTCTTTGCTCGGCTTGAACCAGAAAAGCGGACTGCTGCATGATGGGCGGGCCGCCACGGTCAAGCAGGCTGTCGAGGCGCATGGCGGGGAGGCTCAGTACAGTACCACCCGTTTTCTGGCCTTGTCTGAAACAAAAATGCTAGCCTTGCTTCGGTTTTTGCGAGGACTTCAAAAAAAGGAAAGTCGAGATGTCGACATCTCTTGGATACAACGCCCTTTCCGTTTTGCTTCACTGGTTCACGGTCCTCTGGATCACGATCATGTGGAGCGCCGGCATGCTGATCGGGCAGTGGCAAGATGCTCCCGATTTTGTCTATGACCTGCACGTGACCGTTGGTGTGCTCGGCGCGGCTATCATTGTCTGGCGGATCGCAAACCGCCTTGGACGAGGCTTTGCCCCTGGCAACCCAGCGCACGCTGCGTGGGAGCGTATGTTGGCGCGGGCTGTGCAGTGGTTGTTTCTGATCGCTCTGTCGACCTCGCTCCTGACGGGCCTCTTGAAGGCATTTATGGGCGGTGGGTCACAGTATTTCCTTTGGGGCAGCGAGCTGCCGCGATTGGGGCGTCTCGGTGATCTGAGCGCGACCGTGGATGCAGTTCACTCTATTGGTTCGATGATCCTGTTCACGGCGCTGATCCTGCATGTTGCGGGCGCGTTGAAACATAGTGTGTTGCAACGCGACGGGACCTTAATGCGCATTCTCAAGCCAAGCAGGCCGGGAAAGTAGTCCAGCGGCTAGAGCGCAAACTCAGGCTCGACGGGTGGGTTGTCCAGCGGTGAGGTGAAGCAGGCGATGTAGGAAACGCCGGTATCGTCGGTGAGCATCCACTTATCGAGCAGGGGGTTAAACATAAACCCTTTGATCCGCTCAGGCCGCAGACCCTGCGCTTCGACCATCTTGAACATCTCGGCGGGTGGCACAAACCGCTGCCAGTCATGGGTGCCTTTGGGCAGCCATTGCAGGATGTATTCTGCGGCTACAATCCCGAGTGCAAAGCTGCGGATCGTCTTATTGAAGGTGGACATAAACACCAGCCCGCCGTCAGCCCGCGCGCCAATGACATCCGCGATGAACGTGGGCGGATCGTTGACGTGCTCAATGATCTCAAGCGCCAGTACGATGTCAAAGCTGTCTCCCGCCTCGACCAGATCGGCGACGGTAGCGACGCGATAGTCAATCTCCAGCCCCATTTGCTCAGCATGGATTTGGGCGACAGGGATGTTCGCAGGTGTGGCATCCACGCCGGTAACTTGGGCACCCAGCCGGGCCAGAGGCTCACAAACCAACCCGCCACCACAGCCGACATCAAGGATCTTCAGGCCCGAAAACGGACGCGGCGTGTCGAGGTCACGGTCAAAGTGCCGGGCGATCTGTTCGGTCAGAAAGCGGATGCGGGTGGGGTTGAGTTTATGCAGGGGTCGGAAGTCACCCTGCGGATCCCACCAGCTTTCTGCCATCCGAGTAAATTTCTCGACTTCAGCTGCATCGACCGTATGGCCGGTGTTGGTGCTCGTTTGCTCGGTATCCAGCATGCGTCTCCTGCCGTTGCGGCCTGTGAATAGTTTCAGTACCCCATATGTCGGGTTTTTATCCTGATTAACAAGCAGGTTGGGTTAATGGCACGCATTGTCATGAAGTTTGGGGGCACCTCGGTCGGGGACCTCAACCGCATTCGTAATGTTGCGCGGCGGGTGAAGGCGGAACACGACGCGGGTAACGAAGTTGCCGTGGTGGTTTCGGCTATGTCGGGCGAGACAAACCGTTTGGTTGGTCTGGTTTCCGAGGCCGCTGCGCTGTACGACACGCGCGAGTACGACGTCGTGGTGTCTACGGGTGAGCAGGTAACGGTGGGGGTACTCTCCGTGATCCTTCAGTCCATGGGCATCGACGCGCGATCCTGGTTGGGCTGGCAATTGCCTTTGAACACCGAAGATGTCCACGGTAACGCCCGCATCCTCGACATTGATACGACCGAGATCGAACGCCGTTTTGTTGAAACGCGGGAGGTTGCCGTTGTTCCAGGGTTCCAGGGCGTCAGTCCTCGCAACCGAATCACCACGCTGGGCCGGGGTGGTTCCGATACCTCAGCCGTGGCCCTGGCAGCGGCACTCAAGGCCGACCGCTGTGACATCTATACGGACGTAGACGGCGTCTACACCACCGATCCCCGGGTGACGGACAAGGCCCGCAAGCTCGACCGGATCAGCCACGAAGAGATGCTGGAAATGGCGTCTCTGGGTGCCAAAGTTCTGCAAACCCGTAGCGTGTCGATCGCCATGAGCCATGGTGTTCCGTTGCAGGTTCTCTCTAGTTTTGAAGATAAGCCGGGCACCTTGGTCACGGCAGAGGATGAAAGCATGGAAAAAGACGTTGTTTCAGGCATTGCCTTCTCGCGCGATGAAGCCCGTGTGACGCTGATCGGGATCCCAGACCGCCCCGGCGTGGCCGCGACCATCTTTGGTGCGCTTGGTGATGCTGCCATCAATGTGGACATGATTGTCCAATCGCGGACGGTCATCGACGGGGATGAAAAGACCGATATGACCTTTACCTGCGGTCAGGCCGATTTGCCGCGGGCGCTCGCGCTCATGAAAGAAAAACACGACGATATCGAATATAAGGAACTCGAAGCTGACGAGGATGTCGCAAAGGTCTCCATCGTTGGCGTTGGCATGCGGACCAACTCAGGTGTAGCGAAAACCATGTTTGGCGCTCTGGCCGAAAAAAACATCAACATCAAGGTGATCACGACATCGGAGATCAAGACGTCGGTCCTCGTGGGTGCTGATTACCTCGAACTGGCTGTCAGAACCCTGCACGATGCTTTTGAGCTCGACGGGCAGCCAAACACCTGACCGGACACAAAAAAGGGCGCTGCGGCGCCCTTTCTTTTCTTTGAGGTTGGTTTCGAGCTTTCTAACCTTCGAGGTAGAGGTCGTCCGCTTGCCCAACGCGATCCATCATGAAGGTCTTTAGCTTGTTCATGGCGCGGTGCTCCAATTGGCGTACCCGCTCCTTGGAAACACCAAAGTATTTTCCCAGCTCTTCGAGAGTGACACCATCTTCGGTCAGACGGCGCATCCGGATGATTTTGGCTTCACGCTCACCCAGGTTGTCCAGCGCTTCTTCCAACCAGTCTCGGCGCACCAGACTGTCGTGATCCAAGATGGTGTTATCTTCTGGCGTGGGACGTTCGTCAGACAGCATGTTCTGCCATTCCTGATCACCATCTTCGCCCACAACGGCATTCAGTGAACCATCAGCCCCAGACAGACGCCCCTCCATGGCCTCAACATCCCGCAGCGGGACGCCCAAGGTTTCTGCAATTTCCTCACGGCCATCTTGGTTGAGTTGCTCACCCGTCTTTTCCTCAATCTTCGAACGCAAGCGCCGCAGGTTGAAGAAGAGGGACTTTTGAGACGCGGTTGTCCCGGTCCGAACAATCGACCAGTTACGCAGGATGAAGTCCTGCATAGCCGACCGAATCCACCAGGAGGCGTAGGTTGAGAACCGCACGTCGCGGTCGGGTTCGAAGCGGTTGGCGGCATGGAGGAGGCCGACAACACCTTCTTGAATAAGATCGCCCATCGGCAAGCCGTAGTTTCTGAAGCGGCCTGCTGTGGAAACCACCAGACGGTTATAGGCATTGATCAACTCGTGGAGGGCACGATCGTTGTTATCGTTCCGCCAGGCGCGAGCCAAAGCATACTCATGCTCTCGGCTGAGTAGCGGCGTCTCCATCGACCGCTTGATGAACGCAATATTCGCCCGCCGTGTTTCACTGTCGTCAAAAGCTGTCACGATGTTATTCCCTCTGCTGCGTCAGGTGCGCAATTGGTAAGACCAGACGGATGGTACTACCAAATGCGACAATGAAAAGGGCAAAAGGTCATACCACTGCCAAAGTGCGACAACATGTCCGTTTTCTCACACTGCCGTGACCAAGGCAGCGCAAGCAGCGGTCTTAGGAGCACTGAGTAAGCAAAATTGAGGGGGTCGGTGGATCGATGTCTTGAGCCTAGGCCTCGAAGGCTTCGACAATGTCGCCTTGCATATTGATGCACGAGGTCAGCAGCGGGCCACTAAACCCGCAACCGGCATCAATGAAGGTGACGTGTTCGAGTTCAGAGATGCCAAGATGGTTCGGATGCCAGCCAGCAAACACTCGCTTGAAGCCATTGAAGGGTTGGGACATCCGCAGAAACGATGGGTGCCCCCACCAGAAGGAGTCCGTCTGTCTGTCCAGACTGAGGCTCGGGTCCACGCCAGCGTGGGTAAAGAGAAAGTTCTCGCCGCTGTCATAAGCAGCTCGCTTGACCGCCATGATCAGAGAGTAGTGTCCCGGCAGTGCACGGATTGCATTGCGCAGGCCCACTGTGTAGTTGGCAATTTCGCTGACCGACATACGGGCGAATTTCGCGGCTTCTTCTGCGCTGGACCCATAGGCCTGAAGCGTGGCTTCCAGTCCGTGTTCGAGCATCCACGCCAGAACCGAGGGCGGCGATTTGGCAAAGTGAAGCTGCAACACGCGTTCCAGCATTTCTTCTTGAGCGCCGCGTAAATAAGCGATGTCGTGCGGGAAAAGGGTGAAACGACCCATGATGTGCCGACGGAAGTTAACCAGTTCGTCCATCACTTCTCTGACCTGGTCGCCATAGCCCATGTAATTGCCGAGATAGACGAGCCTGTCTCCCGCTTGGAACTTCTCGTTAATCACGTCATGGATTGCCACCAAGCGACTGTAATCGCCATGGATGCTGGACACCATCCAGATACGCTCGGCACCGGATAACACTTCAAATCGATTTGGGCGGCTCATGATACACAGCCTCAGAAAGCGTCAGGAATAACGACGCATGCAGTTCAAATATCGGTAACCGTTGAAGCCTCCTGCGCCCAGGGTCAAGAAAAGGCCGGATTCGATGATATTATGCGTGAGATTGCAAAGGCCAGAAACGAAAAAGGGGGCCGCGGCCCCCTCAAACTTAGATTATTCCGAATGTTTCAAGCCGCGCGAAGAACGGTCTCCAGCTTCTCGGTCGCCGATTCTTCGTCAATCTTTTCAATCGCTGCAAACTCGCGCGTCAGGCGGGCCAGTGCAGACTGGTAAATCTGACGTTCGGAGAATGATTGTTCTGGCTGCTCCGCACCACGATGCAGGTCGCGCACGACTTCAGCGATGGATATCGGATCGCCGGAGTTGATCTTTGCCTCGTATTCTTGAGCTCGGCGAGACCACATCGTGCGGCGTACCTTCGCCCGGCCGCGCAGGGTCGTGATTGCGGAGTCCATGATCTTCTTGGACGAAAGCGGGCGCAGGCCAGACTGATTGGCCTTGTTCGTGGGAACACGCAAAGTCATGCGCTCGGAGTCAAATTGAATAACGATAACCTCGACAGATAACTCGCCGAGGTCCTGAGTTTCTATGCCTTTAACTTCGCCAACGCCGTGGGTCGGGTAGACCACGATATCGCCAGCATCATAATTGTCCTGAGCCATTTATCTTTTCACTCTTAAGTTCTTTTTGTCTTGGCGACAGGAATGGCTTACGCTATTCCTGCTTGGACTATATGCGAATGGTGGCTTCTCAGGCGTCTCTCATGCCTCGGAAACCGCTTACTTTCGCTTTTGTCATTCCCCCAAAGTAGCAAATTTCGGCCATTTTGACAAACCCAGCTGCCATATTTGGCTGCAGGCGTTCGCAACCGCTGACATGCAATTGTCACATGTCGAGGTGGCATAAGTTGAATAGGTTATCAGATCTTCTAATAAGGCGAGCTTTAGTCGCCTTTTCCAGCGGTCGGCGAGAAGAACTTCTCCAATTTGCCGCTTATGCCTTTGTATTCATCGGCATCGCTGGGAGCGTCTTTTTTCAGCGTGATCACCGGCCAAGCTTCAGAATAATCCCGATTCAGCTCAATCCACTTGGTTGCGTCGGGGTCTGTGTCGGGCAGAATTGCGTCAGCGGGGCATTCTGGTTCACACACACCGCAATCGATGCACTCATCGGGATGGATAACGAGCATGTTTTCACCTTCGTAGAAACAATCCACGGGGCAGACTTCAACACAGTCGGTGTATTTACACTTAATGCAGTCTTCGGTGACGACGTAGGTCATGCTCGCCTTTCCTGAATGTGCAGGCCAACGCTTGGTGCTGGCCTGCAACCCGTTCGAATCTTCAGTCCGACGCCGCCTCTAGTCCGGCAATTTGATTGGTGCGTGCTTGTGTAAGTGAACCGGCACGCCCTTGCGTCGTCTTGAAATGATGTTGAGCATTTCGACGAAGATCGAGAAACCCATGATTCCGTATATCAATGCCTTCGGAACTTCATAGTGCAGACCCTCGCCCAGCAGGATTGCGCCAATGAGCAGCATAAAGGCAAAGGCCAGCATTTCCGTAGTTGGGTGCCGCTCCATAAACCGGGTGAGCGGCCCAGCCGCAACGAGCATGATAAAGGTCGAAATCAACACACCGCCCACCATGATCGGCACAAGTTGGTTGTAAGCAATGCCCACAGCCGTCAGCACGCTATCGATTGAGAATACGAGGTTGAGCATGAGGAGGGTGAAGAGGATCTGTCCCAAAGGCAGGCGCTTTGCCTGGCCGTCTGCGGAATGGTCATCACCTTCGAGTTTTTCGAAGATCTCCTGGGTAGCCTTGTAAATCAAAAACACGCCGCCCACGATCAAGATGGCACCTTTGACCGTCACGTCTTGATGGTCGTCCGGCATGAAAGGCATGGAGAACAGCTGCACCTTTTCGAACCGCAGCAGGATGCCGATGGAGAAGATCAGCGCGATCCTTGCCACCATGGCCATGATGATTCCCAGCGTGCGGGCCCGCTCCTCCTGACCCTTGGGTGCGCGCTTGGCAACAACAGCAATGAAAACAACGTTATCAATCCCCAATACCACGCCCATAAAGGACACGGTCAGCAGGGACAGGATTGCTGGTAGCGTCAGCAATTCGCTGAGAGAAAGGAAGTCGGAAAGCATTTCGAAGGACATGGTCCCATCCTTAGTCAGAAATTATGCGTCCAAGTCTAGTGCTTTTGGCGAGAATGTTAAAGATCTCGTAAGCGATCAGTATCTCTTCTTTCACGCTTTGTGGGACGTCCTGCCCCGAACTCTCGCTCTGCAACGGGAATTGTGCGCGCATCGATCGGCTGACCGGCTGTTTGCTGGCCCGTATTCTCTCCCGCCTCCTCGCGCATGCCGCGTTCAGGCAGAGGGGCAAGGTCGCTGTAGAGCAACCGAGCTTCCTCATAGGGACGTCGGGACGTGCCCAGAGCTGCGACCTCAACCACTCGAATGTTGGGCCCCTGGTGAAACGTCAGCACGTCACCGACTTTGACCTCTGCTGATGCCTTGCGAATGGACACCTTGTTCACTCTGATTTTTCCGCCATTGGCGACGTCAGCGGCCAGAGTGCGAGTCTTGAAAAAGCGTGCGTACCACAGCCATTTGTCGATGCGCAGTTTTGCCGCTTGCCCTTCGGTCATGGTCGGCGGTTATTTCTTCAGCTGAGCCAGAACGGCGAAAGGGCTGTTTGGGTCCATGGGCTTGTCGGCCTCTCGACGCGGCTTGCCGCCCGCGTTGTTCTTGGGTGGCCGAGACCCCTTGCCCTTGCCGCCACCCGGTTTCGCCTGCCTTCCGGCTCGATCCGCTGGGGGTTGGCGGTTACCAGGCTTGCCCGCAACTCCACTTTGGTCGCCAGACTTGGGGGCACCAGACGACTTTCGTTGATCAGGTCGCCCGCCAGCGCCGCGGCCTCGCCGTGTCCAGACAGCTGCATCAGCCGGAGGCGGAGCAGCAGCAGGCGCGTGTTCGTCCTTCGCATCGATGTTTGGTTCGTTGGACGCTTCTGGCGTTGGCTCCTCGACAACTGGTTCTTCTGGCGTTTGCTCTTCGACAACTGGTTCAGCCGGTGACGCCTCTTCCGTCGCTGTGTTGCCCTGGTCCGCGTCGGCCGCAGCTTCAGGCGCGGCTTCATCCGCAGTGATTTCATCGGCAGGCGACGTTTCGACTTCGACCGCCGCAGCCTCGGTCGTTGCCACGGTTGCTGCTTCTTTCTGCGCGTCGGCCTTGGCCTGTTTATCGGCGGCGGCCGCCACGGCTTCTTCCGCACTCAGGCGCGATGGCACGTAACCAAAGGCGAACATCAGCTTCCGCACCATGGCCGCGTCGCAGCCCAGTTGCTGGTCCATGCCCGTGGGTTGGATGAAATCAGGTCGTGCCCGGAACTGACTGTGGAGATGACCTGCTAAACGGTCCAACGTTTCCACCTGGCCCACAATTGGCCGCTCCTTGCGCTCACCTCGGCTGGGGGGCCACAGCACGGCGAAACCCAGGGTCTGGTAAAGGGACAAGGGCACATCACGCTCGGGATGCATGACCTTTGCGCCTTGCGCAGGCAGCATGTCTCGGACATCAGCATGCTCGTTCCAGAGCGTCCACAGCAGCACCCGCCAAGGCCAGTGCTGGGTGTTGGCAAGCCCTCGCATCCAGACAGCAAACCGACCGATCCGCACACCCTGATCATAGAGTGCCTTGCGCTCGTCCTTGCCCAGATCCTTGAGGAAATCTGTGATGTTTTCACGGTTGATGAGACCAAAATTCTCAACCAGCTGAAACGCCAGCCCGCGGGCGGTTCCTTTCAGCGGTGCGGCTTGCAGATCGTGAAAAATCTTCATTCGGTTACGCAGATGCGCACGGGTCCATTTTTCAACCCGTTGACGAATTTTTTCGCGGTCGGTCCCCTGCAGCATGTCGTTGTGAATGACCTCAATCCCGGGAAACAGCAGGCTTTCGCCCTTGACCAAGTGGCCGACCTGATTTTCCCGCCACAGCAGCTGACCCGCTTCGGTGAGTCTAAAAGCACCGTCGTTGTCGGCCAGTAGCTGCTGAACTCGATTTTCGACCTCTTTAACCATCACGCGCCTTGCAGCCGTGAAAACGGGTCGAGCGGAAGCGTCCATGATCGACGGATCTGGTGAAAAGACCAGGCCCTTGATATGACCAACGTGTTCGCCCTCAACCTTGACCGTGCCTTCCTTTGCATCGATCTCTGCGTTCAACTCTGCCCCGTCCATGAGTACCCTCGCCATAATCGTCGCCCGACGATCTACAAATCGCTGCGTTAATCGTTCGTGTAACGCGTCTGATAATTTGTCGTCAATTTTTCGCGCCTTTTCCTGCCAATACTTGGCGTTTGTTACCCAAGAGGCGCGGTGTGAGATAAAAGTCCACGTGCGAACTGACGCAATTCTGTTCACGAGCGTATCGATGTCGCCCTGCAAGTTGTCGAGGCGCGAGACGTGCTGTTCGACAAAATCCTCTGGAACGCGGCCAACACCGCGCACCAGATGGCGGTAAATCTGGCCCAACATGGCCGTGTGTTGCTCAAACAGTGTTTTGCGGAAGTCCGGCACTTGTGCGACATCCCAGAGCGTTCGCAGTGCTGCTCTAGATCGAGCCATTCCGGCGATATCTTCGTCCTTTAGCAGCACTTTGAGTGCCTGGTGATCTTCGGCGTCGCGGGTTCGGCTAAGCAGCGGGTGAGGGGGCGGTTTTTCGAGAGAGCGCAACAGTCCCGACGGTGAGCTGAAATCCAGATTGCGCGACCGCCATTGTAGCATTTCAACCGGATCAAAGCGGTGATTCTCCACCGCCTCCACAATTTCTTCAGGAAAGCCGCCGATCTCTGTGGTGGTGCAGAAGGTGCCGTTGTTCATGTGTCGCCCGGCCCTGCCGGCAATCTGACCGATTTCCGGCGCGCGCAACCGACGCGCCTGGCGACCGTCAAACTTGCTGGTTTTAGCGAACGTCACGTGGTCCAGGTCCATATTCAGGCCCATCCCGATTGCGTCAGTCGCTACGAGATAATCGACCTCTCCGGCCTGATACATCTCAACCTGAGCATTCCGCGTACGAGGGCTCAGCGCCCCTAGAACGACGGCGCATCCTCCGCGCATCCCGCGCAGATTTTCCGCAACGTGATAAACGTCAGAGGCTGAAAAGACGACGATGGCGCTGCGCCGGGGGACTTTTTGCAGCCGTTTGGGTGAGACGTAATTCAATTCGGAGAATCGAGGCCTGGTTTCGATCTCGCAATCGGGCAACAGCTCTCGAATGACCCCGGCCATGGTATCAGAGCCCATGAACATGGTTTCCATCGTGCCTCGCGCATTCAGCAGGCGGTCTGTGAACACATAGCCACGTTCAGGATCCGCACTGATTTGAATTTCATCTATCGCCAGAAACGAAACCGATACATCCAACGGCATGGCCTCGACCGTGCAGATCCAGTAGCGGGGATTTTGGGGGATTATTTTCTCTTCGCCGGTGACCAGTGCTACCTGCGAAACGCCTTTCTCTTGGACCACTTTGTCGTAGTTTTCGCGGGCGAGAAGACGCAGGGGAAACCCGATCATACCTGTCGCGTGACCAAGCATCCGCTGGAGGGCGAGGTAGGTTTTTCCGGTATTGGTAGGGCCGAGTACCGCGGTCATCGGCCCTTCGTATTTGGCACCATTCATGTGGTGGAGACCTCTGTCGTACAGGTATTGCGCTGAAATGGAGCTAGCGCATAACCTTATGAACGGAGAGTGACAATCTGCGCCCGTTTCCGCAAGCGCGCATTTCCTATTGGAGGCCTACGATGGCTTCTTTTACGCGGAGTTTTTCTTTTTTGAGATGTTGAAGCCGAAGGCCGTCTGGAAGGGGCCGTTTTTGTTCGTCCATAATGGACCGTTCGAGTTGCTGGTGCCGTGTTTGTAAAGATGTCGAATAGGACAAGCCTCATACTCCCTGCTTTGCTCGATTAACACATATACCATGGGCGCAAGGGAGGCCTGCGTCAAGTGCTGCACAAGGCGCAACCATTGCATTTTTTGCGGCGAATTTACACTTATGGGCTGTAAGCCACTGAAAACATACGCGAAAAGATGGTTCTGCGTTATGCGCCCATGACCCGTTTTCTCAGGCCTCCAAGAGCCCCGAATGCTCGGACAACGTTTCTCAACCGGCGTTCCAGAAACCGCTTGGTCGCCGTTAACTCAGGATCATCATTGGCGAGCCAGTAGGTCAGCGTCGCGCCATAGACCCCTGAAAGTAAGGTTCGCTTGGTCACGTGGTTGAAATCCCGATCCGGCGCGCCCACGGCGTTCCAGGCCGCATCTGCGGTTGCCCAGGTGAGTCGAGTCCCGGTGTAAATATGATGGGGCAGGGCGAGGTGCGAAAGCCCGCGTCGCACGGCTTCCTTCACCGGGGCCGCCTGCTCAAGACGCGCGCTGAGTATGCGATGAAGCTGGTCAGTGACGCCCAGTTCGTCAAAGCCGTCCTCGGAAACGACGGACAGCATGCGCTCGTCCGCCAGTTTAGAGTGCCCGGCGATCATCGAAATTGGCGTAGGGAACCAATCCATGGCCAGTGGCAAGGGAGTCCCGGTTTCTTCAGCGGCACGTCGAAGGGCGGCATTGCTCCATCCGTCAAAGGCTGCGTGTTGAGCTACGGCGTCGATCAGGGCGGTGTGGTCATAAGTCTCTGTCATCCCATGGAATTGTGCTTTCCCACCCCGCTCGTCAACCTGTCGCGGTGTCTCACCGTTCTGGCCCTGCTTTTAACAGGGGTTTCCATGCGCAATATGCACGGCCCAAGGCTTTGCTTTTTGTGAGGCTTTTGCTAAACACCATCTGAACTTGCGCGGATCGTCTGCGCGAGGACGAGTTTTATTTGCCCGTCTCCGGGCTTTGCTAAGGTTAGGAAGCATTCCGTGGAAGTATCCGTTCGCGACAACAATGTAGATCAGGCGCTGCGCGCCCTGAAGAAGAAACTACAGCGCGAAGGTGTGTTCCGTGAAATGAAGCTGCGTCGCCACTTCGAAAAGCCATCTCAGCGCCGCAAGCGCGAGAAAGCTGAAGCGGTTCGTCGTTACCGCAAGGTGATGCGTAAGCGCATGGAGCGCGAAGGCTACTAGGCCCTTCGCACCAGCGGGCACGGTTCGGCCGTGATTGACGCTCATTTACGCAAGTACATCGACCCGACGACAGACCGCGCCGCTTCCTGGTTTGTCGGTCGGGGTGTAAGTGCCGATCAGGTTACGCTGGTCGGCTTTTTTATTGGCATGATCGCTGTTCCTGTGCTGTGGCTAGGCTTGCCGCTGGTCGCACTGGTGTTGATCCTGCTCAATCGGATTGCCGATGGCCTCGATGGTGCCGTCGCGCGGCAGACTGGTCCGACAGATCGGGGCGGGTTCCTTGATATCTGCCTGGATTTCTTCTTTTACAGCGCTATTCCTTTTGGCTTCGCCCTGATGAACCCAGACCAGAACGCGCTGGCCGCTTGTTTCTTGATTTTCAGTTTCATTGCCACCGGGGCCTCGTTCCTCGCTTTTGCGATTTTTGCGGAAAAACGGGGGATCAGCACCGACTTGCGGGGGCAGAAATCGCTCTATTATCTGGGGGGATTAACCGAAGGTTTTGAAACCATTCTGTTTCTGGTGCTCGTGTGCCTGTTTCCCGGCGCATTTTGGTGGATGGCCATCGTTTTCGGCGGCATGGCGTGGATCACCGCGATCAGTCGCGTGATCGCGGGTTGGAACGCCTTCCGCTAGGCACTTTTTTAATCCAGCTCTTCCGGCATGGGTTGCCCGTGTTTGCCGAACAACACCCGCTGACGCTCCACCATATTATCGACGTCGAAGTCGTGGATGAGTTCGTTGAACATGCGGTGCCAATTGATCTCGGCGCCGAGGTGCATAAACACTGAGCCCAACCCGATTGCAGCCCGATCCATAAACACGAACTCCCGCGGCAGTTTAACCCCGCCCACACGCTTGAGTTCCTGATGTACATTTCGAGCAACTTCGGCACCGTATTCGCCGGTGTTGGTCTGGGTGATCAGGCGCGGTTTGTCTTCAAGCAGGGGCTGAAAAATGAACCCGGCCCAAACATGCAGCACTTCAATCAGCTCACGCGTGATATCCGTAAACCCCCAGGCTTCGTAGGCTGAAACCGCCAGGTCTTCATCACCTGTCTGGAGCGCGTCGTAGAGGTCTTTCACGCCCTTTACGAATTTAGCCTGGAAGAAACGGACACAGCCGAAGTCCAGCATGTTTATGCTCAGATCGTCTCGGATGGTGTAGTTCCCGAAGTGCGGGTCACCATGGATGACGCCATAGTTGTAGAACGGGACATACCACGCTCGGAACATGTTGGTGGCCACGGTCCGGCGCGCCTCGTCCGACGCACCTCCTCGGATAAAGTCTATCAGCGGGCTTCCGTGGACCCATGACATGGTCAGCAGCCGCTCAGTCGAAAACGCTTCATGAACGGCCGGAACGTGCACGACGGATTCGTTTGCGAGCATCTCATCGTAGAGCCTCAAATGCCGGGCTTCGCGCACGTAATCCAGCTCCTCCCGCAGGCGGGCGGACAACTCAACAAACACGCCTGACGGGTCGATCGCCTTGTCATAACTCCGGTACACGCCAAAGGCCCAGGCGAGCTGGCGCAAATCGGCTTCGACTGCGCTGGACATATCGGGATATTGCAGCTTGCAGGCGACATCGGTTCCATCTGGCAAGACTGCGCGGTGCACTTGACCAAGGGAAGCAGCGGCGGCGGCTTCGCGCTCAAATGACTGGAACTTGCTTTGCCAATCCGCGCCAAACTCTGATTTCATCCGCCGCTTAACGAATGTCCACCCCATTGGTGGAGCGTTTGACTGGAGTTGGCGCAGGTCCTCGGCATATTCTTTCGGCAAGGCGTCCGGGATCGACGCCAGCAGCTGCGCTGCTTTCATCAAAGGCCCCTTCAGGTCGCCCAGCGCGTCTTTCAGAGCTGCAGCGTGCTTGCCCTGATCCAACTTAGTACCCAGAACGCGGTTTGCGCCAAGTTGCACCGCGAGGCCACCCAGTGATGTTCCAACACGCGTGTAGCGCCGCAAGCGGCTGCCCAGTCGATTTTCGTCCATGCGATCTGTCATAGGTCAGATATGGGTCGTTTAAGATCCATCGAAAGCCCCCCCAAAAGGTCGCAGGTCAGCGACCCTGCCATGTGGAGGTTGCGACCTAAAGTGTCTCCAACTCATCAATGAAACTCTCAAGCAAGCTCAGGCCCTGACGCCAGAAACTGGGATCTCGCGCATCAAGGCCGAACGGCGCGAGCAGCTCGTGGTGCCGCTTGGTGCCGCCTGATGCCAGCATTTGCATGTACTTCTCAGCAAAGCCCGTTTCGCTGTTCTGGTAGACCGCATAGAGCGAGTTCACCAGGCAATCCCCAAACGCGTAGGCATAGACGTAGAACGGCACATGAATGAAGTGCGGAATATAGGACCAGTAGTCACCATACTCATCGACATTCAGATTGAAGGCTGAGCCGAGTGCCTGGGTTTGGGTTTCCATCCACGCTGTCTGGAAGTCTTCGCGCAAAAGCTCCTTTTCCCGGCGCGCGTCATGCACGCGGGTTTCGAAGTTGTGGAAGGCGATCTGACGCACCACGGTATTCAGCATATCCTCGACCTTGCCCGCCAGCAGCACCTTGCGCTGTTGCTTGGTGCTGGCGTCAGCGAGCAGGCTCTGGAACGTCAGCATCTCGCCAAAGACCGATGCTGTCTCAGCCAGCGTCAGGGGTGTTGAGCCATTGAAATAGCCCTGCTCAGACGCCAAAACCTGATGCACGCCGTGTCCCAATTCATGGGCCAGCGTCATCACGTCCCGTGTCTTGCCCTGGTAGTTCACAAGCACGTAGGGATGCGCCGAGGGCACGCAGGGGTGGGCGAAGGCGCCTGCATCCTTGCCTGGAATAACCGGGCTGTCGATCCAGCCTTTGGTAAAGAAATCACCGGCGATCTCAGCCATCGACGGCGCGAAACCGGCATAGGCGTCCAGGACGCGGTCGCGCGCTTCGGTCCAGGGAATCTTCGCCTCATCCGCCTCGGGTAAGGGTGCATTCCGGTCATAGGGCTCAAGCTTTTCCAGCCCCATCCATTTGGCCTTCATGGCGTAGTAGCGGTGTGATATCCGGGGAAAGGCCTCGGTCACGGTGTCGGTCAATGCCTTGACCACCTCGTCCTCGACCTCGTTCGCCACGTTCCGGGAAGACACCGGGCGCTCATAGCCGCGCCACTTATCCTCCAGCTCTTTCTGCTTGATCACCGTGTTGTTGATGCGGGTCATCAGCCGCTGGTTATCCCCCAAGGTTTTGGTAATAGCCTTGGCTGCCTTGGCGCGGGTATCGCGGTCCCGGTCAGCGAGCAGGTTAAAGGTTTCTGCGTTCGACAGCTCCTTGCCGTCCACATCAAAGGAGAGCGCCGCCATGGTCTCGTCGAACAACTGGACCCAGGCACTGCCGCCGACGATGGCAAAATCATGGGTGTAGGTTTCCAGCTCGTCAGAGAGTTGGTGTGGCTTCATCAGGCGGGTGCGTTCCACAAAACTCTTCCACGGCACCATGGCCGGGTCCGCCAACTTTGTTGCCATCACGGCGTCATCGATTGCGTTTAGCTCAAGTGAGAAAAACACCAGGTCAGCGCTGATGTTGGTCGAGCGCTCGTTGACTTTTGCCTGGAACTGCATGGCCTCACCATCAGTCCGCTGGGTCGCGCCGTTAAGAAATGCAAAAGTGCCAAGTTTGCCCAGCTTCTCATAGATGGTTTCGTACCAGACAATGGTCTGGGCAAGTTTTTCTGGCGTCATCTGAGCCATCTTGCCTTTGACAGCCTGCGCCATGGATCGTGCCTGCTCGGCTGCCCAGTCGAGGTCTGCATCGATCTGAGGATCGGACGAGCCTGCGTAGAGGTCAGCGAGGTTCCAACGGGGCAGCGTGCCGAGATCAGTGTCTTCGATGGAAGCCAACTCAGAGAGGGCCGCGCGATGGACCGGCGGGTTTGCGTAAATTGACATTGTCTAAATAAGGCCTATGTTAAGGTTCTTGAGCACTCATCACTGGAACATGGCGAAGTGACGAGACTTCGGCAACTCCCGTGGTGTCACTTAGGATTAAATCTCCAGAAGAGGATGGGGAAACATGAAGCGAGATGTGGATGCACTCGATGCCATGCCGAACCTGCCAACACTGTTTTTTGAGACGGCTCAGGCTCGAATGCGTAAACCTTTTCTGTGGCACAAGATCGATGGCGCATATCAATCTCGGACCTATCGACAGACCATGGATGAGGTCATTCACCTGGCCCGAAGCCTAAAGGATCTGGGGATCGCACCGGGCGACCGAGTGGTAATTTGCGCAGAAAACCGGCCGGAGTGGGCCATCGCGGATATTGCGATCATGGCCTTGGGCGCTATCGCTGTACCAGCCTACACCACCAACACCACCACTGATCACATGCACATCTTGAGCAATTCCGCGGCGAAAGGGGCGATTGTCTCAACGCGCGAATTGGCAAAGAAGCTGCTGCCTGCGGCGATCGACAGCGGCACTTGCGCTTTCGTCGCCTCGATCGAGCCATTGCTCATTCGGCAAAAGCTGCCGTTGGACGTCCATGCTTACGAGGCACTGATTGCGCACGGCAAGGAATTGAAGGACGACGTTGTCGAGACGGCCCGTCAACTTGGGCGCGAGACGACGAGCTGTATCATCTACACGTCCGGGACCGGGGGAACACCAAAGGGCGTAGAGTTGTCCCACGGTGCTATCCTGTGCAACGCCGCTGGGGCCTATGACGTGCTGAAGGACGGTTGGTCGGTGGGGGAGGAGGTCTTTCTCTCGTTCCTGCCTATGACCCACTCCTACGAGCATGCTGCCGGGCTGTGGTGCCCCATAGCCATGGGCGCACAGATCTACTTTGCCGAGGGTCCAGAGAAGCTGGCCGAAAATCTGTCTGAAGCGCGCCCCACCATAATGACGGCGGTGCCGCGCCTGCTGGAGGTACTTCGAGCACGCGTGCTGCGCGGTTTGCGCTCGGCGCCGGCCATGCGGCAAAGCCTGTTTCACCGCACTCTGGATATTGGCAAACGCAAGATCAAAGACCCCGCCTCACTGACCTTCGGCGACAAAGTGCTCGATGGGTTTCTTGAGCGGGCTGTTCGCAGTCAGGTGCGGAACCGCTTCGGGGGGCGTTTAAAGGCGTTCGTCAGTGGTGGTGCGGCCCTGCATGAAGAGGTCGGCCTGTTCTTTGAGGCGCTGGGGGTCACTGTTTTGCAGGGCTACGGCCAGACCGAAGCCGCGCCCATTATCTCCGTCAACCGTCGGCAAAGTCGCCAACTGGACGGGGTGGGGCTGCCCATGCGTGGCGCTGAGGTCCAGATCGCAAACGACGGCGAAATTATTGTACGCGGTGAGTTGCTGATGAACGGGTATTGGAACAATGTCGCTGAGTCGAAAAAAACGATTGTCGATGGTTGGCTGCACACCGGAGACATTGGCGAGTTTGACGCCTTAGGACGCATCAAGATCACGGATCGGAAGAAAGACATCATTGTTTTGTCCGGCGGCGATAACGTCTCTCCGGCCCGGGTGGAGGGTTTCCTGACGCTTCAACCGGAAATCGGGCAAGCCATGGTAATCGGCGACAAGCGCCCGCACTGCGCAGCCCTGGTGGTCCCAGACGCGGAATGGCTGACAGAGTTCAAGAAAGAAACAGGCAAGCGAGGAACATTGGCGGATTTGGCCGACGATCCTGACCTGTACAAGGCGGTCTCTGCGGCGATAAAACGCGTCAATCAGGATCTGTCGAACATCGAGAAAGTGCGGAAATTTGCCATAGCCACGGCAGAATTCACCACGGATAACGCGCAGCTGACACCCTCAATGAAAGTCCGGCGTCACGTGGTCAGGCAGGACTACGGAACTGTGCTGGATGCGCTGTACCCGACGGAACAAAAGAAAACGGCGCTGGTCGAGGCCAGCGCCGAATAGGGCAGCCCTTGCGCGCTACTGATTCTCGCGACTGAATGCAGCGAAGATGCCTTCGGGGATAACGGCCTTGGGCTGGTTTTCGTCGAACATCGGCTGCTCGGCAGCCAGTTTTGCTGCGGCTTCCGGGTTGGCGGCATTGGCTTTATTCACAGCTGCATCCAAATCGGCTTGCTTACAAATGCCCAGCAGGACCGGATCTCGCGGTTGCAGGTTGGCCATATTCCAGTGCGACTTTTCACGGATCGCACCGATGGTGGTCTTGGTGGTGCCCACCAGTTTGATGATCTGAGCATCCGACAGGTGCGGGTAGGTCTTGACCAACCAGGCAATGGCGTCAGGCTTTTCCTGCCGACGGGCAACTGGGGTGTAGCGCGGGCCTTTGGTGCGGCGGGACAGCTCGGGCATGTCGCTGACAGCGAGCGTCAGGGAAGCATTCAGGTCCCCTTCACACCGCTTGATCTCATCCTCGGTGAGCTGCCGGCTCTTGGTCGGGTCCTGACCCATGATGCCTTTGGCGACGTCACCGTCTGCGATGCCTTTGACTTCCAGCTTATGCAGGTGACAAAAATCGGCAATCTGTTCGAATGTGAGTGCGGTGTTGTCAACCAGCCAAACGGCAGTTGCTTTAGGCATCAGTGGGGGTTGCTGGGCCATGCCACGCTCCTTTCGTCCTTAAAAATTTCGGGAGATTACACTGATGTATAGGGAACTTAGTGCGAGAAATAAATGCTGTCGCACGCACTTCTGGTCCACGCTGCTGCGTAGATCAAAGGTCGATGTACAATCCACGCCCCGGCTCAGTTCCCCCACACTCGTCGCGCGCGATCAGCGTTCCCGCGGACGCAACAGCCTTACAAGCGGCAGAATCCAGGCCCTCATCAAACGCGTCCCGGGCGAATGTGGTGGCGATTTCAGCCCACTGTTGCGCCTTTTCGGGCTGATCGCAAAGTGCGGGCGAAACCCGCAGGTCCAACCTGCGCTCATTCCGGGCGATGTGAAACATAACCTGAGCTGAGAAGGCACCACTATCCAGCCCTGCGATGGCATAAACGGCCTCGGGCGTGGACAGCAGGAAGCGGCGGCGGAGGAAAGGCGGGGTAATCCACTGGCCCAGACGAGTGGTGAGCAGCGCCACCATAAAACCTGAGAAGACGAGCGTCTGAAACCACATCACACCAAAAAGACTTCGGTCTGAGGGCAGTAACAGATAGCCCACAAACCCTGCGGCTAGGGCCGCGATCAGAACAAAGAGCCACCGCGTCCGCGAACGCCCAGTGGCCAGCGCGACGACGATGTCGCCTTTGGATCGAAGCGACGTATCATAGAGGGCGTTTTTTATCGTTCCGTGATCGACCCGGCGCAGCTTGTGACCGCCCTTGGACCACGTTTTAACAATCTGAAGCGTGCCTTCTGGCCAATTCATTTGCGTGGATCGAAGCAGCGCCGTCCACTCGGTTCCCCGTGTCAGAAAGTAAGACCCGCCAAACAACGCAATCAGCCCCAGCGGTGCCAGCAGAACCGTCACAACATCAGGGGCCGGCCAGCCTTCGGGGCGAAAGAAAAGCGCCCAACCCAGGCCAAGGGCCGATATGGCCAGAACCAGCAGCACCAACCATCGAGTGCTGCCCTCCTCCTTTGTTGTGGCTTCATCGATTTCGTCGTCGTCGATGATGGGGTCGTTCACTACGGTTTGATTCCTCGGGTGACATCGTTGCTCTCGAAGCCCTGTCATAACAAAGCCGGGTCGCCATGACGACCCGGCAAGTCCAAAATCGGAGAATGAGGAAGATTGGAGAAGGCGTGCTAGGCCGCTTTTGTCGCGACGTCGGGGTTGGCTGTTTCGCCCTCTATCACCTTCGCGCCGCCGTTCGTCTCAGCGGTCGTAGCAATCTCAATCATTCGAGGCCGCAATGCCTCCGGGACTTCACGCACCAGCTCGACGTGCAAAAGGCCGTGTTCAAGCTTGGCGCCTGCCACCCGGATATGATCGGCCAAGTGGAAGCGTCGCTCAAAGGCCCTGGCGGCAATGCCGCGGTGCAGATACGTGGTGTCTTCGTCGTTCGACGGAGCGGCCTCAGCCTGCCGACCGCGCACGGTCACCGCTTGGTCCTGAACTTCGATCTCAAGATCATCCAGGGTGAAGCCGGCCACAGCCATGGAAATCCGGTACTGGTCTTCGGACTGCCGCTCAATGTTGTAAGGGGGGTAGCTGTTCGCCGCGTTCGCGTCCATTCGCGATGCCGTTTCCAGCAGCGTGGTCATCCGGTCGAAACCAACGGTAGAACGGAAAAGCGGGGAAAGATCCAAAGTACGCATAGGGTAGCCTCCTTAAGCAAAAGCAAGGTTCTATAGTTCAGACCTCACACGTGTGACGGTCTGCGCCAGCGCCTGAAGCCCTCAGTTTGAGCGGCTGTCTCGCTGACACTATAGGAAGTAAGGAGCGCTAATTTGGATCGCAAGGGGCGAGCATTCAAAAAATGCCCGCGCCCGCTTTGATCGAGGTCTGGCTTAGACCTTGAGTTCCGACATGAAGCCGAACTTGTCGTTAAACTTGCCAACCTGGCCGCCAGTGTCGAGCATGCGCTGCACGCCGGTCCACGCCGGGTGGGACTTAGGGTCGATGTCCAGACGCATAGAGTCACCTGGCGCGCCATAGGTAGAGCGCGTTTTAAACGATGAACCATCCGTCATGACAACGGTGATCTCGTGGTATTCTGGATGAATGTCCGCCTTCATGGGCCGAATCCCGTATTCAAAGAATGAAACTGTAAACGTAGGAGGGGTGCTTAGCGTGGAGCGAGGATGAATTCAATACGTCTGTTTAGCTGGTCAGCCCCCGCTTTTGCTTGACCCCGGAGCCCGGTGGCGTCCTGGACCGGTGATGTGTCCCCAAAAGACGAGGCCAACAGTTGGTTTGGCACCAAGCCTGTTGTGGTTGACAGAAGGGCGGCTCGAACCGCTTCAGCCCTGAGAAAACCGAGCTGAAGGTTGTTTCGGAAGTCTCCGCCAAAGTTGCTGTTGACCGGAGTCTGGTCGGTGTGGCCTTCAATCCGAATGACCCAATCGAGGTCAGCCGGCAGGCGTCGGGTCAGCTCAAAAAGATCTTCAGCAACGAGTGAAAGCTGGATCAAGGAATCTTCCTGAATCTCATAAGATCCAAGCTGGAACTGAATTCGCTCTCGGGATTTGAATCGCACCTGGGTCAGTTCCTGCTCATCAACCGTGCTTATTTCTTCCTGCACCACGATCCCGTCAAGCCCCTGGGCGGCGGCGCGGGCGGCAAAGGCGAAGCTGGACTGGGCGCGGGACAGGATGATGTCACGCTGTTCCAGGGCCTCGTTCAGATCCTGTTCCAGCGCAAGTTGGTCGGCGAGCACAGCCGCCATGGTCAAGCTGGCGTTTTCCAGCTCCAGGCTTTGGGCGCGGACAGTAGCGTTACGCTGCATCAACACAGCCTCGATCCGGCTAAGCTTCTGCCGGACGTCGAACAGCTGGGCGTTCAGGGTATCGATTTGAGAGCGCGCGCTGGCCAGTTGAGAGCGGCTGGCCAAGGTTTCGCCATCGGCGGCAGCAAGTTTGGAGGCGAGTTCATTGATTTCGACCTCATTTGCGTTCACGCGCTGCTGCGAGGCGTTGGCAGAAATCCGCACCGTGCTCAGTTCTTCAGCCTGCGAGATAAGCTGTTGATCGAGTTCGGCGATTCGGTCGATGGCCTGCTGTAAGGCGGTTTGGTCCTTAAAACGCTCTTCGACCAGAGATTCCAGGTTGCTCTCGCCAGCGGCCAGCTGTTGTCGAATGCTGGCAATTTCCTGCTCCTTGGTTGCGATCACCCGGCTGCGTTCATCCAAATCCGACTGCAGGGCCTCTTGAGCAGACTTCCGGGCCTCCAACTGAAGCAGCAGGCTTTCGATCCGCTCCTCGTACGTGCCCACCGCATTGGCAATATCACGCTCTTGCTCATCCACAGTGTTGCGCAGCAGGTCGACAGAGTTTTCGAAGGAAAGAATCGAGGTTTGAAGGTCGTTGACGCGGTTTTGCAGGTCATTCCGCACATCGGTCAGAATCTTAATTTCAGCGAGCTTTGCCTCAATGGTGAACTCGTTGACAGAGATGGCCTCGTTGGCGTTAACCAGATCCTTGCTCACCTGCTGGTTCTGCAGCTTCAGCTGAGCCACGAGAACCTTGTCGTCGAGCAAATCCTGCTCAGCCTGAGAAAGCTGCCGCCGCGCGTTGAGCAGTGTGCCCAGCAACGTGTTCAGCTCGGCCTGCTTCTTCTCTGCAAGCTGGAACATGGCCTCCATGAGGTCCTGGGTTGACTGCACGGTCGCCTTGAGCCGGGACGCGCGGTCAGGAGCAACGGTGCCCAGATCGCTTTCAGGGTTGCTGGGGATCCGCTCAGCCAGTTCGAGCAGCACTTCGCGTTCTTCTTCGCTGGCAATGGTCGGGGCGATGTTTTGCACACTGGAGAGGAACTCGCCGCGCAGGGCGACGAAGCGGTTGACGTTGCGTTCCTGATTGGTGTCAGCCGCTGCAATTGTTGCTTCCATGGCTTCTGTCAAGTCGCCGTCGTCCCGGACCCGCTGGACCAGCGCCACACGCTGTTGCTCAGCCTCGGCCAGCACCTCTTGATTGAGCAGAAGATCAGCGGCGAGCTTGGAGTTTTCGGCCTGGAGCTGCCGGTTTTGCAGCTCAGATGCGGCGAGGCGCTTGAGCAGCGATTGTTCTTCGTCGCGGAGGGTGTCGACGTTGCCGGCCAGTGACTGCACTTCGGTACGCGTGTTGCTGAGATTGTCGCGGAGGATGTTACGCTCGCCACGCAGCGAAGCCAGTTCCTGCCTCACTGCATTCAATTCGTTATCCAGCTGCGTGTTCAGCTCCTTCAGTTCGAACTTTTCGAACTCGAGCTGCTCGTTCTCGTTCAGCAAGGATTTGATCTGACTGACGTTGTCGTTGAGCTGGGTGGACAGGAACTGTTGCGCGAAAATGAAGACAACAAGCACGAAGATCACCACCATCACCAGTGTGGTGAGCGCGTCGACAAAGCCTGGCCATATATTGACGCGATTGCGCGAGCGGCGAGCCATGCCGGATCCCTACTCGTCTGACGTGCTGCGCGCAGCAGCTTCGTGGCGCATGGCCCGCAGTTCCTCGCGGCTGCTGTCCATGCTTTCCAACAAAGCCTGCAACTGGTTTCCCGTTTCGCTGCCCGACAGGAAATCACGAAGATTGGTGAAGGCGTTTTCGGTGCGTCGGGCGTTCTCGCCCAATTCGCGGCTGAGCTCGGACAGACGGTCATTCAACGTTCGTGTCGTGTCGCGTGCCTTGAGGAGGCGCTCGATGTCTTCAGCCACTTTGACCATCTGGATCTGTCCGCGACCCGCTTCTTCAAAGTACTGCTCCGAGCGGCGGCTCCAACTGTCCATGATGGTGCTCATGCGCTCATTGGTATCGGTGAGCATGGCGAGCGAGGCTAGTTTGCCGTGCTCTTCCTTCCTCATAGCTTTCTGATCTTCCTGCACCGCGACCAGTGCCTGCAGCGCGGCGATAAGAGCGTCGTGGTTCCGGGCGAGGCCAACGTCGATCTGCTCGAGTTTGGCATTGGTCGCTGTAAGCACCTCATCATTGAAAGCGCTGGTGGACGCGACCACTGTTCCGGTGGCTGCGACCGCTGCAAAGCCACCGCCACTGGTCGACAGAATGGCATGTTGATACAGCCAGTTTTCAAGCTCATCGATAAAGCGCCCGTGCGCCTGCGCGCTTTGCTGCTCAAGAAAGCCGACAATGATGGTTCCGGCCAGCCCGAATAGCGAGGACGAAAAGGCGATGCCCATGCTGCCAATGGGATCTTCGAGGCTCTGGATCATCTGTCCGAAAAGGTCACCAGCGTCGCGTGATGCTGATTCTTGGTTGAGCTGACCGATTGCTTTCCCAATGTCACCTACGGTCAATGTCAGTCCCCAGAACGTGCCGAACAGGCCGAGGAAAATCAGCAGCTGGAGCAGGTATTGCGACAGATCCCGCCGCTCGTCGTTACGGGCCTTGATGGCGTCCATAACGATCGAAAGGTTTTCGGTCGAAAAACCGCTTTGAATGTACGTGCCGTTCATCAGCGATTGCAGCGGGAACAGCGATTGCGGCATGTCGGCGCTGGTTGACTCTGTGGTGGGCATGGCGCTGCCCGTGATCCGCGTCCCTTCGACCCACCCCACGGCCCGGCTCAGGCTGAACACCTCCCAGATGATCAGGGCAGCAGACAGCACAGCGACGAGCAGAATAGCACCGTTGATCGCGGCCTGAGCGAAGAAGAAATCGCTGAGACGTCCTGCTTGCGAATAGGCCAGCCCGCTCACAAACACGAGCACCGCAAGAATGATAATCAGGGGAATGTAGGGCTGCGTTAGGTTACGCGTTTGATCGGTCATGAGTAGGACGCTAATAGCAAAGTTTGAACGTCCGGCCTAAGTACAGATGCACCGCCCCTTTCGCACGACTTTTGTGCGAAAAAGAAGCCCAGAACGCGTAAGAAAGTGTGATTGGCTGAAAGTTCACCAACACCCGTGTCTTTGTCGCTGCCCAATTAGGCAACTTGATGGCAGAACCTAAAAGAATCCATTAACAACAAAGGGCTCTTCGAACAAAAATGAAGAGCCCTCCGCGTGTTTCAAGCTGATTCTTGGCCCCAATCAGTTCGCCCGCACGATGAGTGCGTTCCCAGGCTGACTGCCGGTCGGGATCAGCGACTCACGGGTCACCATGGAGTCATCCAATCCAGCATCTGTCAGAGCATGCAAGGCGCGAAGAACGCGGCCTTTGACGATGCGCAGAGCATCGTTTTCGTTGGCGATGTTGCCATCGGCGTAACCAATGATCTGAACATTTTTCTTGGCGGAAGCGCAGAGCTCTCCGAACTCCTTAACCTGCGTCGTCTGTGCGGCGGTAAAGCGGTTGGAGGTGCCTTCAAACTGCAAGGAAATGCCCTGCGAAGTACAACCTGTTGCGGCCGAAGTTGCTGCCGCGACGGTCGGGGTGACGGAAGGGGTTTCGACAGCCGCTTCGTCCGACAGCGACCGTGTGCGGCTCACAAACGTTGTGCCGCCAGAGGAGTCCGCCGTAGACGTGGTGCTGGCCGCTGTGGGCGCAGCGGCCGCTGCGGCCAAATCTCGGTTGGAACGACTAACCAAGCCAGTGCCGTCGCCGGTAGAGGTCGCCACTTGCGGCGTGGTCGCAGCGGCGGTAACGGCTTCTTCGGTGATCCGGCTGAAGGATTGAACCGCATCTTTTGTCTCGTTGACCGGAGACGCGACGTTTTCGCCAGCGGCATCAGCTGTGCCGTCCTGATCGGTTGGGAATGGCGACAGCACAGAGGCGGTGGAGCGACTGGAGCCCGTCGCGACGAT
Source organism: Geminicoccus sp. (assembly GCA_002705565.1). Classification (GTDB taxonomy): domain Bacteria; phylum Pseudomonadota; class Alphaproteobacteria; order UBA7985; family UBA7985; genus UBA7985. The sequence goes on along the minus strand of PAHJ01000154.1, from coordinate 28,514 downwards.
GGCATCGGGTAGTTCCTTGTACTCAGGTGCCCCGGGGCGGATTAGAGGGACCGGGCCGGTGAAGTTGGTTGCCAACGGGAATGAACCGATCATGGCTGCGCTGTTCGCGACACTGTCCATTCCACTGCGTGCGGCGGCGGCGATCGCGTCTGCGCGATCAGCACCGACGTAGGGGATGGGCGCAGGGTTTGATAGCCCCGAACCTGGCATCTGGCGTGCGTAGTCCGGCCCCACGATGGGCAGTTCGCTGCCGTAAGAGACCAGAACAGATCCACCGAAAGAGCTGCTGGAAATGATTGCGGAGTTGCCGTAGCCGCTGCGGATGTTGGTGACAGGCCCGGAGGTAACCGGAACGCCGTTGACGATCGCCACCGCCGTCAATCCGGTATCAACACCTGCTGGCGTCGTCAGCAGCGGCTGCGGGGTCGCTGGCACTTCCGTTGGAAAGGCCACGAGCGAGGTCGGCGCGGTTGCTGCCGTTTGGCCGAAGCCGCCGATGGTTACCGGCTCGCCAATTGCCTGAGCTGCCAGCAAGGCCGCGTCTTCCGGGCTGAGGACTGTGTAGCCGGGGTCAATGGTGGTCACCATGGTGTTGCGCGATGTAAAGGCCGTTGCGTCCAGAGGCGGCGTGGCGGCGGTTTGCATGACACTGCTCACCGGCGGTGCCAGAAGGTCGCCCGCAGGGACTGTCCCAGCCTGAAAGATTTCCTGTGCTTGAGCAGCGACTCCAAAAGACAAAGTGCTCAAGGCGACGCCGAGAAAGCTCGCACGCAAGATCATAATCTCGTCCTCATCATTCCCCGTTTTCTAGTGGTTGCGAACCACCACGGGTTTTCACGTAAATTCGACGGTACCTAAGCAGGCCAATTCGTCGAAATTACGATAATCCCACCGATTACTAGTGCAAATATACAACACTGGTCCATACAAATCGCATAAAGTAAGACACATGGCTCGGCCAATAAGCACGCATTCGAGCAAATGCGCGACTCTGTAAAGCGAAGTCCGCATTATACGTTGGGGCAGAGATTAGCGATTGGTTACCAGTTTAAAGAGCTGGTCGTATATCATAGGGCCTGCGGCAATTATGGAGCGGTCTGAGACGATTTTATCCCCGCCTTTTAGGTCACTGACCCTAGCACTGGCCTCATTGGCAATTAAGGCGCCTGCTGCAACGTCCCAAGCTGAAAGTCCGCGTTCCCAAAATCCGTCATACCGACCTGCGGCAACGTAGGCCAAATCCAGTGCAGCGGAACCGAATCGACGGACGCCGGATGAGACTGATGCCACGCGCTCGATTTCAGCCATCGTGGTTTCCTGATCGGGCCGTCCTTTGAAGGGCATGCCGCTGGCGAAAAGGGATTCGGACATTTCCTCTTTTCGAGACACGCGCAATTGCCGAGCGCCCAGATAAGCGCCCTGACCGCGTTCGGCCCAGAACAGCTCATCCTTGATGGGGTCAAACACTACTCCGGCAACGATGCCGCCAGTCTGTTCCAACGCAATGGAAATTGACCAGTGGGGAAGGCCGTGCAGGTAGTTGGTTGTGCCGTCTAGCGGATCAACGATCCAGCGACCTTCGGGTTCTTCGGGACCTGTCTGACCGCTTTCTTCACCGAAAAAGGCAAATTCCGGACGGGCCTCGTTTAGCACCTCAAGGATGATCTGCTCAGCTCGTTGGTCGGCTTGACTGACGAAGTCAGCGGGACCTTTTCGCGACACTGTCAGGTGCTCAACGTCACCGAAATCTCGAACCAGTTGCCGGCCAGCTTTGTCAGCGGCCTTCACCATTACATTTATAAGCGCAGAGCGACGCATAGCTATTTCGCACGCTCCATGTAAGTGCCATCGGCCGTATTGACGACCACTTTGGTTCCAGCCGCGATGTGGGGCGGGACCATGATCTTCACACCATTTTCCAAGATGGCTGGCTTGTAAGAAGAGGAGGCAGTCTGCCCCTTTACAACCGCGTCGGCCTCGGTGATTTCCAGCACAACAGATTCTGGCAGACTGACCGAAATCGGCTCTTCTTCATAAAGTTCGATCGTGACCTGCATATTTTCCTGCAGGAAGGGCAGGGGCTCGCCCACCAGATCGCTGTTCAGCTCGATCTGATCGAATGTATCGTTATTCATGAACGTCAGCATATCACCATCGGCGAACAGGTATTGATAATCAACCTGATCCAGGCGCACGCGCTCGACCGTCTCATCGGACCGAAAACGCTCATTCATCTTGGTGCCGTCGCGGATGTCTTTCAGCTCCACCTGCGCAAAGGCGCCGCCCTTGCCGGGTTTGACCTGCTGCAGCTTAACGGCCCGCATCAGACGACCCTTGTGCTCGATGATGTTGCCCGGACGAATGGCATTTCCGTTGATCTTCATGACCCTGACCCCGTGTCGTTAAGGGAACTTCTGCGCAGCAAGTAACAGCGTACCCGGAAGCAAGCAATCTTTAGCCAAGCGGAACCGCTATGAACTCTGGCGCATAGTCCGGGTCTTCAGCGGCTGAGGTAACCGGGACGATGCACGGAACCTCCATCATCTCCACCCACCATTCCGCCAGCTCGTCATTGACCGACTTGACCATCTCAGCCGCCGAGGTGGCTCTTAAGTCACCAAAGAAGAGCGCGTCGGCCCCCCCTTCGCCGGCCTGCATGGCCAAATCGCGGGAGGTCAGGTTGGCGGCAACGATTTGCAGATCCGGGAAATCCGAGCGCAGAGCCTGATCGGCCGCCATGTTGAAAGACACAAAACCATCGACCCCGTTGGGGGGAAGGTCTTCGCCGTTTTCACTCATCGAAGCGGTGATCAAAGCGCATTGTTCCTTCGCGCACAGTGTGATCCAGTCCAACAGTTTGGCGTGGGCTGGATTGACGTCTTCCGGCACGCGGAGGATCAGCGCGGCGCTGTCCAGTGAGCTAGGCAGGGGCGTTTCGCCAAGAGTGGCAATGTTGACCAGCTGTGGTCCCTCATCATCGTCCATCGTCGCCATGCTAAGGGTTTTCCTTCTCTAATGCCGTCGCGGTGCTTTCGGCTGTGTGCAGGACACTTTTGTCTTTGCTTTTGCCCGTTGGCACTTTCGGGTGCCACGCTTTGGATGCAGCGGGATGATGGGTGGTCACTCGCCCGCCAAACTCTGTCGCATATCGGCTCAAATCGCTAAACGCTGGGTGGTCCGAGGGGCAGAAGATCTCGAACAAACCCTGTTCCAGCGCATACAGGCCAAAGCCCGGTGCAAGGGTGGCATCAACGGTCAGCCGGCTATCCGGCCTCCACGCCTGCACGGCGGCCTGCAGGTCAAGCGCCCAGTCCGCACCAAGCGTCTTTAAACCTGCTGCGGGTGTGACGAAGTGCATGGCGCCCGTCTCTGTCGGGTCATGGGCGGAAAGCGCAGCAGCGAAGGTAAGTTCCACGACGTCAGGCTCTCCGGTCATAACTTGCCTCTACAGGCTTTCGAGAACCGCCTGGACAATAGCTTCTTTGGTGATGCCAAAGTGTTCGTACAGTTCTTCCGCAGGCGCCGATGCGCCGAACTGATCGCCGACGCCGATGAAAATACCATCTTCGCGGATGAAACGCCGCCAGCCAAAGTCTGAACCCGCTTCAACCGCGACGCGCAGGCTGCCGGGGCTGAGCACTTCTTCGCGGTAGTGCGCAGGCTGCTGCTCGAACAGGTCCCAGCTGGTTAGGGAAATCACGGCCGTCGCGATTCCATGATCCCGTTCCAGCACTTCCTGTGCTTCAACAGCGAGGCTCAATTCAGTGCCTGTCGCAATGAGCGTCACTTTGCGTTCATCCATGGCCGGGCGGTAGATGTAGCCGCCTGTCGCGGAGTAGTTTTCGCCGATCAAGTGACGCAGCGCGGGCACTTTTTGACGGGACAGGGCAATCACCGAGGGGCCGTCATGTTGCAAAGCCAATTCCCACGCCTCCGCCGTTTCAACCAGATCCGCTGGACGGAAGGTCAGCAGTCCTGGGATGGCGCGCAGAGCGGCCATATGTTCGACCGGCTGGTGGGTCGGACCGTCCTCACCCAGACCAATTGAATCGTGCGTCATGACATAGATCACGCGCTGCTTCATCAGTGCGGAAAGACGGATTGCAGGCCGGGCATAGTCGGTGAAAACGAGGAACGTCCCCGCGTAGGGAATGACACCGCCGTGCAGTGCCATACCATTCATCGCTGCCGCCATTCCGTGCTCTCGCACGCCCCAATTCACGTAATTGGCCGCAAAGTCATCGGCCGTCACGGCGCTGTGGTGCGACGTTTTAGTATTGTTCGAACCGGTCAAGTCGGCGGATCCGCCCAGCATCGAAGGCATGTGTGGGATCAAGGTTTCGAGTACCTTGCCTGAAGCCGCGCGGGTCGCGAGCGACGGCATATCTTCAACCGCTTGAACCTTGAGAGCTTCAAGCGCGTTAAGGGCGTCTTCAGTCAGGATGCTATCCTGCATGGCCTGGAACTGATCCGCCTGAGCCGATCCTGCCAGGCGGGATTTCCATTCGGCGGACGCCTCAGCGCCTTTGGCCCCTGCCGCGCGCCACGCATCCATTGCGTCGTTAGGAACCACAAATGGCTCGTGGGTCCAGCCGATGTTGTCCTTGAAGGCTTGCAAGCCGTCAGCCCCGAGCGGCGCACCGTGGGCCTTGGACGTGCCCGCCACGGTTGGTGAGCCATAGCCAATGGTGGTGCGGCAGGCGATCATCGATGGCATGCCGGTTTCCTGCTGCGCCAGCTCAATCGCGGTCAGCACGGCATCCTGGTCGTGGCCATCGACCGCCTGAACGTGCCAGCCCGACGCCTCAAAACGGGCGCGCTGGTCTTCTGACGTGGACAGGTCAGTTTTGCCGTCGATGGTGATTTCGTTGTCGTCCCAGAGCACGATCAGCTTGCTGAGCTTGAGGTGTCCAGCCAGCGAAATCGCTTCCTGGCTCACGCCTTCCATCAAACAACCGTCGCCCGCAATAACATAGGTGTGGTGGTCCACTAGCTCGCTGCCAAATCGTGCGGCAAGCCACTGTTCTGCCATAGCAAAGCCAACCGAGTTGGCGATGCCCTGTCCCAGGGGCCCCGTCGTCGTCTCCACGCCTTCGGTGTGGCCAAACTCCGGATGCCCGGGGGTTTTTGAACCCATTTGGCGGAAGTTCTTGATCTCATCAATCGACACGTCTGCGTAGCCGGACAGGTACAGCGCCGAGTACAGCAGCATGGACCCGTGACCCGCTGACAAGATAAACCGGTCCCGGTCAGGCCACTGGGGCCAAGCAGCGTCGTATTTCAGTATGTCGCGAAACAACACCGTGGCGACGTCAGCCATGCCCATGGGCATTCCGGGGTGGCCAGAGTTTGCCGCTTGCACGGCCTCCGCCGAAAGAATGCGGACGGCATCGGCCATAGTGGCACCGAGAGCGTTGGGGTCCTGAGCGACAGCATCAGACATGGGAATCGAGCTCCTGATTGAAACGCAAAATACAGGTGAGACAGTGCGCGTGTGACTGCGTTTTTCTGTCTTTACACCGCCCTTTATAAACACGGAGCACCCGACTAATTAACCCCCGCGCATGCGCGTACTGCCATGAAAGGAGCGGCTTTCGGGGCCAACTGTGATGCGATTTATCCACTGCTTTTCGTAATTCGAGTGAAGTACCGCGTAGATGTCCTTGAAACCAATGCTAATTTACACTAATCGGAAAGTATAACGCGAGGATGAGCTTAGACCTGATGGGCCGATTAGAAGACGCTAAAGCGCGCTTGGACACTGTCTTGCACCGGTTGGAAGCCTTAGGCGACCGTCTGGGGCCAGAGACACAGGAAATTACACGGTTACAACGCCAGATTTCGGTGATGGAAACCGCGCAAGAGGAGTTGCGGTCTGCTGCTGCATCAGCGACTGAGCAAGTTGCGCAGCTTATGGCTGAACTCCAAGACGCTGACAGCGCCGAGGAATAGACAGATGGGTCAGGTGCGCATTACTTTGAATGGGCGAGGTTACGACATCGCCTGCGATGACGGGCAAGAAGAACACGTGATGCGTCTTGCCAACGCGCTGTCTGAGCGCGTCAATCAATTGGTGACTGCCAACGGGCAGGTCGGCGAAGCCCGGCTTCTGTTGATGGCAGGCCTGCTGATGGCCGACGATCTCCACAGCGAAAGGGCTAAATCCGCGGCGGAAGGCGTGGTTTCTGCCCCAGCGTCATCTGAAGCCGGCGAGGGCGCAAGCGACGCGGTGCAGCAGGCTTATGATTACGTTGCAGACGTCTTTGAACAGCTTAGCAGTCGGCTTGAAGTTGTCGTTTCAACGCTCGAAGGCTCAGATGAAGACGTCGTCAAAGACGACTGATTAACACGACGCAGACCGAAGAATTCAGGACAAGCACTATGCAGCAGTCTCCGGACTTTGACGTTATCCGTGGCTTCCAGATCGAAGGCACAGACCCGCCGCACCGCGCCTTGATCCCCAATATTGAACCGGTGAAGCATCTGCTGGTTCTTCTGCATGGTTACGGCGCAGACGCCGATGACCTCTTTCCAATCGCCCGGCAACTGGCGCCCGTGCTACCCGGCACGGCGATAGTCAGTCTGGAGGCGCCCGAGGAAATTCCTGGCGGCATGTTTGGTGGGCGTCAGTGGTTTCCTATCGCCCGTATCGATCCAGCCGAACTGGACCACGGCGCGCAAATGGCGCGCGGCTACGTGACCACGGCGCTCAAGGGCCTGAAGCAGCGGTTTGAGCTGGAGTGGGGGGACATCGCGCTATTTGGATTTTCCCAGGGCTGCATGATGTCCCTCGAAGTGGGCCTGCGGTTGCCAGAACCTCTCGCCTATGTTCTGGGCTACAGCGGCGCGTTACCCGCGCCGGATCGAGCCCTTAGCGAAGCAAGCTCCCGGCCCCCGTTTCTGCTGGTCCACGGCGAAGACGACGCGGTTGTGCCATTTAACTCCATGGATGAGGCGGCCAAGACCTTGGCTGAATTGGGAGCCCCTGTGGAAACCTTTGTGCGGCCCGGTTTGGGGCATGGGATCGACGGTGAGGGCCTGCAAGCGGCGCTGCTGAAGCTGCGCACAGCCTTCGGTATGGGCGATATCGACGCATAATCAGGTGCGACGGTGTGAAACATTATACGCGCATTACTTGTCCTCTCGTCATTCGCTTGTCATAGTCGCTTCATAGCTTCCGTGTCAGTCGGAAGGGATTGGAGAGAATGAGAGCGCACAGTCTAGAGAACTATCCGGCATTGGTTTTGAACGCCGATTTTCGGCCTTTATCCTATTTGCCGCTGTCGCTTTGGAATTGGCAGGATTCGGTGAAAGCCTGCTTTCAGGGGCGTGTGAACGTTGTGGCGGAATACGATCATGTGATCCGCAGCCCGTCATTCGAAATGCCCATCCCCAGCGTGATTGCGCTCAAAGACTACGTTCCCATGAACCGCTCGCCGGCCTTTACCCGGTTCAACGTGTTTCTCCGCGATCATTTCCGTTGCCAATATTGCAGTACCCGCTTTCCAGTCCAAAGCCTGACCTTTGATCACGTAATCCCTCGCTCCAAAGGCGGTGGTACGAGTTGGGAAAATGTCGTGACCGCCTGTCAGAAGTGTAACCTGCGGAAGGGGAATCGGTACTTGCGGGACAGCGCCATGGGGTTGCGGAAGGAGCCTCTGCGCCCGACAGCTTATCAGCTGCAGGATGCCGGCCGGGCTTTTCCTCCGAATTTCTTGCATGAGAGCTGGGAAGATTACCTGTACTGGGATTCCGAACTCGAACGGGATTAGTCCGCCTTGCGGAAGCGCTGCAGGCCTCGTGTAGCGATCAGGGTCGAGAGAACCATCAGACCAAGATTGGCGAGCAAGTTATAGGTCGCCATCGACAGGCCAAACAGCGCCCAAGTACCTTTGGAACAGGTGACTTCAGGCACGTTGAACAGCGGATTAACCGGCAGGCCGGGACCTTCTTTATCAAGTCCAAAAGCGGTCATCGACCCTGAACAGAGGACGTCGCCTGGCCACCAACCCTGTTCAACACCGACGTGTTCAAACGCGGTTGCACAGCCATATAGGAAAGCAAGCCCACATACGCCCAGCAGCATGGCCCGCTCGACGTGCCGCTCTGGCCGCCGACCAATCACCATTGCAGCGCCAGACACGATAGCCGCGACAACATAGGACGTGCGCTGGGCGATACACAGGGTGCAGGGGTGATGGCCGCCGATGTATTGAGAGATCAATGCAACGCCCAGGAAGAACACGCAGGCCGAAAGAATCACCAGCGGGAAGGCCCAGGGCCAGTTGTTTTCAATCCGAATAAAGAGCCTGAACATAGGGGTCGCTTGACTGTCTGTTGGTTAATGCAGGGCCGTGTAGGCGAAGATGCCCGCCACCACGACGAGGCCCGCCGCTAGGGTGAACCAACCGAAATACCTTTCGATCAGCGGTTTGGCTACAGGACCAAGCAGCGCAACAATGACGGCTACCAAAAAGAATCGTCCTCCCCGTGACACCACGGACGCGATGAAGAATACAGCCAAGGCGACATCGAAAGCCCCGGACGCGATGGTGAAGACCTTGTAGGGAATGGGTGTAAAGCCGGCGAGGAAGACGATCTGCCAGCTAAAGGTGTTGAAGGTTTGCTCAAAGGCATCAAAGCTTTCTGTCTTGCCCAGCAAGGCCAGTAGGGGCTGGCCGATTGCGTCGAAGGCAAATTTGCCGATGAAATAGCCGAATAAACCGCCCAGGACGGATCCAACCGTGCAAATCGTGGCCGCCAACCACCACCAGGCGCGCCGCGCCAGCACGATGGGGGCGAGAAGTGTGTCGGGGGGAATGGGGAAAAACGAACTTTCCGCAAACGACATAGCAAACAGCACGCCCAAAGCCCTGGGTTTTTCAGCTTGCAGCAATGTCCAATGGTAGAGCGATTTCAGCCAACCCATGCGAGAAAACTCCTTGGCGCGTAGTGCTATGAGTCTTATACAGGCTCCAGCCCTGAAGCACAGCGCCCCCGTGGCGGAATTGGTAGACGCGCGTGATTCAAAATCACGTTTCTTCGGGAGTGCCCGTTCGATTCGGGCCGGGGGCACCAATTCCAGAGTACAGACTGCAAAATCACAGCGGATCAGAAAAGGCAGCTGTCTGCATTCCGTGTCAGGCTTTGCTGCCAATTTTCCGGTTTAAGTTGCGTCGATGGGCTTCGACGGTTCGAAGCGAAATGTTCAGGCGATGGGCAATTTCCTTGGAACGCAGGCCCTGATCGATCATTCGAAGCACCTCCGTCTCGCGGTGGGTTAGAGTGTTGAATTTTTCGTCGGAGAAGTCGCGATCGCCGAACAGTTTCTCTTTGACCGTGTCAGCATAGTAGGACCCCCCCATCGCCACGACCTGCACCGCGCGCTGCATTTCTTCGAAGTCGGCTGATTTGAGTAGGTAACCATCGGCACCTGCGGATGCGACGGCGCGGATGTAGCTCTGACTGTCGTGTGTTGAGAGAACGAGGATTTTACGCGATGGATCGGCCTGCTTGATAAGCCTTGTCGCTTCGACGCCATTCAACACAGGCATTGAGATGTCCATCAGGATCAGGTCGAAAGCCACACTTTCCGCCAATTCAACAACCTGAGCACCATCGCAAGCTTCCGCGACAATTTGCACGTCCATCTTCTTGAGCCGCACGTACAGCGCTTCGCGAACCAATTCGTGATCGTCAGCGATTATGGCGTTAATGGTCATCGGCTTACCACCTCACGACTGAGCGGGATGATGCCGGTCACGATGGTTCCAGTGCCGGCTTCTGTCAGGGTGCGAAGCAGCAGCCGTCCGCCCTGCGAGGCGAGGCGTTCGCGCATGTTGGCGATGCCAAGGCCTCCTTGCTGCTGTGTCTTCAGCCCCAGGCCGTCATCTTCGACCGTCAGTTGCACAGACCGGCCTCGCACCTTCAATGTGATCCAAACCCGTTCAGCTTCGGCGTGTTTAGAGATGTTGGTCAGTGCCTCTTGCGCTACGCGAAACAACGCCGACTTGCCCGCTTCCGTAAGCTTGTCGCCCAGCGCTTCGATATCGGCAAATACCTTGAGCTTGGATTGCGCCTGATAGTCCTCGATCAGGGACATGAGGGCCTGTTGCAGCCCCAGTTGGTCCAGTGCGGGAGGCCGTAGGTTCCGCGCGATCGAGCTCAGCTCGGTCAAAGCACGGTCCAGGGTCCCGCGGGACCGGCTTAGTGTGGCTTTTTGCTCCGTCTGTGCCGGATCAAGTTCAGCTTCAACCGCTTCTAGTGAATAGCGTGTTAGGACCAGCAACTGGGATATGCCGTCGTGCAGGTCTCGCGAAATGCGCTGGGATTGCTCTTCCTGGATCTCAACGATCCGGCGGTTCAACGCTTTAAGTTTTTCGTCAGCAGTCCGTTGCAGGTTGTGTTGGAAGGCATAAACAACAATCGCTGCCAACAGGACGGCAAGCAGGCCAAAGGCCATAACCCAAAGAAACGAACGCTGCACGGTTCGCCCGATGGTGGCGTTCACCAGATCAAGTTCACCGCGAATATCATCGAGATAGAGGCCCGTTCCCAGCATCCAGCCCCAAGTGTCGATCCCTGTTGCAAACCCAATTTTTGGTTCTTCCAGCCCGGTTGAGGGTTTATTCCATATATAGGAGTGAAAGCCGCCACCGGCACGCGCCTGCTCAATCAGCCCTTGGATGACGAAATTGCCGTTTGGGTCCTGCAAGTCCCAGAGGTTCTGTCCAACGAGGTTTGTTAGCCTGGGGTGCACCAAATTGGTTCCGTCGTAGTCATAGACGTAGAAATAACCGTCTTCGCCAAAGGTCATGGCGTTGATGACGGTTCTGGCCTGCTGCTGGGCTTCGATCGCCGTCCCGCTGGATTGGTCGACCAACGGCCGAATGGCAGATTCGGCCAATTCTGCATAATTGGTCAGTGCAGTTCGCTTGTCCGAGACTAGGCGTTCTTCGATCAAAGAACCCAGTTCGGCGGACAAGGTCGTGGTCTGTTGTGTGACAACACCAATCATTGCGGCTGTGAACAACAGGATCGGAATGACCGAGATCAGGAGCAGGTTTAATTTAAATCCCATGCCGCACTATATAGCCCAGGGCCGCCAATTTGTAGATTGGCGTCGTTGCCGGTTTTGCTACGTACGTAGATTTTTGATGGCCCCACCAATTGCCGCACAGCCCGGACTGAACTAAGTTTTGATAGGTAACGCTGCGGAACAAAGTGCTATTTCGCGGCGCTATGGTACATTGGTCTGATTTCCATACCAATTTACATCTCTAGGCTTTTGTGGTTTAGGGGCAAGAGGTGTCCTCTGGGAGGGGGGCATCAAACAACTGTCCGTTTCGGGAGGATTTACTTATGAAACGTCGCGAGTTTCTTAAAGGCGCAGGCGTAGCTGGTGTTGCTGCTGGCGCAGCGGCCGCAACCGGTCTCGCAACTCCAGCTCTGTCGCAGAGCCGTGAGAAAGTAACCATGGTGACGACCTGGGGGCGCGGCTCCTTTGGTGTGCACGATGCTGCACAGCGCGTTGCCGACAATGTTGCTGCGATCACCGGCGGTACGCTGGAAATTGATCTGAAGGCGAATGGCGAACTGGTTTCCGGTACGCAGGCTGCTTTCGATGCTGTGACTTCTGGCACCGCTGATGCATTCCACGCTGCTGCTTACTACTACATTGGCCAGCACCCAGCGTTTGCGTTCTTTACCGCTGTTCCATTCGGAATGACGGCTCAGGAAATCAACAACTGGATGTACCACATGGGTGGTCGCGCGTTGTACGATGAGATCGGTGAAGAATTCGGTCTGAAGGGCTTCCTGGCAGGTAACACTGGCACGCAGGCAGGCGGTTGGTTCCGCAAGGAAATCAACTCCGCTTCTGATTTCGAAGGCCTCAAGTACCGGATGCCTGGTCTGGGCGGCAAGGTGATTTCCAAGCTTGGTGCATCTTCGATCACCATGGCTGGTGGCGAGATCTTCCAGGCGCTGCAGTCCGGCTCCATTGATGGCGCAGAGTGGATTGGCCCAGCTTCTGATGAGTCCCTGGGTCTCCAAGAAGCAACCAACATCTACTACACCGCTGGTTTCCACGAGCCAGGTGCAGCTCTGTCGTTCGCAATGAACCTCGATCGCTGGGACGCTCTGTCCGAGACCAACCAGGCTGCAATCGAAGTTGCTTGTGCTGAGGCGAACCTCTGGTCGCACGCTCAGTACCTCGCTAACAACGGCGCTGCTTTGGAGCGTCTGATTGCTGGTGGTACTCGCGCACTCGCCTTCCCGGATGATGTTTGGGATGCCTTTGGCGCAGCTGCTCAGGAAGTGTTTGACGAAAACATGGACGACGATCTGTTCAAGCGTTGCTACGACAGCTTCAGCTCTTCCATGGCCGCTTCGTCGGGCTGGATTTCCCGCTCTGCTGGTCAGTACACCGCACAGCGTGACCGCGTTCTGGGCAGCTAAGCCCGCACTGAACGTTTATGCATTGAGGCCGCTACCAAGCGGCCTCTCTCGCGCTCGAACCGGATCCACGCGACGCTTTTACTCTCGCAGCGATACCTTGAGGCCACCGAACCGGACCCCACAGCCGGAATACGTGTGCCGTCGTTGGGGAGCACGCGACACCAGCGTGTCTTAAAAAGGCTTCACGCCGCACTTGTGGGTTCACTGATGACAGCGCGAATACTGCCAACGCCTCGCCGCTAAGAAGGTTCTGCCACTATGGCTGTTCTCACTGGAATTTGGTCGTTGTTGACCGCTATAGCTCAAGGTTTTGTCAACCTGGTCCTCGCGCCCTACAAGGCCGCTGCTTGGGTCTACGGCATTATGACAGCCGACGAGCGCGCCGCCGCGGCTGCGCCAGAATTGGCAGCGCTGACGGCTAAGCTGACCGAAAACGGCGATTTGTCAGCCTTTGACGCCATACTGAAAAAGCAGCCTGATCTGCTTGGCGCCGCACAAGCTGCGATCGACGCGGGCTCTGTGAGCGGCAATGGCATGGATCTTTTGGAGTACGCGCGCCTTCGGGCTCTGGTTGTTGAGTTTCCGGCGGACGAGTACATCGTCAACGCGCTGATATTCGGCAAGTCGGCCGACTTTTTCTTCATGATTTTTGCGCTGGCGCTCGGCTTGCTGGTCGCAGGCTTGTTTTACCGCCCGATCCTGCGTCGCGTGGCGGGCGGCATTAATGTCTTCAACGGAACGCTGGGCAAGCTCGCATCTTGGTTCGTGCTGCTGATGGCCTTTCAGCAGATCATCATCATCTTTCTCCAGCAGGTGTTTCGAGCCAACGGCTTGCCAATCTCCTTCTTTGGCTTGGAGCTGGTTCCCGGCGATGACGTTGTGACCATGCCATGGTTTGCCACCGAGCTTATGCTGTACAATGCCATCATCATCGCCTTTGCCTGCGCCTACACCTTTATGGACGAAGGTCATGTCCGCGTTGACCTGATTTATGGCGCGATGAGTCGCCGCGTGAAACACTGGATCGATGTGGTTGGCACCCTGATTTTCCTCATGCCTTCTATGGTAGGGCTGTGGTGGGTGTCCTGGCACTTGGCCATGAACAAGATATTCCAGATCACGTCCTTCAATCCGCTCACCGAACTCATTCTGACGCGGAACTTTGATGGTCGGATTCCGGGAGCATCCAGCTTCAAGCAAATCAACTGGAACACCTCGACCGGTGAGAACTTCAGTCACGTGCCGCTTTACTATCTGCTCATTCTGGTTCTGGCGGCACTGATGCTGATCCAGGCTGTGGGGTTCCTGTTTTCCAGTCTGGACAAGGGGCTAACCTCGGACGCGGAGCATGAGCGCAGGCTGCGAGACGAAGCCGCGAACAGCGACGAAGCCAGCGCTGAGGACCTAACCGCCCAAGCCATCGAACACGCCACGGCAGATGCTGCCATCGATGCTTCCACCACTTCAACCAACGCCAGCCGACCCACTTTGGGCTCGGCTTAGTCCGGCAGTTTAGTAAGAGAAGACAAGACCCATGCTCTTTGGATTAGACGGCGTCGAGCTCAGCCTGTTCATCGTTTTCGGGACGCTGTTCATGGCTATTCTTTCTGGTTACCCCGTGGCCTTTGCGCTATCGGGCTCGGCCATTATCAGCTTCATTCTGATCGCAATCGGCTCGGAACTGGGCTGGTTGCTGGTGGAATATGATGGTGAACTCAAACCGCTGCTTGCGGCGCACCATGAGATATTCAACGGTCCGGCCTGGCAAAAGGGATTGGATACGCTCGCCCAATGGAGCAACAATAACTACTCACGCGCCTTCGGTGAAAACCAGAACGACACGCTGCTTGCCGTCCCATTGTTCGTCTTAATGGGGATCGCGCTGGAGCGCTCTAAGATCGCCGAAGAACTGCTGACGTCTATGGGGCGCCTGTTTGGCGGCATGCCCGGCGGTCTGGCTGTTTCGGTGGTTTTGGTGGGAGCCTTACTGGCGGCTTCGACGGGAATTGTCGGCGCCACCGTTGTGACCATGGGATTGATCTCGCTGCCCACCATGTTGCGCGCAGGCTATTCCAAGGAGCTTTCCACCGGTGTCATCGCGACCTCTGGCACGTTGGGGCAGATTATTCCTCCGTCGATCGTTCTGGTGCTGCTAGGCTCCATGGTCGGGGATATTTATTCCTCGGCACAGAAGAGCCGCTCGCAGGATCTGGGGATACCGCTGCCTGAGTTGCTGGGCGACGATATTGCGATCTCGACGGGGACGCTTTTCAAAGCTGCCTTCATCCCCGGTATCGTCCTGGCTCTGCTTTACGCCGCTTATGCGCTGGGGTACGCGCTGCTCAGGCCTCAGGCTGCGCCGCCGATCAAGCAGAATCTCGACGCCAACACCTATGACCTGTTGGGCGACTATGGTCGCTCCCCCGGGCGCGCGGCGAGTGCCATTGCCCTGCCGGCGATAGGCTTTATTGCGGTTTGGGTGCTGGCTGCCTTTGCCGGTTTCGTGGGCTCGCAAAAGCCGCCGCAGGACGCTCTGGAATTTGCCAACACGCAAGCCTTGCTCGAAGAAATCGAGCGTGCTCGTCCTTCTGGCGCGATGGACGCGGTCGACTTTGCCGACCTGCAGGATTACACGGCCCTCCTGTCTCGCGGGAAGTCTGTCCCCGATGATCTGCAATCGCGAGTGGACGCGATGGTGGACGGGGTTAATGGCGACATGATTGTCGAGACGTTGCGCGTCGTCGAATTCCGTGAGCGCAAATCCTCTCTTCTGCGCGGGATTGAGCGCTTCGCCCTGTCGATTGATGCCATGCTGGGCGCCGATGCGGCCACGCAGTATCAAGACGTGCTGGAGCGCGCGAAGGGCGCCAATACCCTTGCCGAACTGACGGCTGCAGTCAAAGGCGCGCCACGCGGTCAAGCGGTCCAAAGGCTGGTAAACCGGGCCGACAAGGAGTTTGATTTCGCCCCCTACAAACTGGTGGCAGAAGACTATGCCTCGACCGTTTCGAAGGCGCGCCGGAAGTCGATCCTCCGAAAGTTCAAGGATGACCCGGACGGCGCCGCGATCGAAATGCAAGCCCGGGCCGACCTGCTTGGTGGAAAAATCGCTGCGCTACAGTCGCTGTACCAGCCGTTCTTTGAGGCGGACATCAACGCGCGTTTTGCCGACAACCTTGCGATCATCCAAACCGCGCCAGACCTTGAATCCCAGCTCAACGCAATCAGAGAGCTACCAGCATCGGGAGATCTGGACCGTGCGGTCTCGACCGTAGACGGCCTGCTGAAACGGGAGTCCTACCTGGCTTTGTCGTTCTCCTACGACCGTGCGATCCGTCAGGTCGCCGATGGCCAGGTGCCCTTTGGTGTGTCTAGGGCGGTGTCCTCTGAAGCTGCAAACCTGTTGCGCAAGGCGTTTCCCGATATGGGCAATGGCGATGCACCCAAGCAGCTATCCGCCTATTTCCGCGATAGTCTAAAAAACTACAAAGTGCCTGCGATTTCCATGGGCGTCGCGGCCTTTTTGACCATCGTTGCTGTNNCNNTNGCNCTGGCAGCGGCTTTGCGCCGACGGGATCCAGCGCTTCCGATCCTCGTGGGTGCTGCGGGCGTGATNACGTTTGCCGGTGCTGCGGTTTGGTTNATCGACGCGAATACCGCCCCTTGGACGCGGACGGCAATCTATTTTCTTCCGACGATCTTGATCATCTACGGCATGGTNGGTGCGGTTCCGCGGCTGCTTGAAGTTGAAGTGATCCGCGTTGTGGTGCCGCCTGTGGTGCTCATTGTTGCGGTGTTAGGGTCGATCTTTGGCGGCATTACTAATCCGACCCCCGCGGCCGCGCTCGGGGCAGGGGGCGCGATCCTGTTGTCGGCGATCAAACTGCTGGAACGGGACGTACAGGTCGGGCCGTTTGACAATCGAATTGGACGAAACCTTCTGCTTTGGACCGCAGCTTCGATCGCGCTTATGCTGCTGGTCAAGGGTAACTTCCTCGACGGCGAGCAAGCGGTTGGCTTTGGCAAGAGCGTGGCGTCGATGATTGCATCTGTGCTTTACGTGGTTTCCATCCTTGGCATGATTTACGCCGTTATCGTTCTGCTCGGTGCCCGCGTCGAGGGTGGCAAGCCCGTCCCCAATCCGCGCACGATTGCCGGTGCGACGCGTTCGTTTTTGTTCAGCAAGGATCGCGTGCTTTCATCGATCCTGATGGAAACAGCCAAAGTCTCGATCATGGTTTTCGCCATTTTGATCGGTTCCCAGCTCCTGGCGCTAACTTTGCGGTCCTTCGGTGGCGAGGAATACATCGAGCACTTCCTGCGCTCGTTTGAAGATCCGCGCACGCTTTTGCTGGTGGTGATGGTCGTTCTGTTTGTCCTGGGCTTTGTTCTGGACTTTATTGAAATCATCTTCATCGTTATCCCGATCGTGGGGCCGGTGGTGTACGGTGCCGACCCGAACATCATGCATCCTGCCTGGATTACGATTCTCATCGCGGTGAACCTGCAAACGTCGTTCATTACCCCGCCCTTTGGCTTCGCGCTGTTTTACTTGCGAGGGGTTGCGCCACCTGAGATTCAGACCAGCCACATCTATCGAGGGATTGTCCCATTCGTGATCATCCAAGTCGTGGGCCTGACCATTCTGTGGTTCTTCCCACAAATCACGACATTCCTGCCGGACCTATTGCCGGACAACTGATGATCCAAAGCTGGAGCCGCAGCGCCCAAGGTGCTGCGGTCCTCCTATTGGCCTTCGCGATCCTCTTTGCTTTGGGTGGGTGGGGTGCGATCGGCAAACCACCGAAACCCTTTGTCCCAGCAGAGGGCTTTTTTATCTCTGGCACTGGGTTGCAGACCATTGCGCTGGCCGTCCTTTGCGCACTGATCCTGGCCCGCCAAGGCACCGCGTCGAGATTACTGGGGTTGGTCGTGGCGCTCGACGCTGGCCTTGCGCTGCTCTGGCGGATCGCTGCCTTGGCCGCGCTCGTGACCGTCAGCCTCATTTTTCTGTGGGCCAGCGGGCGTTTCCTTTTCGGGATGAGTGCCTTTCCCCCCGCATCATTCCCCTTTTCGCTGGCTGAGACGTGGTGGATCGAAGTGGCTCTGGCCAGTCTGGGCTTGAGCCTGACACTGTCTATTCCGGCAATCTTGCGCACCGGCGAGCACGTCACAATCGACATCCTGAGCCCCCTTCTTGCCCCGCGCGTCCATCGCTGGATCATGCGCGTCGGTAGTCTGGTTCTCGGCTTGCCGGTGGGTTGGCTGTTGCTGACCAAGGGATCGCACTTGGCCGCACGTTCCTGGCAACAGTGGGAAAGCTCTCAGAACTTTGGCATTGAATTCGTATTCTTGGTGAAAACCCTTGTGCCGTTGATGGGTTTTCTTATCGCTGTGGTCGCCGCATTGAACCTTCGCGGAACCCCGGTGCAGAAGCACACAGGGCACACTGGCCCATGACCCCAGAAATACTGATCCCTCTGCTGTTTCTATTGGGTGCCTTTGGATGCCTGCTCAGCGGTTATCCAGTCGCCTTTGGATTGGGTGGGATGAGCGTGGTGGTGCTCGGCGCACTGGTGGGATTGTCCATCCTCGGGGTGGAAATTCAGGGGGCAAACGGCTGGCCGCTGATCGATGCTTCAAGCTGGCGCGATCTCTCGCCATTGGCTGATAAGGTCTACCAGCTGATGGCCCCAAGCGGTCAGACGTTGCTCGCGATCCCTTTGTTCATCCTGATGGGGGTTTTGTTACACAGATCAGGTCTGGCGGAGCAGTTGTTTGAAGCGGTGCAGTCGCTAGTTTCGAGGCTCCCCGGCGGACTTGGGGCATCTGTGGTGATGGTTGGCGGCCTGCTGGCAGCGTCAACAGGCGTGGTGGGCGCATCGGTCGTAACGCTGACCGCCATCGCGCTTCCGGCACTGGTGGCCCAGGGCTACGGCCCCCGGCGTGCTGCGGGGATCGTGACGGCATCCGGCACGCTAGGGCAGATCATTCCCCCGTCCATCATCTTGATCTTGCTGGCCGAGCAGGTTGGCGCGCAGTTCCAGGCGGCACAGATCGCCCAGGGCGACTTTACCCCCATGGCCGTGACCAGTGGAGATTTGTTCCGTTCAGCCTTGCTTCCCGGCATTCTCGTTCTGATCGGCTTTGCGGTTCTGGCGAGCCTGCAGGGTTGGACGATCAAACCAGAGCGACAGACCCGGCCAAAACAGGGGAAACAGGCGGCGGGGTTGAAGCTGTCGCCGCTGGGTCTGTTGGGGCGGATCGTTCCGCCAGTGGGGTTGATCGTGCTGGTGCTCGGGTCGATCCTTGCCGGGGTGACAGACACTACATCCGCCGCTTCGTTTGGTGCCGTCGGAGCGCTGGTGCTGGCGAGCCGTGACGGGAGGCTGATCTGGCCCGGACTGCTGTGCGCAGTGGCACTCTTTACCTGGCACCTTTTGGGTGCCTCAGAAGCTCTGCGGCCTGTGGGGCTCGGGCTGTATCTGGGGTTGCTGGGGGTGATTGGGTGGAGCGGTGTTCTGACCCTGCGTCACGGCATCTTGGCGGCGGCAACCTTTGACATGCTTCGACTGAGCGCCATGATTTACGCCATCATCATCGGTGCAGGCTTGTTTGCGCTGACGTTCAAGGCTCTGGGTGGTCAAGATGTGATGACTCAGGCGTTTCATGCACTGACCACCGCAACAGGCGCAAACGACCCAGCGCAAGCGGCCCATTTGGCGTTGCTGTACTTGCTTATCATCATTTTCCTGCTGGGTTTCGTGCTGGAATTTATCGAGATTATTGTGGTCGTTTTGCCGCTGGCTTTGCCCGTGGTGTTCTCGGTTCCTGCTGACGTGCTGGATCCGATCTGGGCCGGTATTCTGATCGCGCTGACACTGCAAACGTCGTTCCTGACGCCGCCTTTTGGCGTGGCGTTGTTTTACTTTCGCGGTGCTGCGCCCCAGCACGGCACGGCGCTGCAACTCTACATCGGTGTTTTACCCTTTATTGGCGTGCAGGTGCTGGTGATCCTGATGGTCTGGTTTTTTCCTGCGTTGATTTAAGCCCACGTTCTGCATCTTTTACGGCATAGTCTATTCTTTGCTTTTTCCCCTGTTGGATCGGTGCAAAGAGTGACGACCAGTTTAAAAGGCGTTGATAATGGATCGATCGCGAAAAACTCCACGACGTGAGGTACTGGCCAAAGGCTTGGCAGGTGGCGTGGGCGCAGTTTCGTTGCTCGCAGCACCGAATCTCGCCAGCGCGCAAGCTCGCATAGTCCGCATGGTCTCAGTCTGGGGGCGTGGTTTTCCGGTGGTGGGTGCTTCGGCGCAGCGCCTCGCAGAACGGCTGACAGCCATCACCGATGGCGCGTTGCGCGTCGAGTTGTTCGCCGCCGGGGAGCTCGGTAGTCCCGGCGAAGCTCATGCAATAACCGGTGCTGGTGACGCTGAGATGTATCACGGGGTAGAATATTTCTGGTCCGCCAAAAACCCGGCTTTCCACTTATTTTCCGGGGTGCCCTATGGCCTGACGGGACTGGAACTGCTCGGTTGGCTGAACGGTCCGGGCGCGGCACACTGGGAGGCGATTCAGGCTCCATTCAACATCAAGCCGTTTTCTGCGGGCATGCTGACCAGCGGTCTGGGGCTTTGGTCGAACCAAGCGTTGGAACGCGCAGAGGATTTCGAGGGGCTGACGATCCGGTCCAGCGGCTTGTCCCGCGCGGTGCTCAAATCTCTGGGTGCCGACGCGCGACCGGTCAGTTTCTCGCGTTTGGCGAGCGCCTTGAGTCTAGGGGCCTTGGACGCAACTGAATGGTTTGGACCCTGGGCTGATCCTGACTATGAGATCACCAACGCTGCACGCTACATCTACGGTCCGCCCGTATTTCGGCCAGCATTGGGGATTTCCGTCGGTCTGAATTTGCCGTTTTGGTTCAGCCTGAGTGACTCTCACCGTCTCGCATTTCGCTCTGTTTTTGCAGCCGAGAGCCAAAACCTGCTGCTGGAGAGCCACCAGCAGAACGCACGCTGGCTGGCGCAGCTCAAAGACGATGGAAAATCGGGAAAAATCCGTGAGTTTACCCCTGAAGTGCTGACGGTGCTGGGGCGGCAATCCGGGCTTGTGTTGCGCGAAACCATGGCGCGATCAGAGCAGGCAACAGCAATTCTAAACGATTTCCTCAGTTTTCGATCAGACTCATACCGGGAAGTTCTCAATGGCTCCTCCGGCTTCATGAAGTCACGCGAACTGCCATTTTCGTTCGGGCGATAAACCGCTAGGTTTGGGGCGTATTTAGGAGAGTCCAAACGTGTCCGTAACTGCCCCTCTGTTCCAGCCTTTTACCCTTGGCAACATGACCCTTTCCAATAGGATCGTCATGGCGCCAATGACGCGCAATTTCAGCCCCGATGGTGTACCTACCGACGATGTTCGTGACTATTACCAACGCAGGGCACAGGCCCACGTTGGTTTGATCGTGTCTGAGGGTACGACGGTTGCGCGCGATGGCGCATCCAATGATCCCCGCATCCCGAACTTTCACAAGCCCGATGCTATGGCGGGTTGGAAGCGCGTTATCGACGCGGTGCACGCCGTCGGCGGGAAGATGGGGCCACAGCTCTGGCATCAGGGTATGCTACGCAAGCCCGGAACCGGCCCTGAACCCGATGCCCCCTCTGATGGACCTTCAGGAATTACACACCGGGGAAAGGCGGTACAGGCTGCGCCGACTGAAGAAGTCGTGTGGGACATGGTCATGGCTTTTGCGAACGCAGCGGGCGAGGCCAAGCGGCTCGGGTTCGACTGTGTCGAGTTACACGGTGCGCACGGTTATCTGATTGATGAGTTTTTCTGGGGCGTGATGAACATTCGTGAGGATCGGTTTGGGGGCGATTTGCCCGGACGTGCCACCTTTGCTGCTGAAATTATCAAGCAGTGCAGGGCTCAAATCGGCCCGGACATGCCCCTTATCCTTCGGTTCTCCCAATGGAAGTCCCAGGATTTTGGCGCCAAGCTCGCCGAAACGCCACAGGAACTGGAGGCGTTTTTGCAGGTCTTTGTCGATGCGGGCGTGGATTGCCTCCATTGCTCTCAGCGCCGCTTCTGGGAAGCTGAATTCGAAGACGTCGACGGTATCGACGGGTTGAATCTTGCCGGTTGGGCCAAAAAGCTAACGGGACTGCCCACCATCACCGTTGGATCTGTGGGGCTGAGTACCGAGTTCACAGGTGCGTTCCGCGGCGAAAGCTCAAAAACCAGACCACTGACAGACGTTATCGAACGGCTGGACCGGGGCGAGTTTGACATGGTGGGCGTGGGACGAGCGGTTTTGCAGGACCCGTTCTGGGCTCAGAAGGTCTATGAGGAGAACTTCGATTCGCTCAGTGATTACGACGCGGTCGCACTGAAAACCCTGTACTGACCCGGAGTCTGGTCCTCCGAGCGCGCCGGTTAAGCCTTACTGGCTGAGTGATGCAGACGTCGAAGCCGGCGGCGCGGTGCAGGCCGGGCAGGTGCCTCTGACTTCATGGAGCTCGCGTTCGATGACAAAGCCAATTTCCTGGGCGGCAAGGGCAGCGGTGGACGGCACACTCTGAAAGCCGGTTTCGGCGACACGATCACATTGCTGGCAGATCAGAAAAGTGGGGTCGGAGCACCGTTCAGGATCTGTGCAGGCGACGTAGGCGTTCAGGCTCTCAATCCGATGCACAAGGCCCTTGTCGATCAGAAAGTCGAGCGCGCGATAGGCCACGGGCGGTTGAGCGCTGTGACCACTGCCACGCAGTCGTTCAAGGATGGCGTAGGCCCCCAGAGGCCGGTGTTCTTCCAACAGCAACGTCAGAACCTTACGACGCACGTCCGTCAGTCTTGCCCGTGTGTCCTGACAGCGTGCCTCTGCAACGGCAAAAGATTGAGAAACGCAGGCCCCATGGTCATGGGGCGCAAAGATCTCCTGGCCCTTGTTTTCACCATCTTTATCAGGGCGTTCCGATGGTTTCGTTCCGGTGCTCATCTGGCGTTCAATTCCCTTGTCTTCGGCAGAAAACCGCTCCATAAACTTAATATGTTATAACATAACACACAAGGAAGGGTTCATACATGCTGCACCGCCTTCTTACATCATGTCTCGCCGCCTTGACCATGGTCCCCATTCTGGCTTCTGCCGAAGAGGCGCACGTACACGGTGAAGCCGTTTTGGAAATCGTCATCGACGATGCTGGCGCGCTGATTAGCTTCGAGGCGCCCGCAATCGATATTGTTGGTTTCGAATACTTGCCAAAGACAGATGCTGAGCAAGCTGCCATTGACGAAAAGCTGGCTTTGCTTGCCCAGATCGAAACCGTCGTCACACTTCCGGCAAATGCTGTGTGTATGGTTGATCAATCACATGTCGATTTTGAAGCAGAAGAACATGATGGCGAAGTGGAGCACATCGCCTTTCACGCTGAGTTTGAAGTCGAGTGTTCAAATGCGGCTGGGCTGACAAGCCTCACCACTTCGGTTTTCGACCATTTCCCCGCGCTGGAGGAAATGGAGGTTGAAGTCGTCTCGCCGTCGGGACAAAAAGGTGCAAGCATGGTGCCGGATCGGACCACGCTTGAGTTGTAGACCAACTTGCAGAGAGGGTAATTCGATTGAGAGTGCTTCGGTTTGCCCTTCCCATAAAACGACAATGCATCGGCCTATTGGGGCTTTGGGCGGGGGCCTTGCTCCCGTCCGCAGCGGTTGGCCACCCGCACGAATGGATCGACCTTCGGGTTTCGATGCAATTTGACGCCGAACGTCGCTTGATTGCCATGGAGCAATCCTGGCTCTTTGATCCGTTTTTCAGTGCTTACGTCCTTGAGGAGCTCACCGCCAATCGTCCGAACCGACGGCGATTGCAGGAGCAAGCTGACACCCTTGGCCCGCAAATGGTGACCAATCTCAGCGCACATAATTTTCTCAACAAGTGGACGTATGACGGTAAGCCTGTCGATCACCTCACCGCGTCTTTCGTCTCGGCGCACGTGAAACGCAAGCAGATGGAACTGATCCTGCGCATTGAACTGCCGCAGCCACTGGATCTCAGGCAAGGCACCTTCGAATACCGTGTGTTTGACCCGACATACTATATTGAAATGCTGCACGCCGACCGTCACCGCCCCGGACTCAAAGGGGCGCCCAGGGGCTGTCGTGCGACCATCCACGAACCTGAGCCCAGTGAAGATTTGCTCATCTATGCCGCTGAATTGGACCGCAACGAAAGTCCTGAAGATGGGCTTGGACAGCACTTTGCAGAGCGCGTTATCGTGACGTGTCCGGACCAATGACAGCGCTGGTCGAGGCTACGGAAATGGTTTTTAGGCGTCCCGGGGGCTATGCGCTGCGGATTCCGTCATTCTCAATTTCTGCGGGTGAAGCAGTTGCCGTTCTGGGAGCCTCGGGGTCAGGAAAATCCACGCTGCTGGACCTTGTCGGCGGCGTGGTGCGTCCGACGTCGGGCAGCCTGAGCTTGTTTGAGCAATCGACGCTGGACCTGTCCTACCGAGCGCTAGATCGTCTGCGCGGAGAGAACGTTGGCGTGATTTTTCAGGAGCACAACCTGCTGCCCTTTGCCACCGTGTATCAGAACGTCGCCTTGGGCGTTCAGTTCAGCCGTGTGCGGCGAGAGCGTGTGATTGCGCCTTCGCTGTCTGAGGAGATCACCCGCCTGCTGCGGGCAATGGATTTGGACGCAAACAGCCTGATGCACCGCCCGGCGCATACCCTGTCGGTGGGCCAGCGGCAGCGCGTGGCTGCTGCACGGGCCTTGCTGGGGCAGCCGCCGCTGATCATCGCCGATGAGCCAACTTCGGCCTTGGATGAAGGCAACCAGTCCCGCTTCATGACCCTGCTGCAAGAGGCCCGCCGGTCGTCCGGGGCGGCACTGCTGTTCGTGACCCATGATGCGCGGCTGATCGACGGCTTTGACCAGATCATTAGCCTGGATGATCCAGCGCCGACGGAAAGGGAAGACCCATGATGCTGGGCGTCACCCTTCGCTCCATGCTTGGGCGGAAACTGTCGCTGGCTATGACCGTGCTGACGTTGGCGCTATCAGTTGCTCTGTTCATGACAATTGAGCGTCTGCGGGTGGCGGTGCGGGACAGCTTCGATGGCACCATCAGCGGTGTTGATGTTCTGGTGGGCGCGCGGGGCAGTGATCTTGGTTTGCTGCTCTACACCGCCTTCCAGATCGGCGATGCGTCCCCGTCTATGCGCTGGAGCAGCTTTCTGGAGGTTGAGCAGGACGACCGGGTGGGCTGGGCTGTGCCCATCAGTCTGGGCGACAGTCATCGCGGCTATCGCGTGGTGGCGACCACGTCGGCCTATTTCGACCACGTGAGGACCGGCCGCGACCGGCCGCTCGGCTTCACGGCGAAGAACGAGGCTCTACTCAATGGTTTTGGGGTGGTTTTGGGGGCGCAGGTGGCGCGGACGCTGGGCTACCAGATCGGAGCGGCGATCACCGTGCAGCATGGCCTAGCCTCTGCCGGCGATAGCAGTCACAAGCATCAACCCTTCATCGTCACAGGAATCCTGGAACCCACCGGTACGCCTAACGACTATAGCCTGTTTGTCCATATTCGAGCCTTTGAGGCGATCCACGAGGGCTGGAATGGCAGTGTTCCCAGTCAGGGCCCGGATCGTCACGCCGGTGCAGAGGACCGCCTCGCGATCGATCTCTCTGGCCCGGAATTCGAGCCGTCGCGGATGACGGCCGTTTACGTCGGTCTGAAATCCAAGCGCCGGATTTTCCAATTTATCGAAGACATCGAAGACCGTTCACGGAAAGAACCGCTGACTGGTGTGTTGCCGGGGATTACCCTGTCGCATCTTTGGGTTCTGGTAGGATCAGCAGAGAATGCTTTGCTGATTTTCTCCGTGCTGATTGTGGTGGTTGCTCTTGCCGGTCAGATGACTTTGCTGGTTGCAACCCAGGACCTGCGGCGACGCGAGATTGCGATCTATCGCGCCATGGGGGCTCAGCCGATGACCATCGCTGGCTTGCTGGTGACTGAATCGGCGGTCATTGGTGTTGTGGCGGCTGTCGCCGGCGTGGTTCTCACCCTGTTGGGCACTTGGTTGGCGGGGCAAGTGCTGGGCGGCTACTTGAAGCTGGATCTGAATGCCTTCATGCTGACGACCAGTCAGGCACAGGCGCTTGTTGCGTTTATCTCCGTGAGTGTTCTCGCGGGGCTGATTCCTGCGGTGATGGCCTATCGTTCATCACTGCAAGATGGCATGCGAGCGCGGTTTTAGGCCCAGAGAGAAAGACTGGCAATGAACCTCATTCGGGGGATACTGATCGGGTTGGTGTCATTGTTGGCGGTGTGTGTCGCCGGCATGTTTGTGTTCCGAAAGCTCGTCCTGCCGCGTATTCAGGCGGAACAGCAGGCAGGCGTCAGCATGGCTTGGAGCCTGCTGCTGCCCGAAGAAGCCTTCACGGCCTACGAGACCCTAGTCACAAATCCGGACGACGCCGATGCTCTCCTGATCGCAGAAACGAGCACGGTTGAAAGTCTGGACGGGGAAATGCTGTCCATATCCGGGTTCATGGTGCCCTTGGACAACCAGCGGCAGGTAACCCAGCAATTCCTGCTGGTGCCTTTCCAAGGCGCCTGCATTCACACGCCAGCGCCACCGCCTAACCAAGTCATATCGGTTTATGCCGAACGTGCTGCGAGGCTGTACCACAACTGGCAACCGGTGACGGCGACGGGAATGATGAGCGTGGCAGGCGACAGCACTTCGCTGGCCGAGGCGGGGTATGTGATGACGCTTGATCGGCTGGACGCGTACCGGGAGTCCGCAGGCGATGAGGGTGAGTTTGAGCAGGCCGAAGGCGCCCACCGAAGCCCGCTGCTGGATGCTGCGCAAGGGCTCTGAGCCGCCCACCTTCGAGCACGCACACCGCGCGCCCCACGCGCGCACTCTCCGCGACCAAGACCCCGGAACGCAGACCATGGCACTTACGGGAGAACTCAGCACTTGGCAGCGTGCCCCAAAGGGTGTTTTTGGGTGCTGACAGGTCTACGTCTTAGGTCTCGTCCCAAGTGACCTTGCGCGACGTGTTTTGAAAAGGAACCTTCATGCCCGATATCCTGCGCGCCATCCTGCTGATGGTTGTGGGCAGTTTCCTGTTCATGCTTGCTGATTTGTTCATGAAGCTATCGACACAGACCATGTCGCTGGGGCTGGTGACAATGATGCTGGGGGGCGGCATGGCGCTGTTCTTTGTGGGGCTAATGTTGCGTTCCAACACGCCGTTCTTTGATCGTCGCTATCTGCACTTTGCCATGGTGATGCGATGCACAGGTGAAGTCATCGGCATTTCAGGCGTGATCACGGCGCTGGCCTATTCCCCATTGGCCACGGTGACCGCACTGATGCAGTCCCTGCCGCTGCTGCTAACAGTCATGGGCGCTGTGTTTTTGAAAGAACGCGTGGGGTGGCGGCGGATTGTAGCGCTGTGCGTTGGGATGATTGGCGTGTTGATCATCATTCGGCCTGGCATGGCGGGCTTTGATTTCTATGCGACGCTGACGCTGGTGGGTGTCGCCGGGATGGCCATTCGCGACTTTGGGACCCGTATCATGCCAAAGGAAATCTCAACAGCCGCTCTGTCGTTCTATGGATCGGTAACCATCGTATTGGCGGGGGTTGGCATGGTGGTTGTGACCGGCGATTGGCGCGGGCCGGTTTGGACAGGCATGGGGCATATCTTCTGGTTGGTCGTCGTGGGCAGTTTGGGAACGCTGGCCGTTTCGACCGCTATGCGGCTGGGTGACGTTTCGGTAATCAGCCCGTTTCGGTACGTCCGCGTGGTGTTTGGGGTCGGCGCAGGTGTCCTTGTTTTTGGCGAAAGCGTCGATGTCGCTGTTATCGTCGGCTCATCCATTGTGGTCGGTGCCGGACTTTATAGCTGGACGCGTGAACGCAAGCTGGCTCTGGCACAGGCCTAGCTTAGAGGAATTGAACGGTGCAGGGTGCGTTCTGCTGCGCCTAAGCGGGCACTTCCGCCAGTTCCTCGATTAGAAAATCTACGGCGACCTTGATTTTGGTGAGCCTGTATTTGGGTTGCTGATACAGCAGATAGGTCCCGGCTGCGTCATTGCGGGACAGCGCCAACGTTCCATCTTTTAAGGTTAATGCACGCAGGCGCCCGTCGGCGACTTGCTCTCGCACCCCCCAACTGGGCACCAGCGCAAGCCCACGCCCGGCCTCAGCTTCGTTGACCAGCTCTTTACCGATGTTGCACACAAAGGTGGGTTTGGTCTTGATTTCCACCCAGCCGCTGCTTGTTCGGGCCTGCCAATCTATGATGCGGTCAGGACCGCGATAGAGCAGGGTGTAATGATGGCGCAGGTCGTCGATGCAAGTCGGTTCACCACGCTGAGCGAGATAGTCAGGGGCGGCAACAAGCACGCATTCGTTGGTGTTGAGGCGTCGCGCGATGGCCCGCTCTGGCAGAGATGCAGTTGCGCGGATGGCAATATCAACTTCATTGGTGGTGAGGTCGGTCAGCCGGTCGGTCAGATCCAGATCAATCACCAACTCTGGATACCGCTGTCGCAAACGCTTGAGCGCCGGGACTAAACGATATTCGCCATAGCTTGCAACGGATGAAATTCTGAGCATGCCCTTGGGCGCGGAGAGGTGTTCTTTGACCAGCTGATTGGCATAGCGCAGGTCATCCACGGTGGGGCGGACACGCTCCAGATAGAGCTGCCCAAGTTCGGTCAGGCGAACCACGCGCGTGGTTCGATTGAGTAAGGTCACGCCCAACTCCGCCTCAAGATCCTGCAGCCGACGAGAGATCGATGAAGCGGGCACCCCCAGAGCCTTAGAGGCCTTGGTAAAGCTACCCAGTTCCGCCACTTTGATGAAATAACCGATGGCGCGCAGTTGATCCATAGCCCCTCATTCAACCTCTTCTACTATTGTCTTTTTAGCAATTTTGAACGCAA
Source organism: Geminicoccus sp. (assembly GCA_002705565.1). Classification (GTDB taxonomy): domain Bacteria; phylum Pseudomonadota; class Alphaproteobacteria; order UBA7985; family UBA7985; genus UBA7985. The sequence continues at coordinate 72 of PAHJ01000154.1, read as the reverse complement.
GTAATGCCTCTTTTTACCGTCGTTTGGGTTCATATATACTATTTTCATCAACAATATAGCAGGTTAGAACCC
>PAHJ01000153.1 GCA_002705565.1 Geminicoccus sp. | reverse complement strand
CCAAGCTTCACCACCAACAGCCAATGGCGTGATGCCAGCGTCGCGCAGTGCAGGCGCAGCAGCTTCAAACTCGGACCAGTTGGTTGGCACAGCAACACCAGCGGTCGCGTAAGCGCCGCGGTTCAGCCACATCCACTGGAAGGAGTGAATGTTAACCGGCACACAGTAGATGCGACCTTCGTAGGTACAAGAGTCCAGCAACTTGGAAGGACGAATGAAATCAGCCCAACCTTCAGCTTCAGCCAAATCGGTCAGGTCAGTCATCAGACCAGCCTGAACCAGGTCCTCAGCGTCACGGCCAGTGTTCAGCTGCGTCGCGCCCATTGGGTCACCACCAGCAATACGGGACAGAATTACTGGGCGAGCGTTACCGCCGCCTGCGATTGCAGCATCAACCCACTCATGACCGGCAGCGTTTACAGCGTCAGCGAAAACGCCAACAGCCGCAGCTTCACCACCAGAGGTCCACCAGTGCGTAACCTCGATTTTCTCTGCACCAGCAACGCCAGCAGACGCGACCAGAGCAGCCGCTGCAACAGCAGCAGACTTCATATTGAACATGTTTTAACCTCCCATAGGAGAAGCAACGCTCCTCCACGTGATATATTTTGGGCCCTCCATAGCCCATTTGTAATCGATTACATGCACTAGCACGCCAGTGTGGGGCGACCACGTAACATCGAGTGCCGCCCTGTAAACGATTACATGTCGGAAATTGACCGAAAAGTATTTTTCTCGTCAACCCCCCTAATGCTCCCCCTTGCCAAGTATTTTTTTGCCGGTATGGCTTCTAAGGACATTATAAAAAGTAAGGTTTCACTGTTTTAGTGATGCGATCAGAAGCTCCTACCATTCAAGACGTCGCGCGGGTCGCAGGCGTATCAACGGCAACGGTAAGCCGTGCACTCACCTCCCCTGGCCGGGTCAGCGAGCGGACGCGCGACCTTGTTTTGGAAGCGGTGGAGACAACCGGTTATGTCGCCAATGAAATGGCACGCAACCTCCGGCGGCAAAGGGCTAACTCAATCTGTGTGATAGCGCCTGAACTGTCCAACCCCTTCTTTTCAAATATTATTTCGGGTATCGAACAAATATGTAAGCCGCAAGGCTACGGGGTCTTTGTCACCGAAAGTTCGTCGACTGACGAAGAAAAAGCGGGCCTGATCAACATGATGGCCTCGGCACGGGTGGATGGGTTTATCGTTCTTGATGGGAACCTGGATCACAGCATGCTGAAGACGAGAGGTCCATCCGGCCGGCCGGTACCAATTGTTTCAGCCTGTGAGTGGCGGAACGGCTCTTTGGCCCCCTCGGTGACTGTGGATAATGTCGGTGGTGCCATGCAGGCGGTCAAGCATCTTGCCGCACTTGGTCATACCAAAATCGGTCATATTTCCGGCCCTGAGGAGAATGTCCTGACCGCTGCACGGATGCAAGGTTACAAGAAGGGCCTCGATTCGTCCGGTTTAGCATATCGTGAGGACTACGTTCTTAGAGGCGAATTCAGCCTCGAATCCGGCCAACGTGCTGCAGAGCATTGGCTCAAGATGCCAGATCGCCCCACCGCTATCTTTTGCGCCAGTGACCGCGAAGCTTTTGGCTTCATTTCGCAAGTGTCCAAAAACGGCGTGCAGGTGCCGCGGGACGTGTCCGTCATCGGCTTTGACAACATCGAGGTTTCCGGCTTCTTCGTGCCTGCGCTGACGACCGTGTCTCAGCCGCGGGTCGAAATTGGTCGCGTTGCCGCCAAAATGCTGTTCGACCTGATCCAAGAAAACGAACATCACACCATGGAAAATCCCCAGCTCGACGTCTCGCTGGTGATCCGTGAAAGTACCGCGCCGCCAGCCAAGCAGGCCTGAGCCGATCACACCCACCCCGCTTTTTTGGTCGTCGGGATGATTTCCACAGTGACCGCTGCGATCAAATGGCCGACTTTGCAGGTGTTGGCAGCTTGTACCGCGACCCAGTTGCCCCCAAAAATAAATCTGCCCCGACCCCAAGCCGAAAGCTCGCCCTTCCATGAAGCACGCCATTGCATCGACTGAGCCCGGAAATGGTCTCGACCGCATCCTCACCGTCATGCGCCAACTGCGAGATACCCAGGATGGTTGTCCCTGGGACGTTGAGCAGACGTTCGAGACCATCGCACCCTACACCATCGAAGAAGCCTACGAGGTCGTCGACGCGATCGACCGCGACGACGCAGTGGATCTGAAAGAGGAACTGGGCGACTTGCTGCTTCAGGTCGTTTTCCACGCGCAGATGGCCGAGGAAGCCGGGCTGTTCAGCTTTGACGACGTGGCCCAGGGCATTGCTGATAAAATGATGCACCGGCATCCGCACGTCTTCGGCGACAAGGTTTATGCCAATCAGAGCGAGCAGAGCGCCGACTGGAACCGGATCAAGCAAGAGGAAAAAGCCAGCAAGCACGCTGCCAAACTGGCTGCGGGCCTATCCATCGACCAGGGCGCCGACCCGCGCGCAACGCTGAACGACATCCCCAAGGGCTTCCCTGCCCTCACCGCGACCGACAAAATTCAGCGCAAAGCCGCGCTGGTTGGTTTCGACCACCCTGAAATGCATCAGGTCTACGCCAAGGTCGATGAAGAACTGGCCGAGGTCAAAGAAGAGGCCGCACAGGAAACGATCGACGCGGCGGCGCTGGAAATGGAGGTTGGTGATCTGCTCTTTGTAGCCGCTGCGGTGGGGCGCAGGCTCAACGTGGATCCTGAACGCGCCCTGCACCGCGCCAATGCGAAATTCGTACGGCGGTTTAACGCGGTTGAACGCGCGTTGGCGTTCAATTGGGAAAATCGGGGCATCGACGAACTTCACGCTGCCTGGAACCACGTCAAGGCCGCTGAAAAAGCCGGCTAAACCGGAACGCTCTTGATCAGCTCTCCCCCACGCAAGGTCTGCCCTAGCCCTGTATCAATGCCTTAAGGGCCTCGGTCTGGCGGTCCAACAGAGCGCGGTCACCGCGCGTTTCGACGTTCAGCCGCAGCAGAGGCTCAGTGTTGGAAGAGCGGACATTGAAACGCCAATCATCGAATTCGTAGGTCAGCCCGTCGATCTCAATCCGCTCACCCTGGCCATCAAAGGCAGCCCGCATTCGGTCCAACACGGCACCTGCATCATCCACGCGAAAGTTGATTTCGCCCGAGCATGGAAAAGCCTGCTGCGCGTCAGCAACCAGATCACCCAAGGACTGATCTGACGCGCCTACCAGCTGCGCCATCAGCAGCCACGGGATCATGCCGCTGTCGCAGGAAAAGAAATCGTGGAAATAGTGATGCGCGCTCATTTCACCGCCGTAAGGCGCTGCGTTCTCCCGGACCAGGCGCTTGAGGAAAATGTGGCCTGTGCGAGAAACAACAGCACGGCCTTTGGCCTCCTCAATCGCGGCGAGAGTGGCCCAGGTCATTCGGTTATCATAGACGATCGCCGTCCCGTCGGCTGCTCCTTGCAGCATGGCCCGCGCCAGCAGACCGACCACATAATAGCCCTCAATGAAATTGCCCGCACCGTCAAAGAAGAAACAACGGTCAAAATCACCGTCAAAGGCAACACCAAAATCCGCCCCATGGGCCACAACGGCATCTGTGGTGCTCTGCCGCTTTTCAGGCAGCAGCGGATTGGGGATGCCGTTGGGGAAAGTCCCGTCGGGCTCTGCGTGCACCGAGGTAAGCTTAATATGCGCGGGCATCCGCGCAGCAAGTGCCTCAACAATCGGACCTGCGCAGCCGTTCCCGCTGTTCAATACAATATGAAGGGGGCGGGTTCGACCAAGATCGACAAACCCCATCAGTCGGTCGATGTAAGGCCGACGGTCTTCGACCGGGCTCACGGTTCCGGGCGTGGTGGCGCGAGGAAGCGGTGCATTGGACCCAGCCCAATCTCGAACGCCTTCCATCCCCTCCTTACTCAGCGGTTCCGCGGACTTGCCAACGAACTTAACGCCATTGTATTCGGCCGGGTTGTGGCTGGCGGTGACCATCAGACCAGCATCAGCCTGTGTGTATCCCGTCCAGAAGTAGACTTCCTCGGTACCGCACAGGCCGACATCGAGGACATCCACCCCTGCAGCAACCAACATCTCGATCATGGCTTCGACCAAACTGCGGCTGTGCAGCCGCACGTCGCCCCCAACAACAAACCGCTGTCCCCCGGTAACAGCTAAAACGCCCGCAGCGATGCGAGCAGCCGCCTCTTCATTCAGCTGAGTAGGCACGACACCGCGCACGTCGTAGGCTTTGAAGATCGATGTATCCACGCTGCTCTTCCCAATTTTCCGTTAAAGACTGTCAAATTGACGGTTTACATCAAATTGACAGATTATTCGATATTTAAGTCTCCTTAAGAGGCTAGCATATCTTTAATCTACCGCCGTAAATCCTTGAATTGATTGGGTTTCATAAATTCAAAACTTAGTTGTCAGAAACTTGGCAATTGGCTCCGAAAATGCAAACAATTTAGCAATCAGCATACATACGTCGGAGGCCAAATGTCTGACACCATCTGGGAACGTTACGGAGGCTATGGCTTTGTAGCCAAAGCTGTGGATGATTTCTACGCACGTGTACTCCTGTCGCGAGATTTGGCACCGTATTTTGTGAACATCAACATGGAGAAACTGGTGGAACACCAGATTGAGACCATTGGTGCAGTCATGGGAGGGCCCTACGATCTGGATATCGAGGTTTTGCGACGGTCCCACGCCCGCCTCAAGATCAAGCTGGCGCACTTTGGTGAAATTGCCGCCATACTTTCCCTGACGTTGGAGGACAATGGCTTGACTGACGCCGACCGAGACGCCTTGATGGCCGTAGTTGCCTCAACCCGGGATGCAATCGTTGATCCTGCTGAACTGGCACCATGAACATTAAAGAAATTCTCAAGGTCCTGTTGACACCGGCCGGACTGTGCGCGCCGCAGTCTTTGCGGTTGGTATGGGTGAACCCACCGCTGGAGCGACTGCTCCATGAACACAGTCTGGAACGGACCGTATCGGTGCGCATGCTGGCCTCAGACTTGATATCCCCGACCCTGGCTGGCGACGAGAACTCGATCATCCGCGAAGAAGGCTCCCTACCCGCCACCAAAGGGGCCGATAGCCTTTCCGCACGCTGTCAACTCGGCCCGGCGGTAGACGTTGGGGGGGATCAGTTGCTGCTGTTTCACCTGCTCCAGCGCAACGACAGCGATTCCGCTCGTGCGACGCTTAACATCTTCTCCCGTCACATGAACGCGCGAGAAGCCAGTTGGGAGAAAGAGCGGGAAGCGCTCTTGAACCAGATTGAAGCTCTCAAAGAGAGCTGAGCCTCGCCTGTCCTGCCCCTGTTACGTCGTGCAATCTATTGGCCTGCAACGGTCGGATAACGTTTTTCATGCGTGGCTCATCGCCCGTTCTTTAAGGCGTGAGACCGCATAAGGCATGGAATAACGGATAATTTGTGCGATTTGCGATGAAGTGACGGTTTCCAAAGAAGTAGCACAGGCATTGCTGGTGTATGCGGGACACTCGGGCTGGGATATCTGGCTTCGTGTGTTTACAAGCCGCAACTCCGCGAGAACTCACGCACTCTAGCCTTTTCCGCCATTTGTGCCAGTTCTCGCGGCTCTTTTTGAAATTCGACTCAGCAAACTCCAAGCTCAGAGGCTTCGGGAATGCCAAAAAAAGGGCCGCCCTACGTAGGGACGGCCCCTTGCTGCTTCTAGTTCGAGCAGCTGTTTTCAGACAGCATCTTGGTTCGCGTATCCAGCGACGCGTATCGAGCCTCGCAGGAGCGCAAACTTCGGTCGCGCAGTTCGACCATCTCGGTCAAATCTGCCCGCCACCGTTGCGCACTTTCAAACGCAGCAGCGCATTCAAAGGCCAGCGTTTCCCGATCAAGTGTATCCGCGGTATCGCCCTCGAAGCCCAGCAGTGCCGTACACTGCGTAATCAGGACTGAGAAAAAGGCCTCGTTGTCCAAACCGATGGCTTCCAGCTCGACGATGCGATCGTTGAGGGTGCCGATGGATTGCTCCGCAGCGGCGAAGGACTGCCGGCGCTGATCGGCTTCGGCGCGCAGTTCACTCAGCAGAACAACCAGCGACTGGTTCTCCTCCAACGTAGCGGCACCGGCATTGCGGGCATCGCTCAGGTCGCCTTCAACCCGGTTCAGATTAACGGTCAACTGACTCAGTTGCTCGTCCAGTGCCTCTGCCTGCTGCTGAGCATCGGATTTTTCGGTCTCGATAAGCGCCAGCTTCTGACGCAGATCCTCGACCTGCTCATTGGCCTGTTCAGCCACGCCCTGATCCCTATCAGCCTGGGCGGATATTTTGTCCATCATCGCCTGCAAGTCACGGTTCTTGGCGAGTAGCGTTTCAATGGTGTGGTCAAGTTTGGAGATTTCTTCGAGGAGCAGGTCACGGTCTTCAATGGCGCCAGCACTGATTTCCTCAGCCGAGGTCAGGGCCACTTGCAAGCCTTCGCTCTCAGCTTTCAGCGCAATAATCAAATCATCACGCTCCGCCGCGTCGGCGCGTATTTGGTCCACCTCGGTGCGCAGAGTGCTGCGGTCATCTTCGGCGCGGTTAAAGCGTCCCACCACCACCTTCAACTCGTCGCCTTGTCCCTGCAAAGCGCCATTCAGACGCACGATTTCGGCCAATCTGTCTTCGGCCAGTTTGATCGCCGCGTCCCGCTCATCACCGAGCAAGGTGGCGCGCTGAACCAGCTGCCCCAGCTGAGCCTCCAGCCCCGCCTGCAGTCGGTTGGCCTCGTCACGCTCAGCTGTCATAGAGTTCAGTTCGCTGCGCAAGGTGGCACTTGCGTCGTTGGCCTCAGCGAGCGCTGCTGTCAGCGCCTCGATCCGGCCATTTAACGAAACAACTTCGCCCTGCAAGCCGGATGAATCAGTCTCGATGATTTGAATAGACTGCGAGCGAGAAACCATGGCCATCAGGCTGCGGTTGGCGCGAACGCTGTCGTGTCCCCTGCCCGCATTCGACTGAGCGGCTACGGCCTCAGCCCAGGTGTAATCATCGCTGACGAGNTTTTCGTAGGTCGAGGCCGTCAGGTCCAGACCGCTGATCATTCGCTCAATCGTTTTGTTGGCGTTGATTTCANCCNGTTGGGCACTGTCACGTTCTTGGCGCAGGCTNGTGTTCTCAGCACGCATCTCCAGGAGCATTGCNCGTAAGCGATCCATTTCAGCCAGCATAGACTNATCCTGCGCGCCCTCGGGTTCGCAGAATTCCATCTGCTCGAAGGGGCAGCCCAACGCGAACAGGGTGTCTTTTGCAGCATCCAGCGCGGCAACGACCTGCGGGTCTGGAACAACCTCAACCACGGTAACTTCGCGCACAACTTCAGTCGGTTCTGCGGCTTCCAACTCATTGATCCGCAAGCGGGCCAGGCGGAGTTCTTCCTCACACCGCTGGACCGCGGCATCGAGCGCCACGATCCGGTCTTGCAACTGTTGAATGGTCAGGCGGGCATCATTCAGGGCCGCCTCAAGCGCATCTGCGCTCTCCCCTCGTGCCACGGCATTGGCCAGCGCGGTTTCGAGCTGCTCGATACGCTGGTTGGTGGCGTCGAGTTCGTCAAAGACCTTCATCAGATCGGCATCCAGCTGACGGCGCAGGTTTTCCAGCTCGTCCCGCTCAAACTTCATCGCGGCGAGTGCTGCTGTCAGGCGTCCGATTTCGTCAAGATAGGGCTGCACATCGACCGTTTCCGGCGCTGCGGCCCGGCTGAGCAGGCGCGCGTAACTTTCGATCGTCGGCAAGTTGTCCGATGTTAGCAAGGCGCCCCCGGTTCCCGCGGGAACACAGGCCAGCTGGTTCAGCAGCGCGGGGTTCACGTCTATGGCGAGAATATCAACCGATATGCCGCGCTCATTCAGGACAGGCACGAGGTCACAGATGTTGCGGTCACAGGCATCGATCCCGTCGGTCACCATGACAATGGACCCGTTTTTTGCCCCAGACGGCAAGGTCGCCAGGGCCACTTCGATAGATCGGTACAAAGGTGAGCCAATCCGCGACTGAACGCCGGGGCTGGGCTGTGCAGGTTCCATGGTCTGGATCGCTGCGATGGTGGCGTTTACGGCTGCGTCACCGAAGGTGTGGATGACAGGAATGTTGTCACACTCATTGACCCTGTCGTTACCAAAGCTGACCAGCGAGGCCCGCCCCTGCTGCAGCGGTCCGGGCGCCAGCTGAAGCATGGCATCCCGCGCAACATCCATCCGGCGGCGGCCTTCAACCTCACCCAGCATGGATCGCGACGCGTCCATGATAAAAGCGACCGGCGTATCCGGGCCTTTGAACGCGGCGTCCTGTGCCACCACAATGTGAGGTAAAAAGAGAGAAGACGCGGCAGTCACGGCCGCCAGGCTCCAACGATTCAATCGACGAACAGCTGTTCGCAGCATAACTCACTCCATATTGAGCGCTGGGTGTGCTGCGCTGCCGCCGTCGCGGCACCGACCGCCCAAAGCTCCCCAGCCTCGGACACGGATCGCTGGCACACCGCCAGAGAATTGTAATTCCTAGCGTTATAACACGCATTGAGGCGAAAGGGTGAGAAATCGTCAAACTTTAGACAAGTTTATGCGGCGGTTACCGCCCTAAGGTCGTCTTTCTTCAGCCTGGCACCAACGCGTTGAATCACTGCCGCTGCTGCACGGGAGCCATAGAGCCCGCAGGTCTCCAAATCCTTGCCGCGAACAAAGCCAAAAAGGAACCCGGCTGCGTAAAGGTCACCGGCGCCAGTCGTGTCCACGCGCTTGACCACCTCGACCACCGGCACGCTGATATCATCATGCCCCTTAACAAGAATTTCTGAGCCTTCATAGCCCAGCGTCAGGGCGACAATTTGTGCGTTTGAGGCCCGCGCCTGATCCCGCGCTACGTTGAGATCATCGGTCTGATACAGGCTCTTCAGCTCATCTTGATTGGCGAAGATAATGTCGATCAGCCCGTGCTCAATCAAGTCGATAAACTCCCCCCGCCACCGATCCACACAAAACGGATCAGATAGCGAAAGCGACGTGAGGCGACCGTTCTGATGGGCTATTTTCGCTGCCAACCGGAAGGCGTCCTTAGCCTCGGGCTGATCCCAGAGATACCCCTCCATGTAAGTCACAGCAGAGCCCGCGATAAGCGCCTCATCGATATCAGCAGGCGCCAGCCGCGTGCTGGCTCCCAGAAAGGTGTTCATGGTCCGTTGACCATCCGGCGTCACGAAAATCAGACTGCGCGCCGTAGCCGGTCCGTCTGCACTGAACGGAACATCGAATTGTGCGCCTGTGTGGTTCAAACTGTCCTGGAAAGCCTGGCCCAGTTCATCGTCCTTGACCTTGCCGACATAGGCCGCGCGAGCACCCAGACCAGCCAGACCAACTGCCGTGTTACCCGCTGACCCTCCGGACTCCATCAGCTTGTCTACCCCCATGACGCTGGTCAGGAACTCTGCGCGGGCTTCATCGATCAGGGTCATGGTGCCCTTGTTCAGCCCATAGTCGTCAATCGCAGACTCCGGTGACTGCCAGAGCACGTCGATAATGGCGTTGCCCATAGAGGTCACGTCAATGGTTGCCGTTTCCGGCTTGCCGCGGTTTTGCATCAGGACAGTTCAGCCTTTAGTGCTTCAACAAGGTCCACTTTCTCCCACGAGAAACCGCCGTCGGCTTCGGGATCACGGCCAAAGTGCCCATAGGCTGCAGTGCGGCTATAGATGGGACGGTTCAGGCCAAGGTGCGTGCGAATGCCCTTGGGACGCAGGTCCATGACCTTGCCAACAGCATCTGAGATCCGCTGCTCATCGAGCGTGCCGGTTCCGTAGGTGTTGACGAAAATCGATAGCGGTTGCGCGACGCCGATGGCGTAAGACAGTTGGATTGTGCACTTTTCAGCCAGGTTCGCGGCAACAATGTTCTTGGCAAGATAGCGCGCCGCGTAGGCAGCCGAACGGTCAACTTTGGTTGGATCCTTGCCAGAAAACGCCCCGCCCCCGTGGGGAGCAGCGCCGCCGTAGGTGTCTACGATGATCTTACGGCCCGTCAAACCAGCGTCACCGTCTGGACCACCAATGATGAACTGGCCGGTGGGGTTGCAGTACAGTGCGTCTTCAGCCGGCATCCAGCCTTGGGGCAACACGTCAGTCACCACCCCGCGCACGATGTCGCGCACCTGCGCTTTGGTCGCGTTGGCGGCGTGCTGGGTGGAGACGACAACGTTTGTGGTCGCAACCGGCTGACCATTGTCATAAGCCAAAGTCACTTGCGACTTTGCATCCGGGCCCAGGCGAGACTCGCCCGCGTGGCGCAGCTCTGCCAACTTGAGCATGATTTGATGGGCGTACTGGATCGGTGCGGGCATCAACGATGGGGTCTCGCGGCAAGCGTAGCCGAACATGATACCCTGATCGCCCGCGCCCTCTTCGGTGAATTCACCTTCGCCTTCGTCAACGCCTTGCGCGATATCAGAGGACTGGCCGTGCACGTAACAATCGATATTGGCGTGTTGCCAATGAAAGCCCTCTTGCTCGTAGCCGATCTTTTTGATGACCTCCCGGGCCGAAGCAATCATTTCCTCGTGGGTGACGTCTCCCCGGACCTCGCCCGCGAGAACAACCTGATTGGTGGTCGCCAGCGTTTCCACAGCCACTCTTGCCTCTGGCTCACGGGCCAAAAACATGTCGACAATCGAATCTGAAATCTGATCACAGACTTTATCCGGATGTCCCTCTGACACCGATTCCGAGGTGAAAACGTAGGACGTCATATGTTCCCTATTCCCATTCAAGCGAAACTAAATAACGCGTTACACCATGGCTCGGGAGATAGTTCAACTCGGTATGTGCAGATCTTTTGCGCGGATTGTCTGGGCACGATCAGCCGTGAACACACTACAAGATCGCGAACCCAAGCGGTCAACAAACCTTTAGTATCGGGCTTTAGGGGCGCCTTTGTCCTCACAAACCAGGTCGCCCTGACGCACCCAACCATATTTCACACCACCCGCGGGTTCGCGGAAGGAAACACGCCAGTGCCCCTGATGAAACCCACGCACATCAATGAGTTTGCGCCCCCCACCGATCTTTGCCATCGGGGTGGATTGCCACCTTCCGGCCGTTCGAAACACATCAACTTTGCCGCCCGATGCCGAGCGCGCGCAGATGCAGTCCTGGTGGCGCGGCAGGGCTAAAACAACGGGACGGGCAGGCGCGACGGTGACGTGATGGTGCGCAACCGGAGGCGCGGACTTGATCACGTGCGTCTTTATGACCGGAGCTTGAACAATGACGGGCTGGTGTACGACCACCGGCGTTACAACCGGCATCGGCGTTGGCACCGGCGTAGCGCTCGCCACGATAGTGGGAACAGTCACAGCCGGATAGTGCACCGACGTGTACGTCGGCATTGGAGAAGCCGTCTTAGAGTAGCCACTCACCGCATTGATGGGGTAATTGGCAACCACCATGTGCGAGGGGCTAGGCAATCCCCCCTGATCAATCGGAAAATTCGCGATGACCGTCTGCCCCGAATGATGGCTATGGGCTGGATGACTACTTGCCACCGGCGCACCTATCAGCAGGGCGCCCAGAGCAACGGCGCCCACCCACCTGTCAAAAATATTCCCCTTAAGTCCCAACACTCACAGCCTCTGTTTAATCGTCCCACTCGCAGCTCGCATCCCCTCATAGTCACACGTCAATCAACGCGATAACGGGAGGGCCGCAGCTTTATCTTTTGTATTGATGCCAACCTGTCATCCCTAGCGAAGGGGTTGGAGTCTTAAAACGTTAATTAAAAGTCGTTTTATTGCCCTATGATATTCCTGCACCACTTTATACTCATAATGTTTCCGACCAGGATCCTGACAGAAAACAGGCCATCGGCGTCTCACCCCAATGGCCCATAATCCGTCGTTCGATCGCAGAGAGCCGACCCCTAGTGAACGGATGCGGCGATGTTGAAGGATATGCGCAATTTGCCGTAGGGAAGCCCCTTCGCACCGGCATAATGGTGGTGGTGATGGCGGCTGCCAGCCGGCGGGGTTAGCGTCAGGCGAAAGTTGCCGTTGTCGCTGGTGTAGCTCCATCCGTGCGAGCCTGTATTGCCGCTCGTTGGGGTGCTCGGGTAACGTGACGTCTGCTGCACCGAAAACAGGCCGCACTGCTGATAGCGCTTCTTGGCCGTACAGGTGACGTAGTTCCGATGGATCCAGGCGCCAACTTTGCCCTGATCCGTTTGCAGAATGATCTTGCAACCATCCTTCTTACACCGGCGAAGCTTGTAGACATCGCCACGCGAGGCCACGCCAATGATGTTGCTGTCGGATTTGAATGCATTAGCAGCGCGTAGATTGACGTGGTTTGCGTTGATCACCTCAACCCGCTTGCAACTTTTTGGCGCAACGACGAGATCACAGTAACCGGAGGGACAGGGAGGGGAGGCGCTGGCGATGTTGGTGTGCAGGGCTCCGAAACCGACAAAAACGGTCAGTGCTACTAAAATCCTGTGAAAAATTCTCATGTGAGGCTCCGCTGGTTCATGAGCTCGCTTCGAGCTCTATCAAATTTTATATTTCCCGTGGAAGCCTGCTTAACGCCTTGAGAACTGTGGGGAATATCGGTGAGTTTCCGTCGTGTTTCAGTCTGTAACGACACGTTGGAGTTTGCATCAGCTGCCACCGGGACGCCTCACTTTCGAGTTGCCTTGTCTCGGTTCGACAGTGCAGTCTGGCGCTCTGCCATCGGTGACCATCGCCAG
>PAHJ01000152.1 GCA_002705565.1 Geminicoccus sp. | reverse complement strand
TTCGTTGTAGATCCGGTCCACACAAAGCGTGCACTTCTTCATCACCTGCTCAACCGGGTCCATCTCCCGAGCGCCATAGGGGCAGGCCCAGGCACACAAGCCACAGCCGATGCAGTCGTCTTCGTTGACCAGCACGATCCCGTCTTCGGTGCGCTTGTAGGACGCGCCGGTGGGACAAACGGTGACACAGGGGGCGTCTTCGCAGTGCAGGCACGATTTGGGGAAGTGCACCACCTGCGCGACCGGCGTTTCGCCGATGACCTGGCGCTGCGCTTCACCAACCGGCGGTGACACCTCGAAGGTATGGACGCGGTTGAGGAAGGTACCGACCGGATCTGCGCCGTAAGCGTCGGTATCGGCCAGCGGCGCACCGTAGTTGGAGGTGTTCCATTCCTTGCAGTTGATCACACAAGCGTGGCAACCCACGCAGGTATCCAGATCAATGACCAGTCCGAGCTTCTTCTCGGTGGATGCAGGCAAAGTGGTCATGGTTCTATTCCTCCCCGAACCGAACCGTCGCCGGGCCTTGCCCGACGGGTGATTTCTGCGTGCCGGTTTCCGGCAAAGTGGCGGCAGGCGGACTGTCCACGCGTTCGACGCGTACCCGCAGGTCGTACCAGGCGGCCTGTCCGGTTACCGGGTCCGAATTCGACCACCGAAGCCCGTCGCCTTTAGGCGGCAGCAATTCATGGATCAAATGGTTGAGCAAAAAGCCTTTTTTAGCTTCAGGCGCATCCGGATCCAGCGCCCACGCACCCTTGCGCTTCCCGATGGCGTTCCAGGTCCAGACCGTATTCGGGTTCAGCGCGTCCATGCGTGCCACCGGCACCGTGATCTCGCCATGGGGGGAGACCACGCGCGCCCAGTCCCCTTCGGCAAAACCCTGCTCTTCCCAGACCTTACCAGGAATGTAGAGCGGGTTGTGGCCGTGGATTTGCCGCAGCCAGGCATTTTGCGAGCCCCAAGAGTGGTACATGGCCGCCGGACGCTGAGTGAGCGCGTGCAGCGGGTATTCGTCGTGGCTGACCTGCTGCTCTTCCAGCGGTTCCCACCAGGTTGGCAGCGGATCGAGGGTTTCCAGAACCCGCGCCCGCAGGTGTTCTGGCGGCTGGTGCTCACCGTGGCCACGGGCGGCCCTTTGGAACTTTGCCATGGTTTCGACGTAGAGCGAAAAGACATAAGGCTGAGGCTTGTCGAAGAACGACTTCTCCACGGCCCAGTCCTGATACGCTTGGTTCCATGGCTTAAAGAACAGCGCCTCGTCCGGCACGTGTTCCTGCCAGAACCCGCCGTTTTCTATGTAACGTTCAAGCTGCTTCGGGTTCGGCGCACCGCGCCCGCCGCCCTGCTCGTCCTCTCCACGCCAACCGGCCAGTGGCCCGACGCCGGGACGGCGCTCGTGGTTGACGATATAGTCGGCGTAATCCTGGTACTTGGCTGAGCCGTCTTCATTAACAAAGCCCGGCAAGCCCAGCTTGGCACCCAGTTGTACCAAAGCGCTCTGGAACCCGCGCACGTCCCGATCAGGCTCCACCACAGGCCAACGGATGCTGTCCGCGACCGCATCGGCCTCACAGATGGGCCGGTCAAGCAGCGAGATGCAATCGTGGCGCTCCAGATAGGTCGTGTCGGGCAGAACCAAGTCGGCAAAGGCAACCATTTCGGAGCTGTAACTATCCGAATAGATGATCTTTGGGATCACGTACTCGCCGGTTTCCGGATCCTTGTCGGTGAGCATGTCCATAACACCGCGCGTGTTCATCGACGAATTCCACGCCATGTTCGCCATGTACATAAACAGCGTGTCGATCTTGTACGGGTCGCCCGCGTGTGCGTTGGAGATGACCATGTGCATCATCCCGTGGGCGGACATGGGGTTTTCCCAGGTAAAAGCTTTATCGATCCGCGCCGGCGTGCCGTCTTCCTTGAGCGCGAGTTGCTCAGGCCCGCGCACAAAGCCCAGATGCGGCCCATTCAGCGGCGCGCCCGGTGTAACCCCGGCGTGGGGGGCGGGGTGGGCCTCCATAGGCTTGGGGTAAGGCGGCTTGAAGCGGAAACCGCCCGGGACTTCCACCGAACCCAGCAGGATTTGCAGGACATGAAGCGCGCGGCAGGTCTGGAAGCCGTTAGAGTGTGCCGAGATCCCACGCATGGCGTGGAAGGCGACGGGACGGCCAATCATCTTGTCGTGCCGCTGGCCGCGGAAATCGGTCCAGGGCTGATCAATCGTGATTTCTTCTTCAAACGCCGTATGCGCCAGTTCAGCGGCGAGGCGCCGGATGGTTGCTGCCGTTACGCCAGTCCGCTCGGCGACGGCGTCGGGGGCGTAGTCCGCCGACAAGTAGCGTTCTGCAAGCAGCATAAACACGGATTTGTGGCTGATCCCGTCTGTGCCGGTCCAGGCTTTGCCCAGCTCGGGTTGCACGCCCTGCGCATTCCAGGCCGTAGGCTGTCCCGTCTGTCGATCGAGGACCAGCGGCTCGCCGTTGTCATCGCGCAGGAACAGACCGTATTCGCTGTTTTCGGGGTCGGATTGCACCAGATACCCGGCGTTGGTGTAGCGGCTTAGATAGCCCAGATCGATCTTACCGGCCTTGAGCAGTTCGTGGACCAGAGCCAGGATGAACAGCCCGTCGGTACCCGGCGTGATACCGACCCATTCATCAGCAATAGCATTGTAGCCCGAGCGGACCGGGTTCACGCCAACGACCTTGGCCCCGCGTTCCTTCAGCCGTCCCAGACCCATTTTGATCGGATTGGAGTCATGGTCTTCGGCGACACCGAAAATCATGAACATCTTGGTGCGTTCCCAATCCGGCTGACCAAATTCCCAGAATGCTCCACCCATGGTGTAGATGCCCGCCGCAGCCATGTTGACCGAGCAGAATCCACCGTGAGCGGCATAGTTTGGCGTTCCAAATTGCTGCGCCCACAGGCCCGTAAAGGACTGTGACTGGTCGCGACCGGTGAAAAACGCGAGCTTCTCAGGGTTTTCAGCGCGGATCGGTGCCAGCCAGCCCGTCGCGATATCCAGCGCTTCGTCCCAGGAGATTTCCTTGAACTCCCCTGAACCGCGTGGCCCGGTGCGCAGCAAGGGCGCCCGCAGGCGCGCGGGGGACTTGTGCTGCATGATCCCGGCACTGCCTTTGGCACAAAGCACGCCCTTGTTGACCGGATGATCGCGGTTGCCTTCGATATAAGACACCTCGCCATCGCGCATATGCACGTTGATACCGCACCGGCAGGCGCACATGTAGCACGTGGTCTGCCGCACCTCGTCAGAGACTTTGGGTGACGTCTCGATTTTCGGCTGATGGTTCATGGTTGGTCCCGGCCTTTCTACACTCCGACCGTGAGAACCTATTGCAAGACCTTGGTTCGAGGCGACAGATTTTTATACCAATGTTAATCAATATGACGAATTTTGGCCTGTTTCCGTCTGTTCAAGCAGACCGGCGCGGACTTGCCCTTCATTTCGAGCAAAGCTGGTCTCGCAGGATCGCTGAAAAAGTGAGCGTTTGATCAAAAAATGAGACTTTTCTTTCCAGCAAACACCAAGGGATTCGTTTTACCCAGCGGCCAAGCGGCGTGCCTGCTGGTCTTGCCGGTGGGCAAACCAGAGGGTTGAACGCGCGCTTGAGCCCCAGGAACGGAGATCTTAGGCCTGCAGATCCACAACCACACGGCCTTTGACCTGGCCTTTGAGAATCGCTTTTCCCAGCGCCGGCAGCTCATTGAGCGTGGCGGGAACAACCATAGAGCGCAGTTTGTCCAGCGGCAGGTCCATGCCAATCCGCTCCCAGGCTGCGACGCGATTCTCGTAAGGCTGCATGACGCTATCGATGCCCAGCAGGTTGACCCCACGCAGCAGGAAGGGAATGACCGAAGCGGGCAGCGAAGACCCGCCTGCCAGGCCAACGGCGGCAACTGATGCGCGGTACTGCAGCTGACCCAGAATGCGGGCCAGCATCTCGCCACCAACGGCGTCGATGCAGCCTGACCATGTCTCGGGTTCCAGCGGGCGCTTGATGGTCTCGTTGAGGTCCCCGCGTGCGACGATACTGGTTGCGCCCAGATCCCTAAGATAGGCTTCGGTTTCAGGTCGGCCGGTGACTGCCGCGACGTCGTAACCCAGGTTGGCGAGCAGCGCCACAGCCACCGAACCAACACCCCCGGCAGCACCGGTCACCAGCACAGGCGCGGTGTCAGCGCCCGGGGTCAGCCCATGAGCCTCCAACGCCATCACCGCAAGCATGGAGGTCAATCCAGCCGTCCCGACAGCCATGGCGTCGTGGGTGGAGAGACCCTGGGGCAGCGGCACCAACCACTTGCCCTTCACCCGCGCCCGTTGCGCGTAACCGCCCCACCACCGTTCACCCACGCGCCAGCCGGTCAGGACGACCTTGTCGCCGGGCTTGTAAGCAGGATCGTCGGACTGCTCAACCGTGCCTGCGAAGTCGATGCCCGGGACATGCGGATAGAACCGCACCAACCCCCCACCCTTGGAGCCCAAGCACAGGCCGTCTTTGTAATTCAACGTAGAATATTCGACGGAGACGGTAACGTCGCCCTCTGGGAGCTGGTCGTCGGTGATCGATTGCACGGCTGATGAGGCGAGGCCCTCGGCGTCCTGCGTCAGGACCAAGGCACTAAAAGACATGGACATACCTTCGCATTTTTTGCGCGCTGGGTGTGGTCCCAGCGGCAAGGTGGGTGTTTTCGTGGAGACTGAGGTAGCGGGTCTGGGAGCGCAGGTCTAGTTTTGGCAGGTGGCGAGCGTCCCCCTGCATGCCAAGAAAAAGCAAGCAAAGGGGGAAACACGTCGTGGCGCGTTAGAGCGATTGCGCGGCGGTGTGGATCGCGCTTGTAATTTGGTCCATGTCGGCCTCCGTCAGCGCAGCGTGAGGGTAAATCTTGGCATCGGCCTTGAGGATGCCACTGGCGCGCATGGAGGCATTAAAAGCTTTGGCCAGATCGGCATCCCCGCCCAGAACACCACGATAATCATGGATGGCGCGCGGTGAAAACACACAGTCGAACAACCATGGCTCACCCACAAGTTGGTGCGCGATACCCTTGGCACTCAGGGCTTCCTGGTACGCCGCAATCAGCACCTCTCCTTTGGCTGCCATAGCCTCGTACATGCCGGGCCGGCGCAATATCTCCATGGTCTTTAACCCCGCGACGGACGCCACTGGGTTTCCCGACAGCGTGCCGATCTGAAACGTAAAACCTTCTGCGCCGACCTTGGCCTTATCAAAGTGAGCCATAATGTCAGCCCGGCCCACCACCGCAGCGAGCGGAAAGCCACCACCGATGATTTTACCCAGTGAGCACAGATCCGGCTGGACCCCGTAATAGGCCTGCGCACCGCCGTAGGTGAAGCGAAAGCCGGTGACCACTTCGTCAAAAATGAGCACGATCCCGCGTTGTGTGGCTTCTTCGCGAAGACCGGCGAGGAAGCCTTCAGTGGGCGGAATGATCCGCTGCAACGGCTCCACGATGATCCCCGCGATCTCACCGTCAAACTGGTCGAGCAGCTGGCACACGGCGGTCAGGTCGTTGTAGGGCGCGATCACCATACTGTCTTCGACGCTCTTTGGAATGCCGGCGCTGTCCGGCACGGCGTTGGGGAAATTGACCAGCTTTTGCGGGGCGAGCGACATCAGCGCTTCGGCGGACATGCCGTGATAGCCGCCTTCAAACTTAAGAATACGGTTGCGGCCGGTAAAGGCGCGAGCCAAGCGCATGGCGTACATATCCGCTTCACCGCCGGTGGAAACATAGCGCACCTGATCGGCGCAGGCGACGGCGTCAACGATCTCCTCGGCCAGCTCGATCCCGGCGCTGTTGTTCGTGAAGAAGGTCAGTCCTTTTCCCATTTGCTCGTTAACGGCTTCGGCGACTTCTGCATTACCGTGGCCCAGGATCATTGGGCCGGAGCCAATCAGCAGGTCGATGTATTCGTTACCGTCCTCGTCCCACACCCGGCTGCCTTCGCCGCGCGCAAGAATCATAGAAGGGTCAAAGTTGCCAAAACCAGCGGCGGGCAAGACATTGGCAGCGCGTGTGCGCCAGTGGTCGGCCTTGCCGATAGGCTGTGATGAAGCTGTTTGATCCATGATAACCGTTCCCTTTCCCGGTTGCGTTCGCTTGTTCCTGCGCCCGCCACGACGCTTATACCAGTATCGCCGAAATCCGTCATTTCAACGATATACGGCAACAGGCTCCCCCAGCCAGTCTTCCGGCGGCTCAACCCCAATGCCAGGACTCTCCCCACTCAGGCGAACCATGCCACCCTCGTTGCGCGCGCCCTGGCCTGGCGCGAAGTCGTCCACCAGATGGGCGTGCGACAGCCAGCTTGCGAGCCGGTTTTCCAGAGGCGTGGACAGCGCCAGATGCAGCGCGGCGGTATCCGCCAGCACGGTGCCGCCGACGTCCTCGACGTGCATCTGCCAGCCTACGGCAACACAAAAGTCGCGCACTTGACGGGTTTTGGTCAAGCCACCCAGGCGGTTGGGCTTGATTTTGCACCCTTGCCCTGCCGAAAGCTTCCACGCTTCCAGATGATCGCCAAAGGTGTGCAGGCACTCGTCCAGCATGATCGGTTGTGTCGTATTCGCCGCGACGACGGCGCACTGTTCCAACGTCTGACAGGGCTGTTCGAACCAGCCACGCGCCGTGCCTGAAACCGTCTGCATGACCTGAATCGCAACGCCGGGAACCCAGGCGCGGTTCACATCGTAGGTGATGTGCTCGTCGGCGGGTAATGCCGCTTCGATGGCCTCGATCCGGGCGATGTCTGCCGCAATGTCAGCGCCGCCTACCTTGGCGGAATGGGTTCGGTAGCCCTGTGTGCGGGCAACGTTGATCAAGGCGACCATCTCCTCGGGCGTGCCAGTCGAGATCGAGGAATTCACGGCGACCGCCTCCCCCTCGGCACCGCCAAACAGCTCAAACAGCGGCGCGCCCGCGCGCTTTCCCGCGATGTCCCAAAGGGCGAGGTCAAGCGCCGCCTTGGCGTAGGGATGGCCGGGCAAAGCTTGGTCCATTGCGCGGTTGAGACGCTCGATATCGCCAGGGTTTTCGCCCAGCAGCACGGGCGCGAGCAAAGCCAGCGCCGCGCGAATGCCGCCGCCAAAGGCGGGCAAATAGGTCTCCCCCCACGGGCAGCCCTCGCCCCATCCGATCACCCCGGCGCTGGTCTCGATCCGGACGAACGTGCTGTCCAGCGCCTCAAACTTCAGTCGCCCCCCAGACAGCCAGTAGGGCTTGGTCAGCGGCAGGGTTTTCTGCCAGACCGTGATGCCTGTGATTTTCATGGGTACGCCTCCTTTCTCGGCTCGAACCGTCACGCGCAAGTGACGACAATGTTGCCCACATGGCGCTTGTCGATGAAAGCCTGCTGGGCCGCGTGCAAGTCTTCGAGCGGGTACGCGGCGGCGAGCATGGGCTTGATTTCGCCGCGCTCGATGTAACCGACCAGGTCGGCGAACACACCGGGCGGGACAACGGTTGCGCCGGTGAAGGTCAGATCGCGCAGGTAGAAAGTGCGCAGGTCGAAATCGACCATGGGGCCTGCGATTGCACCGGCACAGGTGTAGCGCCCGCCACGCTCAATCACGTCAATCAAGTCCGCCCAACCCGCGCCACCAACAACGTCTGCAACCACACTGACCGTGCTCTGTCCGATGGCCTCACGCAGGGCTTTGCGCAGATTGGCGGGCGAACGGTCGAGGATGGCATCAGGCCCGCAGGCCGCGACGCTTTCGCGCTTGGCAGGAGAGCACAGAGCGACCACGCGCGCGCCGCGCCGCTTGGCCAGCTGGATCAGTGCGCCGCCAACCCCTCCCGATGCGCCGGGGACCAGGACCACGTCATCTGCGCAGACCGACGCGCGGCGGAGCATGTTTTCAGCGGTGATGTAGGAGGTCGCGAAGGTCGCCAGTTCGGCGGCGCTCAACGCGGTTTCCACGGGATGAACGCAACGCTGGTCTACGACGCAGAATTCGGCAAAGCCACCGTCGCACTCAGAGCCGAAATAACCAATCCGGTCCAGATCCATGGGGTGGTTCCAGTCGCGGATCCAGGTTTCGACCATCGCCCGCTTACCGATCAGACTGGCATCCGTGCCCTCGCCCACCGCAACCACTTCACCGGCGACGTCTGCGCCCTGAATACGGGGAAACGTCAGCGGCGCGCCGCCCCAGGTGGCGTCTTCGTCATCGGCACCTTCAAAGGCACCGCCAGTGGTATTTTCCTCCACCCCTTTGGAGTACCAGGCCGTCCGCGTATTGACGTCGGTATTGTTCAAACCGCAGGCGTGCACCCGGATGAGGACTTCACCAGAGGCCGGTTGGGGCGTGGGCCAGTCGGTCTTGTACTGCAACTGCTCAAAGCCGCCGTGGCCCATAAGGACGAAGGCACGCATCGTTTCAGGTAACAACGTCATGGATAAAGGATCCTCTGGTTGGGCGCGATTTCGAAATCAAGTCACGGGATCGTGGGCAGCCTCTGTCCGGGGGAGCAGGCTTTGCGGGTCATAGACGGGCTGGGTCGCCACGGTGGCCTGCCGCGGTCGGCCCTGAATAATCACCTCCAGCGCCTGCCCTTCGGTTGCGGCGCGGGGTTGGATGTAGGCGAAGGCGAGGATCTTATCCACGGTCGGGCCATAGGCCACCGACGCCGTCGAACCGACCACGTTCCCGTCCATAAGCACCGCCTCCCCGCCGTGACCGTCTTCGTCGCCTTCGGGCTCGATCACCAGATAGGCGCAGGTCCAACGCAAGGGGCTCGCCAGCGAAGCCTCCGTGGCGGCCTTGCCGGTGAAGGCCTTGTCCAGCTTGACGAAACGCATGACGTCGGCTTCGGGCAGGGTCACTTCATTGGTCAGCTCGCCCGCGCCCTTGAACATCTTTTCCATCCGCAGGGCGTTCATAGCGAAGGAGCCGTAGTCACTGATGCCGTGGCTCTCCCCAGCAGCCCAAAGCGCGTCATAGATGGCGAGCATGTTTTCAGCCGCGCCATGGATTTCCCAGCCTAGCTCGCCCGCGTACGATAGGCGCATGGCCCAAACGGGGTGGCCGGCAATCTCGATCCGTTGCGCGCTGAGCCACTTGAAATTGGTGTTGTCCAGCGGCGCTGGCGTGCAGGCCGCAAGCACATCGCGGGACTTTGGGCCTTGCAAGGCCAGCGCTGCCCACTGGGTTGACAGCACGCTGATCCCCAGGTCCTCGCCGGGCTGGCGGCGCTGGCTGAGGTAGTCGGTCAGGCGGGTTTCGAAGAACGCGGCGCACACCAGGTAGAAGCGATCTTCGCCGAGCTTGACCACCGTGGTTTCCAGCTCGATCCGGCCGTTTTCATGCAGGAAATGCGACAGCCCGATCCCGCCAGTCCGCTGCGGCAGGCGGTTGGGCAGCAGGCGGTCGAGGAAGGCGGCGGCGTCCGGACCGCTGACCTCCACTTTCGTGAAAGCAGAGATATCCATGATCCCCACCGCTTCTCGCACAGCCCGGCACTCCTGCGCTATCATGGTGTCAACCGGCGTGTGGCGGAAGGAATAGTGATCGTGCTGAGCCACGCCGTCGCGGGCAAACCAGCGCGGGCGTTCGTGGCCGAAGACTTCCTCGTAAACCGCGCCCTTATCGGCGAGGCGCTGGTACAACGGGCTGGGCTTGACCGGGCGGCCTTCGAGCCGGTTGAAGTGCGGGAAAGGGATTTCGTGGCGTAGGCAGTAGTCTTCACGGGCTTTGACGACCTGCCAATCCTTGGTGGCGTAGTCCCCGAAGCGGCGGGGGTCGAAGCCGCGCATCTGGATGTCGGCGGCCCCGTGGACCATCCAGCGGGCCAGCTCCCGCGTGAGGCCCGGGCCCCAGCCGATGCCGATTTGCGTGCCGCAGCAACACCAGTAGTTCCGAGCGCCCGCAACCGGACCGATCAGCGGGTTGCCGTCCGGGGGATGGGAAATCGCGCCGTGGACTTCGCGCTTGATGCCCAGCTCAGCCAGCACCGGCATGCGCTCCATAGCGTTTTCGAGCCAGGGCATGATGCGGTCATAGTCGGCCTCAAACAGCTCATTTTCGGCCTCCCAGGGGCAATGATCGACCCAGACGGCATTGGGGTTGGCCTTCTCGTAGATACCAATCAGGCCGGATTTCTGCTCCATGCGGATGTAGCCGGAAACTTTGGCGTCGTCGCGGATGACCGGCAGCTCGGTATCGAGGCCTTCAAATTCAGGCACGGTGTCTGTCACCAGATAGTGGTGGGTCATCGAGGTCATGGGCAGGGTCAGCCCGGACCACTCCCCCATTTGCCGGGCATAGGTACCCCCGGCGTTGACCACGTGCTCGCAGGTGATGGTGCCCTGCTCGGTCGAGACCTGCCACTCGCCATTGGGTTGCTGCTTGATATCGGTGGCGCGACAACGGCGGATGATCCGGGCGCCGCGCTGACGCGCACCGGTGGCCAGCGCCTGGGTGATGCCAGAGGGATCAACGTGGCCGTCGTCGGGGGTGTGCAGCGCGCCAATGACGCCTTCGAGGTTGTAGAACGGATGCAGCTCGGCGATCCGCTCCGGCGCCACCAGCTCAATGTTAAAGCCCAGTGTGCGGCCCACCGACAACGTGTGCCGCAGCCAGTCCATTTCGTCCTCGGAATAGGCCAGCCGGAACGACCCGCAGCCATGCCAGGTCACCGAATGCCCAGTTTCACGCTCCAACGCGCCGGAATAGAGGCCAATGTTGTAATCCACGCACTTACCCAGCGCGAAGGAACTGGTGGAGTGGGTAATCTGCCCCGCAGCGTGCCAGGTGGAACCCGAGGTCAGCTCCGCCTTTTCCAGCAGTACAATGTCCGTCCAACCCTCATGCGCCAAATGATAGGCCAGCCCACACCCCATGACGCCGCCGCCAACGATGACGACGCGGGCGGTCGTGGGAAAGGCTTTTTCCGCTGAAACTGACATGGGACGGGTCCTTGGTTTGATCGCTCATGTCCCCGATCGATACGGTACAGTTGTACGATGGTCAATCCTGTGGCGGACTTTTGTACCATATATGCGTCAGTGCGGTAGTGGCTCGTTGGTTGAGTCAGGTTTAGAAAGTGGCTTCCTGGGCTCGGACGAGGTCAGCGAGGGTCTGATTAAGGGGGGCTGAGAGGCCGACTTTGGCAGCTTCGATGGGGACGCGGCCATTGATGACATCGATTTCAGATCTGCGGCGAGCCTCGAAGTCTTGAAGCATTGAGGGCTTGGCACCGGCAACGGAATCAGCGAAGGCACCGATGTAGGTTTCGGCGTCATCAAACGAGAATGGCACCCCCAGCGCACGGCCCACGGCGACCGCTTCCAGACCGCAGTTCAGTGCGATTTGCCACTGCTCGGGCACAGCTTTCATCGCCCCGACACTCTGCCGGAAAATTGTACAGGGCGCCGAAAGGGTGACGTTGCAGATGAACTTTTCCCAGATTAACTGGCGCAGATTGGCGTAGGCCTGCGCTTGGAAACCGGCCTCGCGCCACGTGCGTGCCAGTGCCTCCATCACCGGGCTATCGCCATCGACTGTTTCGCCGAAGCGCATCAACTTCATGTTGGCAAAGCGCACCTGACCAGGCGCTTCAACTGAAGCACCAAACCCCTGAGCGACGCCAAGGGCGACGTGCACTTCGTGCGCAGTCTCGGGCAGATTTTGCTGCACGCGTTCCGCCGCGCCCAGGCCGTTTTGCATGGCCAACACGGTCGTCGCCGGTCCCAGGATAGAGGCAAGATTCTGCACGGCTTGGGGCACGTGAAGGGCTTTGGTGGCCAGAACCACCAGATCCACCTGACCACCCACCGCAGCCGCGTCTGGTACGGCGGTTATCCGGTCGAACCGCTGCGTGCCCTGCGGGCCAGTGAGGCTGAGACCGTGGCGATTGATGGCGTCCAAATGGGCTTGGTTGGGGTCGATGGCCCAGACGCTGTTACCAGCCTCAGAGAGCAGGGCCGCGTAAATCGAGCCCATGGCTCCGGCACCGACGACGGCAATTTTCATGCTTTTTGCTCCTGACCTGCGGGGCGACTGCCAAGGGGCAACATCGCTTCGGGCGCCAGCTGAATATCAAAGGTGGCGCGCAGGTTCGCTTCGGTCTGCGCCGCAATATGCCGGGGGAAGTGTTCGGCGAGGATACGATCTGCAAACTGGTGTGCACGCTGGGAGAGGTTAGCGCGGCCACTGGCCTCCCACTCCTCCGGCGAGTCGCGGTCGGCGAGTGCGGGATAGAGATACTCCGTGGTCATCCGGCCCAGCGTATCAGCTGCGCCGAGGAAATGCCCCTCCCCGCGGACGGCTTCATCGATGATGCCAACAGACAGGGTTTCCTCGGTGACTTCGATGCCGCGCACGGAGCGCAGGATCACACCAAGCATTTCATTGTCGATGACGTAGGAGTCAAAAGAGGCCCCCATCAAACCCGCCTGCATGCCACCGGCCTGGGTGATGAAGTTGCATCCGGCGTGCGCGGCGAGACCCACGGTGAGCGCTTTCTCGTAGCCGCTCTGGACATCCGGGCTCTTGCTGTCGGCAGCACCAGCGATGCAGGAGGTCGGCAGGTCGTAAAAACGGCCCATCTGGACCGCTGCGGCCATGGCGATTGCCTGCTCTCCGCAACCGCCCGTCATAGCCCCTGAGCGCAGATCGGTGATCATCGGACGCGGGCCGAACACCGCTTTGCAGGTCGGGTTAATGGCTTGGGCGAAGACCAGCCCCGCAAGGGTTTCGGCGACCGCCTGCACCACCGCTCCAGCCAGCGCTGCGGGGCTGCTGGCCCCGGCTTGATCGAAGCTATTGATGTGAAAGGGCAGCTCCAGGCGCGCCGCTTCGGCCATGACCCCGGCACTGTCAGCATCAAAGCGAAGTGGCGGTACAACGTGGTTGATGTTGAGCGACAGGATCGGGCGTTCAGCGAAAGCGTCCCGGCCACCGGCCACACTGTGTGCCAGATCCGCGATCGCAGCGACGTGGTCGGGGTGCGAGGCCTGCACAGTCACGTGCTTGCCCGTTCCGGCGAGACAGGCAAAGGCCGTATTGATGTCCAGACTGCGTGGATCCGGCAAGTCGGTTGCCACCAGCGAACGGCAGAAGAAATGGATGTGTTCAAGGGCATCAACCATACGCGCGGCATCATAGAGATCGCGGAGGGTTGAAGGCCTGTACGCGCCAGTTGAGCGATCGATGACATTGGGCGCTGCACCGCCGGAGCCTACGTAAACCCGGTTTCCGCGCAGTTCGAGCGCCGTGTCCGCGCCCTGGCCCCACAAGACAACGTCGCGACGGGCCTGAGCAATAGCATCTTCGACCAGCGCTGGCGGGAAACTCATGCGACCATCCGAGCCCACCCGCAGGCCTTTTTCAGCGAGCGCCTGCTCGACCACGGGAGGGATCTCCCCCATGCCGGTGCGTTCGAGCACCACCAGGGCGGCACGGTGGATGGCGTCGATCTGCCCAGGATCCAGAGGCAGGAACTGCCCCCCCTGAACGCCAGGCCAGACCACAGGAGCGCTCGACCGTGATGCGCGTTGCGTGGTTCGGCGGCTGGATTTGCGGCTCATGTGATCAGTCCTTCCCAAGCGGCTCCTTGCCTGACGGCAATGAGCCAGGACACCCCCCTGCCGCCGGACCGGCAGCGATTAGAGCATGTCCTGTTCTTCAAGGACTTTACGGGCAACGCGGAAACATTCAAGCGACTGTGGAACACCGCAGTAGATGCCCACCACATGGATGATGGCGCGGATTTCCTCCATACTGACCCCGTTGGTGATGGCCCCGCGGCAGTGGATTTCCCATTCGTGCATCTTGCCCAGCGCGCCAATCATGGCGAGGTTCATCATCGAGCGGGTCTTGGCGTCAATGGCCTCGTCCCCCCAACCAAAGCCCCAGCACCACGCGGTCATGGCTTCCTGAAACGGACGCGTGAAGTCGTCGGCAGCGGCGAGATTCTTCTCCACGTATTCGGCGCCGAGGGTGGCCTTGCGCTGGTTAAGGCCGGTTTCGAAAAGGTCGTGTTGCATGGGGTGGTAGCTCCGTTGTCAGCTGAGTTGGTATGGGGGACGGCAGAAGACGGGTGGCGCGCTCTACGCTTGGCCGCTGCGCGGCCTGCGCTTCGATCACGCGCAAGAATCGGCGGCCATGCCGCCGGTCGGCTACCGCCTCCGCTTTAACCCTCTTCCTCAACGCTATGCGAGAGTGGGTCAGGGGGATATTCTTGTTTTAGGCCCCTTTTCTTTGGGTTGCTTTAGGCTCTTGTGATTTCACGCGAGTTGGTTTCACCCGAGCTGACTGACGCCTTCGACCCCCTCTCGCATCCATTGCTGGAGGGCACGGATGGAGTGTTCGGAGTTGACACCACAGCCCGGGTCCAGGACCAGCGGGCCGGGCACGTAGCCACGGGATTTGAGACCGCGTTGAACGCTTTCGACCAGGTGGACGTCCTCCTCAACCGTGGTTTCACGGTCCTGCACGGCCAACTGACGGATTACTTCGGAGTCAACGCCGCCTTCCGTGAACCAACCGCGCCAGACCGTACAGTTCTCCGGTCCATGCGGGCGCCAGTGATAGGTGTTGAGGACGTTACCGGGATAAACCTGGAACGAGAACGTTGGCCACAGAAACCAGCTGCTGTACGAGCCCGCNTAGGCGTTGCTGTCCAGNTCNATCGGNTAGGTCATGGCGTCGAGGTTCTGGCATTCCGTGGTNTGNCGCAGNCAGTANCCCTGNGGCTGAATNTCNTAGGTCTCGGGTTTNACNACGCCNGTGGCAAAGGTNCGGTGATTGAGCGAGCAGTGGTAGCACTCGGAGTAATTCTCAATCGACACTTTCCAATTGCATTGCTCTGGGATTTCAACCCATTCCAGCGGCTTGAGGGCGTCGATTTGCGGCACAAAAGCGCCGAGCTGTTCACGCACGCCGGGGAACCACTCGTCCATAGCGCGCGCGTCGGGGTCGAGGTTGACGAAGATAAAGCCGTGGAACACTTCCGTGCGGACGCCGGTCAGGCAGATTTCCGACTTGGGGAAGTTCGGTACGGAGCGGATGTTTGGCCCCGCGCGCAGCTTGCCTGTCAGCTCATAGGTCCAGGCGTGGTAGGGGCAGACGATCAGCGATGAATTACCGCTGCCCGATACGAGCTCGTGCGCGCGGTGCTGGCAGACGTTGTAGAACGTGCGCACTTCGCCGTCGCGATCGCGCAGGCAAAACAGGCGTTCGCCCGACATCTCAAACGCGAAGTAGTCACCGGTGTTCTCGACCTGGCTGACGTGGCCAGCAAACTGCCAGGTGTGCGTCAGCAGTCCGGTTTGCTCAGCGGCGAAGATCTCGGGGCTGGTGTAATACTTGCCTTCGAGAGAACGGATCACGCTGTCGTTGCCATCGCTCGCGGTGGCTGTGGTGGCGGATGTGGTGGTGGCTGGGACCGGTTGTTTTGAAACACGCTGGGACATGACGACGGCCTACTCTCCGCTTTCCAGATAGATACCCAATTCCTGCCGCCGTTGGTGAAAGCGATCAATCGAAGAGACGACATTTTCACCCGCCTCGGCGATCACAAAGGCCATCAGCGCTTCGAGGAAAGCCGACAGGGCGACGGTGGAAGTGAAAAACTGCGGCGTGTCCACCGGCACCAGAAAACCATGACGGGCGTCACGCAGTATGGGGCTGGCGGGGCTGTCGGACAGGGCAATGATGCCAAGCCCCTGATCGTGAGCCACCTGGACCGCTTCGACGACATCGCGGCGATAGGGCTTGAAGGTCATGGCGAGCAAGATATCACCAGGCTTGGCGCGGGCGAGTGCGTCCACAGGCAAAGCGCCGTCCTGGGGAATAGCGCTGACTGTGTCCACGGCCATCGACGCTAGGTAGGCGAAATTGCGCGCCAGCGGGTTGGCGATGCCCATGCCCAGGATAAAAGTGGCACGCGCGCTTAGAATGTCGCGGGCGGCGGCGCGGATCGAGGCCGTATCGGTGGACGAAAACAGCGCCTCGACATTGTTCATCGACGCGGTTGCCATGTCAGCAAAGAGCCGGTCAAGCTTGCCGCCCTCGGCAAGGTCCTGCAACCAGCGGGCACGGTCTGTGTAACTCTCCCGCCCCGCACGGACCTCAGCACGGAAAGGCTCGCGGAAGTCTTCAAAACCGTCAAAACCGATGGCACGGGCCATGCGGACCAGAGTGTTCGGCTTGACCTCAGCGGCCTCGGCAATTTCCCGGACGGACGACACCGACACAGACGCTGCGTTCTCAAGCACCCAGGTGGCGGCTTTCTTCAGCTGGGGAGGAAGATCGGCGTGCGCTTCTGCGAGGCGGTCGAGGACGGCTTCGGGAGAGCTGCTGGATGATACATTTATGCCATTCATGGAAATATGCCGTACATTTGTGCGGTCATTTTGTCAAAAGGGAAACAGCGGTTTTCGGGTGGCGCGCTCTACGCTTGGCCGCTGCGCGGCCTGCGCTGCGATCACGCGCAAGGGACGGCGACCTTGTCGCCGGTCGGCTGGCGCCTCCGTTATTGCCCCTGCCCGCTGCTGGCGGGAGACCATCGCGACCTCAAAACGGGCGACGTGGACAGGGTTTGATTTTATGCGAAACAGGGTTGAACATTGACTTAACCGGTGCAGGCAATAGACCTTTGTAGCTGTTTTTGCTCTAGGACCTCTATCGCATGATCCCACCCGAGCCACAGGACCAGCCCGTCATTGAGCTGTCCGACATTCATAAGTCGTTCAGCGACCTCCATGTCCTCAAGGGCGTCAACCTGACGGCCAACAAAGGAGACGTCGTTGCAATGATTGGCTCCTCAGGGTCGGGAAAGTCAACGCTGCTGCGCTGCGTCAATCTGCTCGAAGTCCCTGAGAAGGGTCGGATCGCCATCAGCGGAGAGGACATCACCTTTAAGCCCAAGGGGAATGACCGCTTGCCGTCCAATGCGGCGCAGGTAAACCGCATCCGCGCCAACCTTTCCATGGTGTTCCAGCAGTTCAACTTGTGGGCTCACTTGACGATCATGGACAACGTTGTGCTGCCTCAGCGCCGGGTGCTCAAGCGCTCGAAGCAGGAAGCCCGTCAGCGCGCCACAGACACGCTGCGCCGGGTCGGGATTGACGACAAGGCCGACGCCTTTCCTGCGCAGTTATCGGGAGGACAGCAGCAGCGAGCCGCGATTGCGCGTGCGCTGGCGATGGACCCGGCAGCACTGCTGTTCGACGAGCCGACTTCGGCGCTGGACCCCGAACTTGAAGGAGAAGTATTGCGGGTGATCAAGTCCCTGGCCGATGAAGACCGGACCATGTTGCTTGTGACCCACGATATGCGTTTTGCCCGCGATGTGGCCGACAAGGTCGTATTCCTGCATCAGGGCCGGATCGAAGAAGAAGGCACGCCCAAAGAGCTGTTCGACAATCCCAAGTCTGAACGTCTGCAGCAGTTTCTGTCAGCCTCGGTGAGCCGCTGATGTTCGAATATTGCCCCGCCATCGCCGAACAGGTGAAGATCGCGCTCGGCGATGAAAGCCTGAGCATCAGTCTGCAGGACCGGCTGCAATGGTTCTCCTGTTACTTCACCACTAAGAAACACCTCAGCATTTTCCGCGCTGCCGGTGTGGTCATGCTGATCCTCGCCTTTACCGTGCCAGTGTCATTGCTGCTCGGCTTTATGGGGGCGCTCGGCAAGGCGTCGCGCTGGCCGATTATTAGCCAGATCTGCTCGATCTACGTCATTATGGTCCGGGGTATTCCGGACATCATTTTCTTCCTGTTTGTGCCGTTGACCATCGAAATCGGGATCGAATTTTTCCTGCACAAAGCCATCTATTGCCGCGACGTGGTCGAACCGTTCTTCAACGGGATCAACCTGCAGCCCTGCCCAGACGCAGCAATCATCCCAACGCAGTTCAATCGGATCGTGCTGGCGATCGTTGCTTACGGCATCGTCTTTGGCTCGTTTGCTGCGAACATCATCGATGGCGCACTCAAGGCCGTTCCCTTTGGCCAGCGGGAAACCGGTGCAGCCTTTGGTCTGACGCGGTTTCAAGTGTTCCGGGACATCCACATGCCGCAGATGTGGCGCTTTGCGCTACCGGGGTTTTCGAACCTGTGGCTGATCCTGATCAAGGCCACACCGCTGCTGTTCCTGCTGGGGATCCAAGACATCATCTACTACGCTGATCTGCTGGGTAAGGTGGCGACGCGGCGCTATTCGACCTACCCGCACGGAGACTGGAAGCTGTGGTACTTCCTCGCGCTTGGGGTCTTCTATTTGCTGCTGACCATGGGGTCACAGCTGGTGTTCTCGCGGCTGGAGCGGCGGTTTAACCAAGGCATGTCGATCAACAACGCCTCCAGCGGGAGGGTCTGATCTTGGAGATGATCAACGAGTGCCTGACGGCCCTGGACAACTACGCCCTCCGAAGCTTTGGCATCGGTGAGCGTTCGCTGCCCGGTTCCACCAACACACGGGGCGGGTCGCCCATCAACATGTGCAACATCACGGTGCTGATCGGTTCGGGCATGCTGCGCAACATCCTGTTCGGGGCGGTTTCACTCAGCACAGGGTTCTTTCTGGCGCTAAGCCTCGGGCTGCTCAAGGCTCGTGATGAGTGGTTCCTGAGCACGCCAGCGCGCGTGTTGATCTACACCTTTCGCGGAACGCCGCTGCTGATCCAGTTTTTCATCGGCTACCTGATTTTTGCTTCCCTGGGCGCGGGCGTGTTTCGGACGGCGGCTTATGGGGCCAGTGTGGTGCTGTTCTTCAACACGGCGTGCTATTCGGCGGAGATCCTCTATGGCGCGTACAGGGCGGTGCCGAACACTGACCTTGAGGCCGCGCGCGCCTTTGCGCTTCGGCCCTTTGACCGATTTCGGGATGTGACCTTTCCGACCATGATGCGGCTCGCCTGGCCTGCTTATACCAACGAGGCGATCTTCCTGTTTCACGCTACGACAATTGTGTTTCTGGGCGCTGGCTTTCCGGTGCGGCGACAGAGCGGAGATGCTTTGTACTACGCACAATACTTTGCCGAACGGACCTTCAACCCGTTTATCGCCTACCCGATTGTGGCGCTGTACTTTGTGGCGGTGACGGCAGTGCTGATCCTGATGATGCGGTCGGTGCAGGTGGTTTTGAACCGGCATTTGCGGAACGAACGATAGCCGTTCGGGGCGTTTTTACTTTCACGCGGGTGATGGGACGACCTCGTCGCCGGTCGGCTGTCGCCCTCAACCATCAAAAATCTCGCTGTGGCTGATGCGCCGTCATTGCGAGAATAAGGCGTGGATCAGATCGGCGGAGCCATGAGGCCTCTGCGCGTGACAAGACGCGGATGCTTCCGCTAAGCACAGGACATGAGCTCGACCATTACCATCCCCCGTCCTGACGACTGGCATTTACACCTTCGCGATGGCGTCATGCTGCGTGCCGTGGTGCCGCACAGCGCACAGGACTTTGCGCGCGCCATTATCATGCCCAACCTCGTGCCCCCGGTCCGCACGGGCGCAGATGCTGCGGCCTATGCCGAGCGCATTCAAGCTGCCATTCCCGACGGCGCGGACTTTACCCCGTTGATGACGCTCTACCTCACCGAAACTACCGATCCCGACGACGTCGAAGCCGCCTTTGCCGCTGGGGTCATCACCGCGCTGAAGCTCTACCCTGCTGGTGCCACCACGAACTCTGACGCCGGTGTGCGCAACTTTGCCAACGCCCATGGCGTGTTCGAGCGCATGGAAGCGCTGGGCATCCCGCTGCTCACCCATGGCGAAGTTACAGCGCCGGACATCGACATCTTTGACCGTGAAGCGCGGTTTATCGACGACGTGCTCGACCCGCTGCGCCAGCGCTTTCCCCGACTGCGCGTGGTCATGGAGCACATCACCACCCGCGATGGCGCCGACTACGTCGCCAGCGCACCAGAGGGGCTGATGGGCGCGACCATCACGGTGCAGCACTTGATGCTCAACCGGAACCACATGCTGGTGGGCGGTGTCAGACCGCATTACTACTGCTTGCCGATCCTCAAGCGTTCAACCCACCAGGACGCGCTGTTGAGCGCAGCGACCAGCGGCAATCCGCGCTTCTTTCTCGGCACCGACAGCGCTCCGCACCCGACACACCTCAAAGAGAACGCCTGCGGCTGCGCGGGGGTGTTCTCATCGCCCAATGCGCTGGCCTGCCTCGCACAGACCTTCGAAGACGCCGGGGCGCTGGACCGGTTCGAAGGCTTTGTCAGCCGGCACGGCGCGGACTTCTATGGTCTGCCCGTCAATACAAGCACGCTGCAGCTCGAACGGGTTGAAACGCCCCAGCCCGTGCCCGCACCGATCATCGTAGGTGAGGAAACCGTGACCGTATTTGACCCGATACGCCCTATCCACTGGCGCGTGATCCGCTGATCGCGCACAATATTTCCAGCGATCCACGCCCAACGCCCCTTCCAACCGCCAAGGACAGCCCATGCACTCCCCCGCCTTTGCCGACCCCGCTCTGATGGCGCGCATCACCGCACGCGCTTTGCTGGAAATCGGCGCCGTCAATTTCCGCGCGGATGAGCCCTATACGTTGACCAGCGGCATGAAGAGCCCGGTTTACATCGATTGCCGCAGCCTGATCTCCCATCCCCGCCTGCGCTCAGTGCTGATGGATTTCGCGGTCTCCACACTGTATCGCGACGTTGGGTTGGAGGCATTCGACGCAATCGCTGGCGGTGAAACCGCGGGTATTCCGTTCAGCGCATGGATCGCTGACCGCATGGAACTGCCGATGAACTATGTGCGCAAGAAGCCCAAAGGCTTCGGTCGGGACGCGCAAATCGAAGGCGCGCCGGTCGAGGGCAAGCGGGTTCTGCTGGTCGAAGACCTGACCACCGACGGCGGCTCAAAGTTCCGGTTTATCGATGCCATTCGGAACGCGGGCGGCAACTGCGGGCATACGTTCGTGCTGTTCTTCTACGATATTTTCCCCCAGACTCGCCCTGCCTTGGAAGCCCACGGGGTGCAATTGCATGCGTTGGCGACCTGGCGGGATGTTTTGGCTCAGGCGCGTGAGCAAGCCGCATTCGATGGCGAAACGCTGGACCAGGTTGAGGCTTTTCTGGGCGATCCACTGGCCTGGTCCGGGGCGCGTGGTGGCGTATCTGAGCTGGGTATTCCAGGGGCATAGAAAGGAACTGCGAGCATGACCGAGACCACACCCACAACAAACCGTTTCCTCGCCCATTCAGGCGCCCGGCTTCCCATTGTCCAAGCCCCCATGGGCTGGATTGCACGGCGACAGCTGGCCTCGGCGGTGAGCAATGCTGGCGGTTTGGGCATCATCGAAACCAGCAGCGGCGAAACCGACAACTGCAAGGCCGAAATCGAGGCCATGGCAGACCTGACCGCCGCGCCTTTCGGGGTCAATCTACCCATCCTGTTTCTGCGGGATGACGCCATGACGCGCTATATCTGCGACAGCGGGGTCAAGTTCGTCACCACCTCGGCCGGATCACCCGCCAAGTTCATTGGCCCGTTGAAGGAAGCTGGGATCGTGGTTTATCACGCCGTCCCGACGGTCAAGGCTGCACTCAAAGCCATCGAGTGCGGGGTGGACGGTCTGGTGGTTGAAGGGGCCGAAGGCGGCGGTTTCAAGAATCCCGAAGAAGTCTCCACCATGGTCCTGCTCCAAGGCATCCGCGCGGTCAGCGACATTCCGATGATCGCCGCTGGCGGCATTTGTGACGGTCGAGGTATGGCAGCGGCGTTTGCGCTGGGGGCGGAAGCGGTTCAGATGGGGACGCGCTTTGTGTCTTCGGCCGAAAGCCCCGTCCACACGAACTTCAAATCCGCGATTCTTGACGCTGAAACCACCGGCACCTACGTGCTGAACAAGAAAGCCTCACCCTGCATCCGCGCACTGAAAACCGAGCGAAGTGCTGCAATTGCTGAAGAAGGCCGCATGGATTTCTCTGTGATGGGTGCGATTAAGGATCTCTACTTTGGCGGCGACATGGAAGCCTCGGTCGCGCTGGCGGGACAGTCGGCAGGCTTGATTGACGAAGTGAAACCGGTGGACACCATCATCAACGAGATGGTCACCGAATTTCACGCCATCAGTGGACGACTGGGCGGTCTGTCACAAAGCGGCGGGTTCTGATCCGCGGGGTTAGACCCGCTCCAGCCCCAAAGCGATCCCCTGCCCGACACCAACACACATGGTGCACAGCGCGCGGTTGAGACCCTTGTCCCGCAACTCATAAGCTGCCGTCAGCGCCAACCGTGCCCCGGACGCGCCCAGCGGATGACCAATAGCGATTGCGCCCCCATTCGGGTTCACGCCCTCGCCAGCTTCGTCGATGCCGAGTTCGCGCAGCACAGCCAAACCCTGCGCCGCAAAGGCTTCATTCAGCTCGACCACATCCAGATCCTCGACCGACCACCCCAAGCGCCCCAACAGCTTGCGCGTGGCTGGAACCGGGCCAATGCCCATGACCCGAGGCGGAACGCCTGCGGTCGCGGTGCCTGCAACGCGCGCAAGCGGCGTCAGGCCGTGTTTTTTTGCAAAGGCAGCAGAGACCACCAGCAGCGCCGCCGCACCATCGTTGACGCCAGAGGCATTACCTGCCGTTACGGTTCCACCGTCCCGGAAAGGCGTGGACAGTTTGCCGAGCTTTTCCAGGGTGGTTTCGCGTGGGTGCTCGTCCAGCTCAACCACCACGTCATCGCCCTTTCGCTGTGGGATGGTGACTGGGGTGATTTCCTTGGCCAGGCGGCCGTTGGACTGGGCCGCTGCTGCGCGCTGCTGAGAGCGCAAAGCCATAGCGTCCTGATCCGCGCGGCTGATACCGTAGTCCTCCGCAACGTTTTCGCCGGTCTCCGGCATGGAATCGATGCCGTACAGCTGCTTCATCTTCGGATTGACAAAGCGCCAGCCAATAGTGGTGTCGTAGACCTCCGCGTTGCGACTGAACGGCGTGGTTGCTTTGGGCATGACGAAGGGCGCACGGGACATGCTTTCAACCCCGCCGACGACAAAAAAGTCGCCCTCGCCCGCTTTGATCGTGCGCGCTGCGTAGGCGACCGCCTCCAGACCCGAGCCGCACAGGCGGTTTACGGTCATCCCCGGCACATCCACAGGCAGTCCGGCCAGCAGGCCCGCCATTCGTGCGATGTTGCGGTTGTCTTCTCCCGCTTGGTTGGCGTCTCCATAGATCACATCGTCCACCTGCTCCCACGGCAGATCTGGAAACCGCTCCATCAAGGCTCGGATGGGAAGCGCGGCGAGGTCGTCCGTTCTGACCGCGCTCAAGGCACCGGCAAATCGACCAAAGGGGGTGCGTGTTCCGTCGATGATGTAAGCTTCACTCATTGGTTCGGTTCCCTCAGTTTTTCAGGTGAAATGATGCACCCTTTTTTGGTCAGGTCCATGGGCCAAACCTGCGGGGCTGCCAAAACTGCGACGCGAGAGATCGATTTCGCAGGTGCCAAAGCAGCGTTGGGATGGCCAAGGGTGGCTATTTCAGGGACGCTTAGTGAGACAGGCTTGCCTGCTTCTGGTGCCCTCAGGCAAAGGGCTGGAAAGTAACCAGCAGCCAGATCGTCAGCGGCGTCGTGATCCCGCTCACCAGTGTCATGACCAGCACAGCCAGCGATATCGTCCGGCCCTGACCAAATCCCGCAGCGATAGCCGGAAGTGTACCGATCGTGGGCAGACTGGCGATCACCAGGGCCGTATTGACGTAGAGTGAGGGAATGGGCATCCACCCCATCGCCTTCCACGCAAGCATGACCGCCCAGAACGTCAGCGCCATCATGAGCGGGTGGAAACCGTTCTTAATGGCAATGGCGGGCAAGACACCGCCAAGGGTGGCCCGCAAGTCGGTCCCAAAAAGCGTCACTCCGATGAACATCAGCGCCATACCGCTGACGCTTGCCGCGACCATACCCACAGACCGCTCCAGCGCATTGGGGAGGGGCCAGTCGCTCAGGGACACCAGCATGCCCAGCAGCAGCGCCAGAACCATGGGGTTGGTCAGCACGCCCCAGATCGTGCGCCTGAGCACCGGTATCAGGCGCGCTTCGGGATCTGTACCGCGCCCCTGTCCCGCCCGCGCCCGCGCCAGTTCCACCAGTACCAGACCAGCGGGCAGCAGCAGGGCGTTTTCGATGATTAGTTGCTGGGCAATCGCCGCTAAAGCAGCGTTACCGAACAAGCCGGTGATCAGGGGAATGCCGATCATGAGCCCATTAGACATGGACCCGGCCAACGCCAAAAGGCCAATCAACACCGGCGCGTTGCCGCCCACGCGGCGCGCAAAGAATAGGCTGAGTAAGAAACTGGCAACCGAGGCGATGCCAAAGGCAAGCAGAAAGCCTAGATGCAGAACTTCGTCCATTTCCCGCTGGGCCAGGGCCAGAAAAATCGCGCTGGGCAGGGCAAAGTTGCGCACAAACTTTCCGAAACCCGGAATGGCCGCTGCGGGAAACCAACCCCACCAAATCGACACGAAACCCAGCCCGATCAACAGATAGAGTGGCAGGATGACGTTGATGATTTCGAACAGGCTCAAGCAGCCTCCGGGGCACACGTGACAAACACCACTGTCAGACCACGTCCCCCTTCAACAAACAACCCCAGGAAATCAAGAGTCCCTTTAGCCGTATAGGCTTCTGAACGGACCCGTGCCAGCAGCGTGGAGGCCGTCAAAAACCGGAGGCAGCGCACGACGCGCCGCCACGGTTTTCTAGATCTTTAAGTCCTTGAAAAAGTCGTTGCCCTTGTCGTCAATAATGACGAAAGCCGGGAAGTTCTCGACCTCGATCTTCCAGATCGCTTCCATCCCCAATTCAGGATATTCCAGCACTTCCATGGCTTTGATGCAGTTCTGCGCGACCTTGGCTGCGACCCCGCCAATGGTGCCCAGGTAGAACCCACCGTGGCGGGCGCAGGCCTCGCGGACTTGCGGGCTGCGGTTGCCCTTGGCAAGCATGACCATCGACGCCCCCAGCCCCTGAAACTGATCGACAAAAGCATCCATCCGCCCGGCGGTCGTGGGCCCAAAGGCACCAGAGGCGTAACCTTCGGGGGTCTTGGCGGGGCCTGCGTAATAGACGGGATGGTCTTTGAAGTACTCCGGCATGGCTTCACCGGCCTCGACCCGCGCGCGGATCTTCGCATGCGCCAGGTCGCGCGCCACAATCATCGTGCCGGTCAGCATAACCCTTGTGGTTACCGACAGCTGTGAGAGCTGCGCGCGAATGTCATTCATCGGACGGTTCAGGTCGATGGCGACAGCTTCGCCCTGGATCTGGCTCTCGTCGATCTCTGGCAGGAAGCGGGCTGGATCGGTTTCGAGTTGCTCCAGGAAAACCCCCTCACGGGTAATTTTCGCCATGGCCTGCCGATCCGCGCCGCAGGATACACCCAGCCCGATGGGCAAGGACGCACCATGCCGCGGAAGCCGGATCACGCGGACGTCGTGGCAGAAATACTTGCCCCCGAACTGCGCACCGATCCCCATTTGCCGCGTCAGCTCCAGCAC